>PLZI01000129.1:0-39621 GCA_003152095.1 Acidobacteriota bacterium | reverse complement strand
ACGGGCGCCGCTCTGTCGGGCGCGATCTTCATGATGGTGGCCCACGGTCTCACGACCGGCCTTCTCTTCCTCCTCGTGGGCGTCCTGTACGCGCGCCGCCACACGCGCGAGATGGCCGACTACGGCGGCATCGCGGCGCGAGTCCCCGTGACGACCGCGCTCTTCCTCATCGCCACGCTCGGCTCCATCGGGCTCCCCGGCCTGAATGGGTTCGTCGGCGAGTTCCTCATCCTCGGAGGCGTCTTCCAGGTGAAGGTCGCATGGGCGGCCATCGCGGCGACCGGCATGATTCTCGGCGCGATCTACCTCCTGACGCTCGTCCAGAAGGTGTTCTGGGGCCCCGAAACGGTTCCCGCGAACCGCGCTCTCACCGACATCAACGGCTGGGAGCTGGCGGGCGCATTTCCTCTCATCGTCCTCATCGTTCTCCTCGGTGTGTTCCCGCGGCCTCTCCTGACGCTCGTGGACGGCAGCGTGCAGACGCTTCAGCGCGTCGGGACACCCGCGGCCGCCGCCCGCCTCGAAGCTCATGTGTTGCCCCCTCCGCGCCCGGAGGCCGCTCGATGACGGGCTTCCTTCACGTCACCGGCGCGGACCTCGCCTGTGTCGCGCCGGAGCTCGTCCTCGCCGCCTTCGCCACGCTGATCCTCCTCCTGGACGCCTTCGCGCGGCGGCTCCGGACCTTCTTCCCCTACGTCACGCTTCTCGCCCTCGCGCTCGCGAACCTCGCGGGTCGGGACACGACGGGGACGTTCTTCGGCGGAGCGGTGGAGTCCTCCGGTCTCTCGCGCTTCATCGAGCTCATCGCCCTCGGGGCCGTGGCGCTCGCGGTGCTCGGCGGGGCGGCCACGCTCGAGCGCGATCGGCGAGGTCAGGGAGAGTTCTACGCCCTCCTCCTCTTCTCCGCGACCGGCCTCATTCTCATGGCGCGCGGCGTCGATCTCCTCATCGTCTTTCTCGGCCTCGAGCTGATGTCTCTCTCTCTCTACGTCCTCGCGGCGTGGTACCGCGACGTGCCGGCCGCGACGGAGGCGGCCCTGAAGTACTTCCTCACGGGCGCGCTCGCGTCCGCGTTCCTCCTCTACGGCATCGCCACGGTATACGGCCGCCTCGGGACGACGAGCCTCACGAGGCTGCAAGGTCTCGCCTCGGGCAGCGCCCGCGACCCCTTCGACGTGCTTCTCAAAGCCGGGCTCCTCGCGATCGTCGCGGCGTTCTCGTTCAAGATCGCCCTCGTTCCCTTCCATGGGTGGGCTCCAGACGTCTACCAGGGCATGACGACTCCCGCCGTGACCTTCCTCTCGACGGCCCCGAAGGCTGGCGCCCTCATCGTTCTCATCCGCGTCCTGCATGCACTGTTCCCGTCGGGGCTCCCCGACCCGTGGCGTCCACTCTTCGGGGTCCTCGCCGTCCTCTCGATCCTGTTCGGCAACGTGGTCGCGCTCTCCCAGCGCGATCTCAAGCGGATGCTCGCCTACTCCGGCATCGCGCAGATGGGCTATGCGGCGATCGCCGTCGCCACGTTCACGCCGGAGGCATTCGAAGGCCTCTTCGTTTTTCTCGCGGGCTACCTCGTCACGAACGCCGCCGCCTTCCTCACCGTCGCCGCGCTCTCGGCGGGTGAGAAGGAGCCGCGCTCTCTCGGCGATCTCGCGGGCCTCGGCCGGCGGCATCCCCTCGCGGCCTCCGTCCTGACTCTGTCGATGCTCTCCCTCGCCGGCCTTCCGCCCACGGTGGGCTTCATCGGCAAGTTCCTCGTGTTCCGGGCGGCCGTCGACTCCGGCCTCGTCTGGCTGGCGCTGATCGGAGTCCTGGGAAGCCTCGTCTCCGTGGGGTACTACCTCCGCGTCGTCTACGTCCTCTGGATGAAGGAACCGGTCCGCGAGGTCACGCTCGTGCCGGAGGATCTCCTGTCCGGCGCCGCCTTCCTCCTGACGGCCGCGCTCATGCTGGCCTGGGGCGTCTTCCCGCGCGCCCTTCTCGAGCTCGCTCGCGGGGCTGCCGTCACTCTCACGGGGCGCTAAGCCGTGAACAAGCCTGCGGAGCGAACCGAGCCCGTCCCCGAGGCGACAAGCCACCGCCTGTCGCTTCTCCTGCGCGCGCTGCGCGGCCTCGAGACGGCCGGCGTCCACACCGCCACGTCTTACGAGATCGCCGCCCGCTTCGGGCTCAACTCCGCCCAGATCCGCAAGGACCTCGCCCAGTTCGGCGAATTCGGCGTGCGTGGCGTCGGCTACCGCGTGGGCGAGCTCAAGGCTCACCTCAAGGCCCTCATGGGTCTCTCGAAGACGCGGGCGCTCGGCATCGCGGGAGCGGGCAACCTCGGCCAGGCCCTCGCCGACTCGCGGAACTTCAACGCGGAGGGTTTCCGTGTGGCCGCGCTTTTCGACGTGGACGGCCGCAAGGTGGGCGGACGCTCGCGCACGGGCGTGCCCATCTACGACGTCCAGGCGCTCGAGGACCGTGTGAAGGAGCTCCGGATCGAGATCGGCATCCTCGCGGTGCCGGCCGAGGGCGCGATTTCGCTCGCGCAACGCCTGGCGGCGGCCGGCGTCGGTGCCCTCCTGAATTTCGCGCCGGTGACGGTGCCCGCGCTTCCCGGCATTCTCGTGAAGAACGTCGACTTGACGTTCTTCCTCGAGAACTTGTCGTTTCAGCTCGCGGAGTCGAAGACCTGACGCGCTATTCCGCCCAAAGGACGAGACCAGTCTCGTTCGGGTGTGACAGGAGCGGATGCCAGGGCCGGACGCGCACCGAGTAGCCTCTCCGGTCGTCCGCGGGACGCGCGACGACGCCGGCCCACGTCGCCGTGCCGTCGCGGCGCTCGACGAACGCGAGGGGCGTCGAGTAGCCCGCGTCCACGCCTCCGCTCCGGTCCATCTCGCCCTCGAACCAGTCGACCGCGAGATCCTCGGGCCCGAGCTCCCCGAGACGCAGTTGGACCTCGACGCTGAACGTCTGGCCCGGCGCGAGGCGGGCCGGATCGCCCGGATTGAGCGTGACCGATGCGAAGTCCACGGCATCCCAAGCGACACGCGTCTTCGCTTTCCAGGCGGCCANNTCCGACGAGAAGAAACGGCCGAGCCGCGAGGCGGCGGCGGCCATCCGCTCGACCCAGGCAGCCGGCATCTGTGTGCGGTCGCCGCCAGGCCGGTCATAAAAGAGCGGAATGACCTCGTTTTCGAGCCGGTCATACAGAGCGGCCGCGACATCGTCGTCCGTCCGCCCGTCCGTGTCGTCGCCGATCGTGAAGCCCGTTTCGTCTCGAGGGGCTTCGTTCCACCATCCGTCGAGGACAGACAGGTTCAGAACGCCGTTCATCGCCGCCTTCATGCCAGACGTGCCCGAGGCCTCGTTCGGCCGGATCGGATTGTTCAGCCAGACGTCCGAGCCCGAGACGAGGAGCCGGGCAAGACGCATGTCGTAGTCGTCGAGGAGCACGACGCGTCCCCTGAACTCGGGTTGCGCCGCGAACTCCCCGACCCGCCTCAGGAATTCCTTGCCGGGCTCATCCTTCGGGTGCGCCTTGCCCGCGAAGAGAAGCTGCACGGGGCGGTGGGTCTCGTTCACGAGCTGCGAAAGACGGACCGGATCGTGGAAGATCAAGGTGGCGCGCTTGTAAGTCGCGAAGCGGCGGGCAAACGAGATCGTAAGGGCTGACGGGTCGAGGAGCTGCCATGCGGCCTCGATCTCCACNNGAGGGCCGCGATGGAGGGAGCGGTCCACGTGTCCGCATGGACTCCGTTCGTGACGGCGGCGATCGGAATCTCCGAGAGCGGCGCCTCGGGAAACACACCGCGCCACAGGCGGCGCGACACGTACGCATGCAGCTTCGAGACGCCGTTGACGTGTGCCGAGAGGCGCAGCCCGAGCACGGCCATCGAGAAGAACTCATGCGGGTCCTCGGGAACCTGCCGGCCGAGGCCGAGGAGCTCTTTGAAGGAGATGCCGTAGGCCTCGACCTTCGCGCTGAAGTACTTCTTCATCAGCTCTTCCGGGAAGAGGTCGATTCCCGCGGCCACGGGCGTGTGGGTCGTGAAGCAGTTTCCCGCCATCGCGATCTCGCGGGCCTCGGAGAACGACAGGCCTCTTTCGGCGCGGAGCTGGCGGATCCGCTCGAGCCCGAGAAACGCGGCGTGTCCCTCGTTCGCGTGGCGCACCGTGGGCCGGAGACCGGCGAGATCGAGCGCGCGCATGCCGCCAATCCCGAGGGCGAGCTCCTGACGAATCCGCATCTCCTTGTCACCTCCGTACAGGCGGTTCGTGATCTCGCGGTCGCTCGGCCGGTTGACGGGCAGATGCGAGTCGAGGAGGAGAAGCGTCGTGCGTCCCACGCGCACGCGACGAACGAGGAGATGAACATCCCGCTCGCCGACGCGCACGCTCACGATCGGCGCGACGCCCGCCGGCGTCGGGAGGATGTCGGCCGGAAGATCGTGCGGGTCGGCGATCGGATAGGACTCCTTCTGTCGCGCGTCCGCCGTCAGCGTCTGGCGGAAGAAGCCCTCGCGGTAGAAGAGGCCGACCCCCACGAGCGGCGCCCCGAGATCGCTCGCGGATTTGAGATGGTCGCCCGCGAGAACGCCGAGGCCGCCCGAATAGATCGGCAGAATCTCGGTGAGGCCAAACTCCGCGCAGAAATACGCGATCCGGTCGCCGGATGCGGCGAGAGACGCGGCGACCGCGTGGCGCGGCGGCGCGCCGTCTTCGGCGTCGAGCGCCCTCTCGACCGAGAGGACGCGCCCCACGTACGCCTCGTCGGACGCCAGCGCCGCGAGACGCTCCGGGTCGGCGGTCCGAAGGAGGACGACCGGGTTTCCGCTTCGCTCCCACTCCTCTGGGTCGATATCCCGGAAAAGGGAGCGCACGTCTTCCCGCCACGTCGAGCGCAGGTCGCGCGCGAGCAGCGACAGGGGGACGAGCCGCTCGGGAAGCGACGGAGCGAGGCGGTAGGTGCCGAGTGGCCGCATGGGAACCCGAGAGGATAGCCGATCCGGTCAGGGATTCATGCGCCGCACGGTCTTCGTCTCGGCGAAGCGCTCCGCCACGTGAGGATCGTAGGCGCGCGCAGCGGAGAGATCCGTAACCTCGCGGTATTCCGTGTCGCATTGGTAGCAGATGACGACCGGCGCGACGCGCCGCGCGAGGACGAAATCCGCGGCCGCGACGACGAGGAGCGCCGGCACGAACCAGATTCCGCCAAACCGCCACGACACGCCGAGGGACACGGCCGCGCCCGCGGCGAGGATCGCGCAGCCGAAGCGCTGATCGAAATCCTTCTGGACGAACAGTGCGGTGGAGGAACAGCGAGAGCAGACATCCACCCTCTCTCCGCCTCGGACGGCGTCCGAGTGGGAAAAGGCGATTGAAGAATGTTTAGAAGGGCATGAGACAGAGCCAGCAGGCGCGTCGAGCGGCGCAGGAAGCTCGATGCGGGCGAGGCATTCAGAGCAGTAGACGGAGACGCGCACCTGCCGAGGATACGTGCGAACAACCCCTTCGCGTTTTCTGCCATCGGCGGCTGCGAGTGCAGCCGCCGCACATGAGAAAAATCCGAACGGCTTAGAATCACGGTATGAGTCGCACTGCCGCCAAGGACCCGAAGACACCGCGCTCACGTGGAGCGCTGGCACGCCTGGCCCCCGGTCAGCCGGTCCGCATCCGCAAGGGCAAGAAGACCCTCGGCGTGCTGATCGCCACGCAGGACTTCATGCTCTTCGAGCGTCTCATCGCCGAAGAGGAAGACCGGCTCGACGTGAAAGCGGCGATGAAGGCACTCAAGGAGCCCGGCAGCGTCCCACTTGAGAAGGTCCGCGCGGAGCTGGGGCTCTGAACGAGCCCGAGCCGCTGAAACCCCGCTATCGCGTCCGGCTGAAGAAGACCGCCCAGCGCGACCTCAAACGTTATGGGCATACCTCGTCTCATCCCTTTCTAAGAAGTCTCTTCTTCGGCTCTGTCCCCTCTTCTCCTTTCTTTCTAAGAAAATCTTCTTCTCTTCCTCTTTCTTCCTTTCCCCCTCTACCATTGACGAGCATGGCGAAGCGCTCGACCGACCGTCGCGCCCTTGGATGGCTGGCGGCCGGGCACGTCGTCAACGACATGAACCAGGGCGCCGTGCCGGCGCTGCTGCCGTTCCTCATCGCCGAGCGCGGCCTCACGTATGCCGCAGCCGGCGGCGTGGTCCTCGCCGCCACGCTCCTCTCGTCTCTCATCCAGCCGGCCCTCGGGCACCTTTCGGACCGACGCCCCCTCCCCTTCCTGATCCCCCTCGGGGTCCTCGCCGCGGGCGGCGGCCTCGCCCTCGCGGGACTCGTGACGGGCTACGGCGCCACGATCGCCGCGATCCTCGTCTCGGGCGCGGGCGTNNGGGCCGGTCGCGATCTCGATCCTCGCGGGGTCCGGAGGCGTCGCGCGCATCGTCTGGATGTCCCTGCCGGCGTGCCTCATGGCGGCCCTCCTCGCCCGCGAGCTGCCGCGCCTGCGCGTTCTCAGGCCCGAAAGCTCCCACGCGCGCTCGGGCGAAAACGCGACCCTCCCGCAATGGGGAGCCTTCACGCGGCTCTCGGGGGTCATCGTCATCCGCTCGCTCTTCGCATTCGGGCTCGTCTCGTTCGTCCCCCTCTACCTCGTGAAGGTGCGCGGAATCCCGAAGCGAGAGGCCGCCCTCGCCGTGACTGCCATGCTTCTCGCCGGGGCGGTGACCACGCTCCTGGGGGGCCGGCTCGCCGACCGCTTCGGCCGCCGAGCGGTCCTCGTAGGCTTCCTGCTTCCGCTCGCCCCGCTTCTCGCCTTCTTCCTGCATACGCCGGGCGCCGCCGGCCTCGCGAGTCTCGTTCTCATCGGCGGCGGCACCGTGGGCACGTACAGCGTGGCGGTGGTCATGGGCCAGGAGTACCTGCCGGGACGCGAAGGGATCGCGGGCGGCGTGACGATGGGGCTCGCGATCGGAATCGGGGGTGTCGGCGTACCACTCCTCGGGGCCCTCGCCGACCACCAGGGCGTCGCGGCGGTCTTTCCCGTCCTCGGGGCGCTCCCTCTGCTTGCCGCGGCGCTTTCGGTCACGCTGCCTGGGCCGCGCGCCTCGCTCAGACGGGAAGCCCCGAGCGCCGCGTGAGGTAAGCGGCCAGAAGCTCGCCAACGAGCACGAACACCAGCCCCACGTAGAGAAGCCCCGTCGCCGCCTGATTCGACTTCATCCGCGCGGTCTTCACCACGAACGGCGCGAGGACGAGCGGCGCGACGAGACCCCACATCACGCGCGACCAGAAAAAGAAGCCGTCGCGCATCGGATCCAGGAGCGCCGCCAGCGCCTCGCCCGCCTCACCCGCCGAGGCGCGCGCCACGAGGCCCAGCGCCACGATGGCGAAAGCCGCGCGCAGGACCGCGAGCACGGCGAATGCCTCCGTCGCGCGCACGAGGAGGCCCCACGGCAGCGACGTCGAGACGAGATACCAGTGCCCGAGGTTCATCGCCCACACGACGGCGCCGAAGAACAGCGCTCCGAGGAGAAACCCGGCGGCGAGCCAGACGGGGCCGATCCCGGGGAGGGAGGCGAAGGGCTCCACACGCACGCGAGACAGAAGGAGGGCAATGCCGCAGCAGGCCGAGACGAACAGAAGATTCTTAGAAAGGGTAAGAGAGCCTGTGCGCGCCAGAAACGTATGGGCGACGAGTGTCACGAGTGCGAAGGCGAAGAGCGCCCCCGCAAACCACGGCCGAGCCCCGAGCGCGGTCGACGCGGCCTGCGCGGCCGCCGTCCTCTCTTCCTTTCTAAGCAGAAATCCTCCGTTCCTAGAAACGAGCCATGCAAGGCAAAGCGCAAACGACGCAATGCCTCCATGCAGAGCAAAGAATCCGCCCGAAAGGTCTTTCGACGGCGTCAGAAGGTTGCAGATCGCGAGTCCGACGGCGAGCTGCAGGAGAACGAGCGCAAGAACGTCCGCGACCACGCGCGCAGTGTAGCGGCTCAGGTGAATCGTCAGGCGGGGCTGGCGGCGGGCGGCGGCGTCTGGACGGCGCCTTCGAGCGCTTCCCTCTTCGCTTTGGCCACGAGCTCGGCGCGGCTGGAGTCATTCGGCCGGTCGTCCGAGATCCGCCCGTCGCGGATGCGGATGATGCGCCGCGCGTGGGCCGCGATGTCTTCCTCGTGCGTCACGACGATGATCGCGTTTCCCTGCTCGTTCAGCTCCCGGAAGAGCCGCATGATCTCCTCTCCCGTCTCCGAGTCGAGGTTGCCGGTCGGCTCGTCCCCGAGAAGGAGCGACGGGCCCGTCACGAGGGCGCGCGCGATCGCGACGCGCTGGCGTTGGCCGCCCGAGAGCTCGTTCGGGTTGTGGTGCGCGCGGTCGGAAAGGCCCACGTGGGCGAGCGCCTTCTCCGCGCGCTCGCGCCGGTCCTTCTTCGAGATCCCGGCGTAGACGAGCGGCAGCTCGACCTGGGCGAGGGCGCTCGTGCGGGCGAGGAGGTTGAACGTCTGGAAGACGAAACCGATCTCGCGGTTCCGGATACGGGCGAGATCGTCGTCGGTCATCTCCTGCACGGGAGCTCCGTTCAGCCTGTAGACGCCGCCCGTCGGCGTGTCGAGACACCCGATCAGGTTCATGAGCGTGGACTTGCCCGAGCCCGAGGGACCCATGATCGCGACGTACTCACCGCGGTCGATCGAGAACGTCACGCCGCGGAGCGCGCGGACCTTCTCCTCGCCCACCGTGTACGTTTTCTCGATGTCGACCATCTCGATGAGCATCGGCATCCTCAGCCCATGACCGCGCGCCAGGCGACCTTGCCGATCACGTAGACGAGCCAGAGGACGATCGGCGTCGCCGTCGCGGCGCCCTTCGAGAGGCCCGGCAGCCGGCGGAAGCCGAGGACGAGAAAAAAGAGCGCGGAGAGCGAAAAGACGTCGAGCGAACCGGCGAGCGCGCGGAGCGGAGCGGGCGCGGAGGGGTCCAGGAAGGCTCCCACGTTCGACTTGACGACCTCCCCGACACCCTCCTGAGTCAACGAACCGTCGGGGAGCTGGAGAAAGATGGGAATCCCGAGGAGCGTCCCAAGGACGTTCGGGAGGCTGGCGTGACCCCAGATCGAAAGGAGCTGCTTGTAGCGAGCGTCGGCTCCCATCGCCTTCGCCGAGCCCCAGAAAACGAGCGCAGGGAAGAAGAGGAGGACCGCGCCTCCGACCAGGGCGACGCCGAAGAACACCGGCATCAGCTTCCTGGACAACTCCACCTGCCGGTTCATGGCCTCCGGCGGAATCGTCCGCCCGCTCTTCTCAGCCCGCTTCTCGATGGACTCGCGAATCGTGCGGTCCATGTCCATCTTAGGGGACACGACGAGCCACGCAGCCGCGGTCGAGGCGATGATCAGCACGAGAGGCAGCCACCACGTGGGTCGGGCGACGAGACGCCGGAATGTCTCGGAAGGGCGCGAGAACGTTCCGACGACGGCGGAGACCGGTGAGATCGGCGCCTCGGCGGCGGGTACGGTCGCGGGTGTGTCGCTCACTTGACCGCTCCCTCCTCGGCCGGCGTCGCGTCCAGCGAGACTGGCAAGCCGCTCAGCTCGACACTCCTCTGGGGCAGGAGGTCGCCAATCGCCTTGTGCCAGGCGGTGATGTCCTTCAGATACGTCGCGATGGCCTGCAGTTCCGCCGTGACGGCCGTCGTGAGGTCGTTGGCGACACTTGCGACCTGAAAGGTCGTCGACATGCCGTTCTCGAACTTCTTTTTCTCGGCGTCGAGGTTCCGCTCTCCGAGCTCCCGTGCCTTCGTCGCCGCGGCCAGGCTGCGGTATCCGATGTCGATCCCCCGGGCCGCAGCCCGCACCTCGACCTGCAGGTTCGCCTTCGCGATCGCGAAGTTCGTGCGCGCGAGCTCGAGATCGGCGTTCGCGGTCGCGGCGTTGCCCTTGGCCGTGCGGTTTCCGATCGGAACGGCGAACACGACGCCGACGTTCCACGCCGGATAGTCGCCGCGGCCCATCTGGCTCAGCGCGTCGGAGTAGTTGAGCTGGTTGGTCGTGCCGTCCGGATTGGTGACGAGCGTCTGCGCCCCGAGGCCCGAGGCGCCGTAACCCGCGGAAAGGTCGAGGCGCGACTTGAGCTGGCTCTTCTGGTACGCGTACGTGACCTTCTTCGATTCGATGTTCAGGAGCGCCTGCTTGATCTCGGGGCGCGTCCTGAGGGCCGTCTCGAAGCCCTCGTTCACGTCGGCCTTGTAGACCTGCGCGAGCGCGGTCCGCGTCGGTCGATCCGTCGGGACGATCGGCCGATTCCAGTCCGGGATGGACTGGACGTTCAGGAGGCGGCGGAGGCGGTCCTGGGCGTCGCCGATGAGGCCCTCCGCGGTGATGATGTCCTGCTCGCGCTGCGCGATGGTGACCTCGGTCTGCACGATGTCGATCGGCGCGAGGGCGCCGACGTCGATCTTGATTCGCGTGATCCGGTTGAGGTCCTGGGCGATCTTGAGCGCCTCCTGCTTGGCCTTCAGGTTCTCGATCGCGTAGACGAGATCCCAGTATGCGGAGTCCGCGGCCTGGATGGCCGTCTGCACGGCGACCACGAAGGAGTATGCGTTCGTGTCGCGGCCGAGCCTCGCCTGGACGACGAGCCGCTCGTTCACGGCCCGCCCGAAGTTCCGGAGAAGGGGCTGCGTGACGTTTAGCGCGAGGTTGCTCGACAACGTCGGGTTGATCAACGTGTACCCGGGGATCACCGAATCGCGCCGGATGTTCTGAAACCCGAGGCTGTAGGTCGTGCCGTACGAGAGGAGTCCGGTCAGGAAGGCGTTCCCGTAGGCCGTCTTCGTCTCGGGCGCCTGGACCCTGGACGACGCGGGCGTGTTCGTGTCGGTCGCGCCGAGATCCACCTCGAGGCTGGGGTCGAATGCTCCTCGCGCCGCGAGGATGCCGAACCGGGACTCCTCGAGGTTATACGCCGCGACGTCGAGGTCGAGAACGTTCTCGAGCGTCAGCTGAACCGCCTGCTGGAGGGACAGCTCGATCTGGTCGCCCGCCGGGAGCGGGATGGCCTTGCGGGCCTTCGATGCGACGGGCACCGACACGGTGTCGTTGGCGACCGCCGGCCCCGCGGACAGGATCAGGGCGAGGGCCGCCGCGACGCGAAGGCTTTTCCGGCGCGGACGTCCAAGGTTCGGCGAACGGTCACGAGTCACGAGAACCTCCTGAAACCGAACGGGATGATAGAGGAAGACCATCGCTCAACAGTACGGACGTTGGACGAAAATGTTTTCCTTGAACACCGCGTCAACCTCCCCCGAGAGGCGCGTGGCAGGCGACGCTTCGCCCGCCTTCCGCCGGGCCGGCGACAAGGGCTGGGACTTCCTGCGCGCAGACCGGCTGGGCCGAGGCACAGCGCGGATGGAACGGACACCCGGAAGGCGGCGCGACGGGCGACGGGGGGTCGCCGGGGACGGCCAGAGGGGCGGACCGCGGCCCAGGCGCCTCGCGCGGCCGCGAGGCCAGCAAGAGGGCCGTGTACGGGTGGCGGGGCGAGGCGAAGAGAGCGGCCGTCGGCGCCTCCTCGACGATGCGCCCCAGATACATCACCGCCGTGCGATCGGCGATCCAACGGACGACGGAAAGATCGTGGCCGATGAAGAGGTACGCGGGGCGCGACGGTGCGCCTCGCTGGAGGCTCTTGAGAAGATTGAGAATCTGCGAGCGGATGGAGACATCGAGCGCCGAAACCGGTTCGTCGAGCACGACGAGGCGCGGCCCCGTCGCAAGAGCGCGCGCGATGGCGACGCGCTGCCTTTGCCCCCCGGAGAGAGAGCGCGGGAGCCGGGCCATGGCCGAGGTGGGCAACCCCACCGAGGCGACGAGTTCCGCAACGAGGAATCGCCGCTCGGAACGGGCCCCGATTCCGTGAATCGCGAGCGGCTCGGCGACGATCTCCGCGATGGTCAACCGCGGATCGAGCGATGTGGCGGGATCCTGAAACACGACGCCGACCTCCCGGCGCCGGCGGTTGAGTTCTCGCGCGGAAAGGGCAAGCCAGTCGATCCCGTCGAAGAGCACCGAGCCTCGATCGGGCGCCGTGAGGCGCAGGACAAGACGCGCCGCGGTCGTCTTGCCGGAGCCCGATTCCCCGACAAGGGCGAGCGTTTCGCCCGCTGCGAGGTCGAAGGCGACGCCGCGGAGGGCCTTCACCCGGCCGGCACCCGTCGCGAACGTCTTGTGAAGATCGTTGACCGACAGGAGCGGAGCCGGCGGGCCTGCGCTCATAAGACGCGCGCTCCGGGCTTCGCGTCCAGAAGAAAACAGGCGGCCTCGGCTCCCGCGCCGGTCGGTACGAGCGACGGGCGCGCCGCCGCGCAGCGTCCGAACGCCTCGTCGCAGCGCGGCTCGAACGCGCAGCCCGACGGCCTCCTGCCGGGCTCGGGGACGGCGCCTCGAAGCGCGGCCAGACGTCCGGAATCCGGCGCCTCGGACCCGGGGCGCGCGGCGAGGAGCGCACGCGTGTAGGGGTGCCGGGGATGCGCGAAAAGCTCTCGAGCGGGCGCGCTTTCCACGATCTCGCCCGCGTACATGACGAGGACCCGGTCCGCGGCCTCGGCCACGACGCCGAGATCGTGCGTGACGAGAAGGACGGCGAGTGAGAGCTCCTGCCTGAGCGCGAGAAGAAGCTCGATCACCTGCGCTTGCACCGTCACGTCGAGCGCCGCCGTCGGCTCGTCCGCGACGAGAAGACGCGGCCCCCCGGCGAGAGCGAGCGCGAGGAGCGCGCGCTGCCGCATTCCTCCGGAGAGCTGGTAGGGAAATGCGTGCATCTGGCGCTCGGGATCGGGCAGCGCCACGCGGTGCAGCCAGCGCTGGGCTTCGATCCGGGCGGCCTTGCGCGACATGCCGCGATGCCGTTCGAGCACTGTCGTCAGCTCCCAGCCGATCGTCCGCACCGGGTCGAGCGCCGCCGCCGGCTCCTGGAAGACGAGTCCGATGCCGCCCCCGCGTAGTCGCTCCTTCTCGCGCGGAGGGAGCATTCGCACGTCGCGGCCCGCAAAAAAAACGTCGCCGGAGACGACGCGCACCGGCGGAGGCACGAGGTCGACGAGCGCGAGCGACGTGAGGGTCTTGCCGCATCCCGACTCGCCGACGAGGGCGACGATTTCTCCGGATTCGACGTCGAAGGAGACGCCGTCTACCGCGGCGACCTCTTCTCCCGAGGGTCCCGGCACCGCGATGGTAAGGGCGCGGACCGAAAGGAGCGGGGCGTCGTCGCCGGACACGGCGGTTCTCAGGACAGCAGTCCGCCCCTCAAGCGGGCGCGAGTTCCTTCAACCGCTCGCCGACGTCGCGGAACGAGGCGTTCGAGCCGTAGATCTCCAGGAACGTCCTGTAGGCGTTCTCCCGATCACCCAGCGCGACATAGATGTTCGCGAGGTCGTACTGCAGGCCGAGGCGGTCTTCCTCGCGGAGGTTGGAGGCCTCGAGGCCCTTGCGGTACCACTTGATCGCGAGCTGGGGGAGGCCCTTCTCGAGGAAGCACAGGCCGAGCATCGAGCAGCACTCGACCGCGTACTGAGGGCTTTTCGCGGCTCTCTGGAACTCGCTGATGGCTTCGTCCGTGAGGGACATCTCCTTGTAGGCGATCCCGAGGTTGTAGTGCGTCTCGAAGTCCTCGGGCGAGAGCTGTTGCTCGACGCCCTTCTTGAACTCCCGGAAGATCTCCTCGAGCGGTATGTCGCCGCCGCTCACATCGGGAGCGTCCGGCGTGCTGACCTCCTGCTTCAGTTCCGTCTGAAGCTCGCCTGCGAAGTTGAAGAACTCCTGCTCGTCGGAGAAGAGCGCCGACTCGTCGAGCGCCGGCGCCGGCGGCCCCTTCACGGCCGCCGTGGGAGGAGCGCTCTCGGCGCCGCGCGCCATCTCGTCGGAGAGCGCCCGCCCCAGCTCCGCGTCGAGAACAGACTCGAAATCTTCCGATAGGATGTCCCGGAGGGCCGGTCGCGCGTCCTCGCTCACGCCTCCGTCGAGGCGCGCGCGCCGCTGGACCAGCTGCGGGTGGCCGGCGAACCGGCGCTCGAGAGTCTGCAATCTCTCGGACGCATCGACGACCATGCCCTGCTCGAGGCAGAAATCGATCTCGAGAAGCTCGTCCGCCGGAGGCTCCATCGACAGGAAGGCGGGCTCATCGGGCGACGCGAGAACTTCCGCGACATCGACGGGTGGTTCCACGACAGGTGAATCCACTGCAGCAGGCCGCGGGCGCGGGAGCATTTCCTTGAGAGCGGTCGGAAGGCCCGGTTCGGACTCGATCACCTCCCCCGTTTCCGCGCTCGTGCGTTCGACGAGGAGCGCCTCGATCGCGGAGACCCGATCGTCGCGGCCCTCGGCTCGATAGAGGCTTTTGAGCCGCTCGGCCTCGGCAAGGGCGACTTTTTTTCGCCCGCCCTCGAGGGCGAGCTCGAAGAGCTTCTCGCGGAGCGGAAGAGTGTCCGGAGCGCGCTTGAGGATTCCCCTGAGGTGCTCGACGGCCTTGTCGTAGAGGCCGTACTTGCGAAAGACGTCCGCCTCGGCGAGCGCGGACTCGATCGCCCCGGAAGCCATCACCTCCGCCGCCGGCGCCTCCGGCTCCGGAGCGGGCGGCGGCGCCTCGACGGCCGGAAGCGGCTCGCCCGCGATCTCGATCGATTCGGCAGCTCGGGGAAGCGCCACGGGCTCTGCCGGCGCCTGAACGTATTCCGTGGGCGGCGCGATGTCGACCTCGAGATCGGAATCCCGTGGCGCGGGGCGAGGCGCCTCGGACCAGCTGATGTCGAGGTCATCGAGCGACGGCGAAATCGACGGCGGCTCCGCCACCGGGGCGGGTTTGAGAGCCTCCAGGGGAGCGGGTTCGAGAGCGTCCAGGGGAGGAAGCGGCGCGCGAGGCGGAGCCAAGGGCGTGGCCGCGAGCCCAGAGAACGACGGCATCGCGGACTGCGAGAGGCGGCGCACCGCGTCCGGGACGGGGCCCGTCGAGCCCGGGTCGTGGACGAGCTGATCGTCCTCGAAGTCGAGGATGAACTCCCCCTCGGCGGCTCCGGCAACCGGGGGCGCAGGAACGAAAGACGGCGGCGGCGGAATCGGCGCTACGGGCTCGACCGGAGAACGCAGCTGTCCACTTGCCTCGACCGGGGGGCGCGGGCGCTTCCCGCTCATCTCGAGCGCCGGGACGATCGGCATCGTCGACCGGCCGCGCGAAGCACTGCCGTCCGGGTCGACCCGGGCGGCGGGAGGCTCGAGCTGGGCAAGCCGGGTGCGGTATTCGGCGGAGTCCGGCACGAGCTGCATCAACGCGCGCAGACCGGTGGCGGCGTCCCCGATGCGACCGAGGGCCTTGTGCGCGTCGACGAGGGCCGAGCGCCAGTGGATGACCGTCTGCATGTCGCCGGCCGCCTCCGCGACCTGGATGACGCGCTGAAGCACGTCCTCCCGGCCCGGATTCGCCTCCGCGACCGGCGCCAGGATCGAGAGCGCCTTCTTCGCCTCGCCCCGGCGCATCGCCTGATCGGCGAGGACCGCCGCGGCCTCGAACGACAGCGTCGGAGCGCCGCCCGCCTGTTGGATCTTGAGCGCGAGCGCCAGAACCTCGGCACCCGACGGCTCGATCAACTGCGCTTTCGAAAGCCATTCCTGGGCGTCATCGACGTCGCCCTCGGCGAGCGCGGTCTCGGCCGAAAGAAGGAACAACGGGACGGAGCGCGGTGTCGCCTCGAGCGCGCGGTGCACCGCCGCGCGCGCCTCGCGCGGGCGGCGGGATCCCAGAAGAATCGGGACGAAAGCGCGCAGGATCTCGGTGTTGTCCGGCGCCATCTGCAGCGCTTTCTCGTACACCTGGATCGATTCGTCGAGGGCACCGCGCTCGCGAAGAATCGCCGCGACGACCGCGTATTCCTTGAGGGCTTCGGGCTTGCGCCGCGCCAGCGTGTAGAGGTCCGCCAGCTTGACGTGCAGCTGGACGTTCTGCGGGTCCGTCTGCGCCATCTTCTGGTAGATCCCGAGGGCGCCCACGGAGTTGTCGTTCTTCGCGTGGTAATCCGCGAGAACCTGGTACTGGCTCTTCGCCTCCGTCGTGAGGCCCTGCTTCGCGTAAAGCTCGGCGAGCCGCTCGTACACGTCGAGACGGGAAGGATCCAGTCGGTTGATCTTCTTGTAGATCGCGATGCCGCGCAGGAAAAAGCCGTCCTTCGCGAAATGCTCGGCGATCTTCGTGAAATACGGGATGGCCTCCTCATTGCGGTTCAGGCGCATGAGGAGGTCGCCGACCTTGTTCAGGATGCCGACGTCGCCGGGGATGTCCTCGAGAACCTTCTGGTAGTCCTTGAGCGCGGCATCGACCTTCCCCTTCGCCAGGGATTTCTCGGCCGAAGCAACGAGAGCGTCGCGCTTACTTGCCATGACTTCGTCAGGCCGCCTTCGGCGCGCCGCGGCGCACCACGACGCGGTCGAACGTCAACCGATGCTCCGGACACGGACCATGACGCCGCAACGCGGAAAGATGCTCGGGCGTTCCGTAGCCGCGATGCGATCCGAACCCGTAGACGGGAAAGCGCCTCTCCAGCTCGTCCATCCGGGCGTCGCGCGCCACCTTCGCCACGATCGAGGCCGCGGCGATCACGGCCACGCGCCCGTCGCCGCGGACATAGGCGCGCTGCGCGATCTCGAGTCCTGGCACGCGCACGGCGTCGACGAGGACGAGCGAGGGAAGGAGGCCCGCGCCGCGCAAGAGATCGAGAGCACGGCGCATCGCGAGAAGCGTGGCGGCGACGATGCCGATCGCGTCGACCTCGGCCGCCGTGGCGGCACCGACCTCCGCGCCCCGCGCGACCTCGCGAATCCGGGACGCGAGCGATTCGCGCACTTCGGGAAGGAGCGCCTTGGAATCGTCGAGGCCAGGCAACGCCACACGGCGGTCGAACACGACGGCTCCCGCGTACACGGGTCCCGCCAGACAGCCACGTCCGACCTCGTCCACGCCCGCGATCAGGAGATGGCCTCCCGCGCGCGCCTCGTCCTCGATGGCGAAGAGTCCCGCCAACCGTTCCCGTTCCGTCGCGAGGTCGCATGCGCTCCGACTCCCGCCAGATCCCATCCTGCCTCGCTTCCTTCCGCCGCCGGAGCTTTCTAGCGGCGCGGCGCTTTCCCGGTCAGTTGTCGCGCTTTTCCGCGATGCGGGCAGCCTTGCCGCGGCGATCTCGCAGGTAATACAGCTTCGCGCGCCGGACCTGGCCGTGACGCTCGACCTCGATCTTCTCGAGCACGGGCGAGTGCACCGGGAAGGTGCGCTCCACCCCGACACCCTGCGAGATCTTACGCACGGTGAACGTCTCTCGTGCGCCGCCGCCCCTGCGCGCGATGACGAGGCCATGGAACACCTGGATGCGTTCCTTCTCGCCTTCCTTCACCTTCACGTGAACCTTGACCGTATCGCCGGGAGAGAACGGGGGAACGTCCGGGCGAAGAGCGACCTTCTCGGCCATCAGCAGCTTGTCCGTCATCGGGGAACCTCCAAAACCATGGTGACGGGAGGAATCAGGCGGGGACACGCCGACCGGCACCCCGAAGACCGTTCACCCGTGAGACGCGATTCTACGGGGAACGCCACTTGGCGGCAAGCCGCTCCAGGAGAGCCCTTTCCTCGCCGTCGAGAGGGGCCGTCCGAAGCAGGTCCGGGCGCCTTTCCAGGGTCGAGAGAAGCTGCTGTTCGCGCCTCCACTGCCGGATCTTCTCGTGATGCCCCGAGAAGAGCACCTCGGGCACCTCGAGGCCGCGAAACGAGCGCGGGCGGCTGTAGTGCGGGTAGTCGAGGAGCCCGTCCTCGAAGCTGTCCGCCGACACGCTCGCGGCGTCCTGAACCACGCCCGGAAGATAGCGCGACACGGCCTCGAGGATCGTCAGCGCGGCCGCCTCGCCGCCGGAAAGGACGAAGTCCCCGAGAGAGATCTCCTCATCGAAGAGGGTCGCCGACCGCGTGCGCTCATCGATCCCCTCGTAACGGCCGCAGACGAGCGCGACGCGCGGGCGCATCGCGAGCTCCTTGGCGCACGGAGTGTCGAAGCGCCGGCCCTGGGGCGACAGAAAGACGACGTGCGGCGGCGGCGCGCCCGCCTCGCTCCGCAGCGCCTCCACCGCCGCGAACACCGGCGGCGCGGTGAGAACCATGCCCGGACCGCCCCCATAGGGCTCGTCATCGACCTTGCGGTGCGCGTTATCCGAAAAATCGCGAAGGTCCACGAGGTGGACGTCGAGAATTCCCTCCTTCACGGCGCGCCCCAGCAGAGATTCTCCGAGCGGCGAGACGAAATAGCCGGGGAACAGCGTGACGACGTCGAACCGCACGCGCCGAGCCTAGTCCAGGAGGCCCGGTGGCGGATCGAGGACGATGCGCTTTCGCGCCACGTCGACCGAAACGACGATCGGGTGGGCGAACGGCACATCTCGTGCACCGCGCGGCGTTTCGACGACGAGAAGGGGGCGGCCACCGACGTCCGCGAGCTCCTTCACGACGCCGAGCGGCTCGCCCGCCCGGTCCAGAGCTTCGCACCCCTCGACTTCCCAGTGGAAGACGAAGCCATCGGGCCTGGCCGCGACCTCGTCGCGTGAGACGGACAGATCGAAGTTCCGAAGCGACTCGGCGGCCTCGGAACCTGCGATTCCCTCGAACCTCACGAGGGCCCGGCCGCCGTGCGGGCGCACGGTCGCGATTCGGGCGTCGCGCGTCGCTCCGTCGGGGCCCGCCAAGCGCACGGCGAGCCCTTCGCGGAATCGCTCCGGAAAGTCCGTCAGGACCTCGATGGAAACTTCTCCGAGGAGTCCATGCGGCCTCACGACGCGGCCGATGACGATGCGGTCGTCCGGCGCGTTCCCCATCGAGCTCTTCCGCCTCTTTCGGCGCTCAGGCCTTCTGGGCGATCAGGCGCTTGATCGTGTCCGACGCGCTCGCGCCCTTCGCGATCCAAGCCTTTGCCTTGTCGCGGTCGAAATCGAGGAGCGGCGGGTTCTTCGTCGGGTCGTAGTGGCCGAGCTCCTCGACGATCTTCGCGGTGGGCGTGCGGCGCCCGTCGGAGACGACGATGCGGTAGGCCGGAGCGTTGGTGCCGCCGACGCGGCGCAGACGGATCTTGAGCATGACGATTCCTTCCGTTTCCCTAAGACGACGAGGTCAGCCGCGCATCCGCGCGGCACCCTTCATCATCTTCTTCATCGACAGATATTGCTTGAGGAGCTGGTTCACCTCGGGCACCGACGTGCCCGAGCCCTTCGCGATCCGTTTCTTGCGGCTGCCGTCGAGGAGCTTCGGGTCCTCGCGCTCTTCCGGGGTCATCGAGTCGATCATGGCCTCGAGGCTCTTCGTCGCGTCCTCGGGAATCTCGAGATTCGCGAGCCCCTTAAGGGGCCCGATTTTCGGCAAGTGTCCGAGAAGCCCGCCCAGCGGGCCCATCTTCTTGAGCTGCGTCATCTGCTCGCGGAGATCGGTCAGCGTGAACGTGTTCTTCCGCAGCTTCTCGGCGGTACGGAGAGCGGCGGCCTCGTCGGTCTCGGCCGACACCTTCTCGATGAGCGTCAGAACGTCGCCGAGCCCCAGGAGCCTCGAGGCCGCACGATCGGGGTGAAACAGCTCCAGCTCTTTCACCTTCTCGCCCGTGCCCACGAACTTCAGCGGCTTGCCGACGACCGTCGCGATCGAAAGCGCGGCGCCCCCCCGGGCGTCTCCATCCGTCTTCGTGAGGATGACGCCGGTGAGCGGCAGCTTCGCGCCGAAGGCCTCCGCCGAGCGCACCGCATCCTGGCCGGTCATCGCGTCGGCCACGAATAGGATCTCGTCCGGCTCGGAAGCGTCGCGAATCCGGCCTATCTCGTCCATCAGGGCCTCGTCGACGTGCAGGCGCCCCGCCGTGTCCACGATCGCGACGTCGTATCCGAGGAGCTTCGCGTCCTTCACCGCGGCCTTCGTGCGTACGACCGCGTCCGGCTCGCCTTTCGGATCGAACGCCATGAGGCCGTTCTCCTTCGCGAGTGTCCGGAGCTGCTCGGTCGCCGCCGGGCGCTGCGCGTCCGCGGGCACGAGGAGCACCTGCTTGCGAAATGAGGTCTTCAAGTGGAGGGCCAGCTTCGCGGCCGTTGTCGTCTTGCCCGAGCCCTGGAGACCCACGAGCAGGATCACGGAAGGTCGCTTCTTGAGCGCAAGCGGCGCCTGCTCGCCCCCGAGGACGCGGGTGAGCTCGTCCCTTACGATCTTGATGACCTGCTGGGCCGGAGAGAACGAGGTCAGCACTTCCGAGCCGACGGCTTTCTCCCGGATGCGGGCCGTGAAGTCCTTGACGACCTGGAGGTTGACGTCGGCCTCGAGAAGAGCCGTCCGGATCTCCTTGAGGGCCTCGTCGACATGAAACTCCGTCAGGTGGCCCTCGCCACGAAGTTCCTTGAAGATGCGCTGGAGACGATTCGAGAGGGAGTCGAACATGGGCCGGGCCATGAAGTCTAGCAGGCCGTGCCCCCGCGACCAGGCGAGGCTCAACTCGCTCAGGGGCTTGACAGAAGGCACGATTCCCGTATCCTGTACGTGAAGCTCGAGGCGGAACCATCCGTCTAGTTGGTGATTGTGTTCTCGAAAGACGTCCCTCGAGTCCCGAACTTTTTCCCCGTCAGACAGGCCTTCAACGACCTGATCGATCACACAGCAAGGAGTACCCCGAAATGAAGAAGCTCACGTCCGCCCTCGCCCTCGTCGCCCTCGCCACCTCGCTCGTGGCCTGCAGCAAGCCCGAGGAGAGGAAGCCCGAAGTCAAGGCAGAGGCCCCGAAGGTCGTCGAGGAAACCTCCAAGACGACCACCACGAGCACGACGAGCACCGCCCCCGGTGCCGCCACGGCGACCACGGCCTCCACGACCACCACGACGTCCACGACCACGACGACCTCCGCGCCCGCCACGAAGTAAGCGGCACTTCAACCGCGACGAGACGCCCCGGCGATGCCGGGGCGTTTTTCTTCGGAGGACTCGATGAAAAGCTCGCCCCTCTCCTGCGCCGCTCTCCTTCTCGCGCTCGCCCTTTCCCCGGCAGTGGCGGCGGCGGACACGATCTCGTCGACGGACTCGTTCCTTCCGGCCGTGCACATCAATGGCTCCTCGGGTGTCTTCCGGACCGACGTCACGATCTTCAATCCGGATCCGGCCGTGGCCGCGGTCGTCGATCTGTATTACACGGAAGCCGACCGCGACGGGACGGCGGCGAGGGCATTCACGGAGCTACCCGGCAATCTCGGACCGCGCGCCTCGGTGACGCTCCCCGACGTCGTGCTTTTGACTTTCGAGTACAGCTCGAGCTACGGACTTCTCGAGGTCAAGAGCTCCTCCGCGACGCCGGTTCTCGTCACGAGCAACACGTACAACATGGCCGGCGCCGTGGCCGGCACGTACGGCCAGTTCTCGCCCGGCCAGCCGTCGAGAAACGCGATCGACTTCGACAACTCGGCTCTGGGCGTCCTTTTCGTCACCGGAATCCCCAATGACCCGAGCCACCGGACGAACGCCGTGGTCATGAACCCGACGGGGATCTCCCTCGAGGCCGGTGTCCAGCTCCTGGATGCCGTCGGCAACCTCTTCAAGACGGTCCTCGTCACGGTCTCTCCCTACTCGCTCCACCAGCTCAACGACATCTTCAACGTCGACTTCGCCTCGGCGTCTCCGCCTGAGGGCGGTCCGTGGCGTCTCAACGTTTTCGTCAACGTCGCAAACGGGGCGCGTGCGCTCTGCTACGCGACCGTGACCGACCTGCGCACCGGCGATCCCTATCTCCTGACCGGCCAGCTCGCGCGCCCGTAAAGAGGCGTTCGTCCTGCGCGCTCTTCTCGTCGACCTCGGGAACGTTCTCGTCCGTTTCGATCACGGCCTCACGCTGCGCCGGATCGAGGCGGCGACGGGCGTCCGCGCCGAGATCCTGCGCTTCCACCTCTTCGGCCCTCTCGAGCGCGAGTTCGATCTCGGCCGGATGTCGGCAGACGCGTTCTTTCGCGCAGCCGAGCGCGCAGCCTCTCTTCCTCCGCTCGACGACGCCGTCTGGATCGAGGCGTGGCGAGACATTTTCAGACCGGTTCCGTCCGCCTTGGCCGCGCTTCGACGTCTCGCGGAGGACGTCACGCCCATCCTCATCTCGAACACGAATGCCGTGCACTGGGACGGCGTCCTCCGCGTCGCGCCGGAGCTGACCCGCCTCGTTCCGCTCAGGGCGCTCTCCTTCGAGGTCGGAGCCGCCAAACCCGAACCCGCCCTCTTCCACGCGGCCCTCGCGCGCGCCGGAGCGCGGCCAAGCGACGCGCTCTACGCCGACGACCGGCCCGAGCTCGTGGAGGCGGCACGCGCGATGGGGATCGACGGCTTCGTCGTGAGGAACCCGGACGCGTTCGCGGATGAGCTTCAGCGTCGTGGCTTCCTCGCGCCGGGGTCCGTTCCGCTGCAATCCCTGCCCGCGCAGTTCGGAGGCACCGCGTCACCCCTCTTCGTCCAGGGCCTCGTGGAGTTCCGGGCGGGACGCTTCTTCGAGGCCCACGAGGCGTGGGAGCTGCTCTGGAAGGACAGCGCAGGCGACGACAGGCTCTTTTTCCAAGCTCTCATTCAGCTCGCGGCGGCGTGCGTCCACATCGGGCGCGGCAACGCCGCGCCGGGGAGACGCCTGCTCGCCCTCGCGAAGTCAAAGCTCGGTCAATTCGGCGATGACAAGGCAGGGGTCAACGTGCAATCTCTTAGAAGGGAAATCGGGTCAGCTCTCGCGGAGGCTCCGGAGGCCCTGCTGCGGGTCGATCTGCGCGGCCGGTTTCCAATCTGACGGCCCGGACGGCGGCCCCCATTCCTTTCTAAGAAAAATCTCTTTCTTCCTCCTGCGCCCTGGGGAGGATGCCCGTGGCGCGCACCGCGACTTCCGCGAGGAGCGTCCCGTCGGGCCCGCGGCTCGTCGCGCCGTGAATCCCCCGCCGCCCGACGCCCAAGCACGCGACCGCCTCCGCCACGCGACCGAACGTGCCGCGGGGTCGCGACCATCCCGCCGCCGCCTCTTCGAGCACGTCTCGGTACGCTTCCGCAATGCGTTCGGGCCGCCGGGGCACCGCCCACGCGGCTGCCGCGCATCCGCGCTCGAGGGCGAGATCCTTTTCGAACGCGAGGCGCTCCATCGCGCGCGCGAGGCGCGCAACCTCGTCTCCGCCGATCGGGATCTTCTCGGCGAACGAGGCGGGCAGCTCGCGGAACCAGCCGGTGTCCGAGACGAGGAGAGGGAGCCCGAAGCCTGCGAGGCGGCAGACGGCGTGCGACGTCTCTCCCATCGTGGGGTATCTCAGGTTGACGGCGAACGTTGCCGCCGAGGCCGCACGCCAGAGGTCCTCTTCGGAGAGATAGCCCCCGAACGTCACATCCGCCTCGAGGCCGTTGTCCCGCACGAAGGACCTGAGGTCGTCGTCCTCCGCCACCGCTCCGCCTACGAAGAGAAACGGCCGGCGCTCGGGCGGGAGCGACGCAAGCGCCTCGAGGATCTTTCCGATGCGCTTGGCCGGCGACACGATTCCGAGCGTGATGCCCACCGGCCGGTCTCGCGGAAGGCCGAGCGCCACGCGCGCCTCGAAAGGTGGCGTACGCGGGGCGGGCGCGACGTGCTGCGGGATCGTGAGGGCGCGGGTGCCCGGGCACTCGCCGAGAATCGCGCCGGTCACGAGCGCCGAGTGCGCGACAACCGCCTCGGCCGCACGGATCACTCCGGCGGACATCGGGTAGAGCCACGGGTCAAGGTCCCAGACGGGAACCAGCGGGCCGTGTCGCTGCGTCTCGGCAAAGGCCCTTCCGCGCGCTCCGTGTGCGCGTTCGAGCTCACGCGCGTAGTCCTCGGCGCGGCCGCGCGTGAGGTACGCCGCCGCAAAAAGGTGGTGGAGGACGAACTCGTGGAGAACCACCACGGCGGGAGTCCGGCGTTCCGGATCGAAGAGCGCCTCGACAGACGGAGCGTGCAGCGGGTCGTTGCCGATCTGGACGAGGAGGACGTCGTGGTCGGCCCGGAGTGCCTTTTCCGCATCGCCCGGTTCGTAGGAAACGGCAGAGAGAGAAGAATTCTTAGAAAGTGAAGAGAAGATCTCGGCGTCGTAGTCGGCGATGCCGGAGCGAGTGGGCGGGAACGGGCCGATGAAACCGATGGAGAGCGGCCGTTTCCCGGACTGAGTGGTCACCGGATCCCGCCCGCCTCAAGCAATGCCGTTACGGCGTTTTCCCAGCGGATCTCTCTGACCCTTTCAAAGCCTCTTTCTCCGAATTCCGAAGCCAATCGGTGATTCTCGAGGAGCTCCGCCACGGCGGATCCGAGCGCGGCCGCGTCCGGCGCGACGACGCGGCCGTTCTCCCCGTCGACGACGAACTCCAGCGGCCCGCCCGAATCCGCGCACGTCACGACGGGTTTCTTCGAAAGAAACGCCTCGAGAGCGATGTACCCGTAATCCTCGTCCGCCGGGGGAAAGACCACGGCGCCGCATGTCGCATAGAGGTCGAGAAGGTCGTCGTCCGACGCGCGGCCGGCGAATCGCACCGCGGCGCCGCTCTTTGCCGCCAGGGCCTCCAGGCGCGCGCGGTCTGGCCCCTCCCCAACGATGACGAGCGGGAACTTCCCCGCCGCGGCCGCGGCGATCGCGAGGTCCACGCGCTTCCAGGAGTCGAGCCGGCCAGCCACGAGCGCGAAGCCCTGCGACGCCTCGCACCTGTAACGGCCCGCGAGCGGCGGCGGGTGATAGAGCGCCTCGGCCTCGAGCCCGTTGAACCGGGAAAGCCGGTCGGCGGTGTTTCTCGCGTTCGTGAAGATCTTCCGCGCCTCCGAAAGGCCCGTGCGGTCCGCTTCCGCGATCAGCTCGCGCCAGCGCGTGTCCTCGGGCGAGGCGGTGAAGTCGCTCTGCTCGGTGCCGAAGCGGTCGTAGGCCTGTCGGAACTGGTGGATGAGCCAGACGACCTTGTTCTCGTGCCGGACGAGATAGGACGGAAACTTCATCGGGATCACGAGATCGATGCGCTTTCCGTCGGCCTCCGACACGTCGAGAAGCCGCCACGCGAGCGCCGACGTCAGGATCTCGGCTCGCGGGTACCATTTAAACGGAAGGCGCACGAGCTCGGCCTCGTGCCCGAAGGCCGCAATCTCGCGCACGAGGCCTTCCGCGTGACGCTCCGCGCCGCCGGACGCGAACGGCACCTGCGCGGTGCAGACGAGGACGCGCGCCATCGGGTTCTTACTTCACGCCCGTGACGGCGTAGTCCTGCGGCGCGAAGAGAAGGCGCGCGAGCGGCGCGAAGCGCGGGTCGTCCGCGAGGCCTGCGGGCAGGCCTTCCGACTCGGGCACCGGAGAGCGCCAGTCCACGGCGACGTCTCGAAGCCCGGACGCCGTGAGGAGCTGCGCGAGCGACGGAGCGGGCACCGGCCGCACGTGCGTGAGGTCCATCCAGAACCAGCGCATCGCGTACACCGACTCCGGGTTCACGGTCTCGAAGAGGACGCGGCCTCCCGGAGCGAGCTTGCGCACGGTGAGCTCCACGAGGTCGAACAGCGAGGCCGGCGGCATATGCTCGACGACCTGGAATGCCGTGATGCCCGCGAGCGAGGAGTCCGGCTTCGAGTCGAGCCACGCGAAGAGGTCGGCGGCCTCGACCGCAAGGCCTTTCTCTTTCGCGCGCGAAACCATGAGCGGATTTGCGTCACAGCCGATTCCCGTCACGCCTTCCGCCTTCAAGGCTTCGAGAAACTCCCCCCGGCCGCAGCCGAGATCGGCCACGGGCCGCGTCGCGCCCCGGAATCGCGCGGCGTCCTTCGCCTGGCGCATGCGGATCTCCGCCTCGCTCCCTCGAAAGTGCTCCTCGAAGTCCATGTAGAGCCCCGCGCGAAGCGGATCGTCGGGCCGCACCGTTGCGCCGCGAGCCCTTTCTGTATCGCCCCTCCCAACACGCGGGGGAGAGCCCGTAACATTCTGCAAGTCGCTTCGAAGGGAGGACCACTCGAGCTTGAGAGTACGCAGGCCCTCCGAGGCGGACTCGATCTTCCCTGCCAGCGCCACTTTCTCGGCCTCTTCCCGTTCCTGCCTCCGGGCCAGCGCCTCGAAGCGCTGGTCGCGATCCTTCTCGAGCGCATCCAGCCGTCGCTGGCTCGCCGCGGTTTCTCGGCCCGCGTCCTCGCGCGCCTTCGACTCGCGGTCGAGACGCGCCGAGAGCCCGGACAAGTCGGCGACGGCTCCGTCCAGTCGCGCCGCAGCCTCCGCGGCGAAGCCCGCCGCTGCCTCCTCTGCGCGCCGTACGTCCTCCCGCGCCGCCGCGAGATCGCGCGCGGACGCCGCCGCGAGATCGCGCAAACCCGCCTCCGTCTCGAGGAGCGCCCCGCGCAGGGCCTCGAGAAGCGCGGAGTTGAACGTCGTCTGGTCGCGCGTGACGATCCTCAGGATGCGTAGGAGAGCGGCCTTCACCGGCCGCAGCGCCGCGCCGGCCGGGAGAACGGGCGACACGAAGCGCCCGGCGTTTTCCATCATGGCCCGTGGTCCCACGTAGGACGGGACGCCCGACGCCGAGCCGTGTCGGGTCGCGGCAACCCCCAATGGCCCGAGACCCGAACCGGAGAATGCCGAGAGCGACGCGATCTGCCCCGCGAGCTCGGCGGCCAGGGCCGCGACGTCGCGCTTCGCCGCGTCCTCAGGCTTGCCGCTCATGTCTCGACTATATTAAGCGCGAATGAACGGAAGGAGATTCATGGAGAAGCTCAGGAGCGCGGCGGCCCGCTACGACCATCTGATTCCGTGGTTCGTGCTCTTCCTCGTGGTGGGCGCCACGGCGGGCATCCTTCAGGTCCTCATCGTCAAGCTGCTGCGCTGACGCGCGCGTCGCGGGCGAGGGAACGGAGAACGCGGACGAGCATCAGCCCCACGGCCAGCGCCATCGGGCCGATGAAGACGCCGAGAAGCCCAAAGGCCGGCAACCCGCCGAAGACGCCCAGAAAGACCATCAAGGTCGACAGTTCCGTGTCCTTGCGGCCGATGAGGAGCGGCTTGAGGAAGTTGTCTGCAAATGTCGACGTCATGGTCAGGTTCCAGAGCAGGAAAAAGATCGCCATTCCCGTGCGCCCCTGGACGAAGAGCGCGATGAGGCCCGGCAGCCAGACGATGGCTGTGCCCCCGATCGGGAGGAGAGAAAGAACCCCCATCGCGACTCCCGCGAGGATGACCGAAGGGAAGCCCGCGATCGCCCACGCGATCCCGCCGGAAGCGCCCTGCACGACGGCACAAACGAGCGAGCCCTTGAAGATGGACTCCATCATCCCGCCGAGCGACTGGATGATCCGATGGCGCTCGGCGTCCTCGATCGGGAGGAGGTCGCTGATCGCCTCCGCCATGCTCTCACCGTCGACCAGCAGAAAAAAAAGCAGGAAGAGCGTCAGAATGAACGTGAGAACCACGTCGAGGAAAGACAGCACGACGTCCCCGCTCTTGGCGGCGAGAAACGCCGAGGCCGTCGTCACAAACTCGGCTCCCTTCACCTGAAGCTCGTCGGAAGAAAGGCCCGTATGAAGCTCGAGCCACGTGAGCACTCTCCCGACACCGGGCACGGAGATCACGTCGGCGAAGGAACGCAGCTCGCGCGCGCGGAGCTTCTCCGCAAGAGCCGTGACCGCCGTAGAGGCCTGAGTCACGATCGCGGTGCCGAGGAGGACGGAAGGGAGCAGGACGACGAGCCCCGCGCAAATCGAGAAGGCGACCGCCGCGAAGGTCGTGCGGCCGGGAAGGCGCGCCTTCAGGCGGCGCCAGAGGGGCCAGAGCGCGACGGCAAGGATGACGCCCCACGCGATCGCGGTCAGGAACGGTCTGAGGACGACGAGGCACAGAACCCCCGACCCAAGCAGGACGACGGCGAAGAACCCGAGCTGATAGGGAGAGGCTTGGGCGCGCGTGGTCATCGGAAAGCGGATGATACGAAATGCCTTGGTAGACTGAACGGTCATGCGGCCCGCCGCCTCGCGCGCTCCGCGCCGGCCTCCCCCGCCCCTTCCCGACGACTCCGCCGGCCTCTCGAGGGCCGCGGTCGATTCCGCGCGCATTCACGGGTTCGCGGCCGCTGGGATTCTCGCGTCCGCCCGGCCGGTCTCGTTCGAGAGATATCGGGGGTGGCTCGCACAGGGGCTTCACGGAGAGATGGCCTATCTCGAGCGCGATGCCGCGGCGCGCTCGAGCTTCGACGCGATCCTTCCCTTCACGAGGTCGGTCATCGCCGTCGCACGCGCGATTCCGGCGCGCGGCCCTGGAAACGTGGCGAAATACGCGCGAGGCGAGGACTACCACCATGTGGTGCGCCGCCACCTGAAGGCCGTCATCGAGGATCTGCGCCCCCTCGCGCCCCGGGACGCCCATTTCCGCGTCTGCGTCGACACGGCGCCTCTTCTCGAGCGCGAGATCGCCGCGCGCGCCGGCCTCGGGTTCCTCGGCAAGAACGGCCTTCTCGTCGTGCCGGGCCTCGGCTCGCACGTGGTCCTCGGCGAGATCCTGACGGACGTCGCGCTCGCTCCGACCCTCGTGCCGGGCGACCCGGGCGCGGACCGCTGTGGAACGTGCACGGCCTGCATCGACGCGTGCCCCACGGCCGCTTTCGTCGCGCCGCGCGTCCTCGACGCCCGCAAATGCGTCGCGTATCTCACGATCGAGAAACGGGGACCTTTCACGGCGGCCGAGGAGGCCGCCCTCGAAGGCCGCCTCTTCGGTTGCGACGTCTGTCAGGACGTTTGCCCCTTCAACGAGGCCCGGGGCGCGCAGCCGACGGGACCCGGAGCGTCGCTCGATCCCGCCGAGATCCTCGCCCTCGACGCGAACGCCTTTCGCGCCCGCTTCTTCGGCTCCGCCGTCTGGCGCGCGACGCACGAAGGTCTCGCCCGCAACGCGGCCGCTGCGCTTCGCCGCGGGGTGCGCGCGTGAGCGCCACGCTTCTGGCCGTCGCCGGGATTTTCGTGCGCGAAGGCCGGCTCCTCATGTCGCGCCGTCCTAAGGGCGGCACGTGGCCCGGCCTCTGGGAGCTCCCCGGGGGCAAGGTCGAGGACGGGGAGACTCCGGAGGAAGCGCTCGTGAGGGAGTGGCGTGAAGAGCTGGACGCGATTCCTCTCGGAGCCGTGCCGTTCGACTTCGGGACCGAGAGCGGCCTTGTTCCGGGACGCTCGCGGCGCCATGTAACGCTTCTTTTCTTCCGCGTACGCGGACTTCGCGGCACGCCCAGCGCGAAGGGCGTGGAGGCCGTGCGCTGGTGCCCCGCCGACGAAGCCCGGCTTCTGGCGACGCCCCCCGCCGACGCACCCGTTCTCGCGCGCCTCGCGGCCGAAGGCGGCGGAGCCTTCCGCGATACCGGCGACGCCGAAGGCCGCGCGCTCGCCCGGGAAGCCGTCGAAAACGACCCGTTCATCGAGGGCTCCGAGGCGCTCCGGGTGCGTCGCGCCGTCACATTCGTCAAGCGCGGTTCGACCGAAGAGCGGGACGTGCGCGGCCTTCTCGTCGCGACGCCTCACGGAGCCCGCGCCTACCGCAACGTCTGCCCCCACGTGCCCATCCCCCTCGACCGCGACGGCGAGCCGCTTCTCTCGGCCGACGGCCGATTCCTCGTCTGCCGCAACCACGGCGCCCTCTTCACGCCCGAGGACGGCCGCTGCGTGGCCGGGCCCTGCGAGGGCGATTCTCTCGCCTCGCTGCGCGTGGTCCGAAGCGGTGCGGGCTGGGCGCTCGGGGGCGGCGAGGCGCCATGAGCGGCACACTCCTTCTCGTCCTCTACGTCTTCTGCGCGGTGGCCTCGGCGTTCTTCTCCTCGGCCGAGACGGCGATCACGTCTCTCACCGACGCGGCGGTCTTCCGCATGAAAAGCTCCGGCGAGAAGAGCGCCGAGCGGCTCGAACGCCTGCGTGACGACCTCCCGCGCACGATTGGAACTCTTCTCGTCGGCAACACTCTCGCGAACGCGGCCGCGGGCTCGCTCGGCGCCGGTCTCGCGATCTCGGCGTTCGGCGAGAAGTGGGGCGTCCTCGTCGCGACGATCCTGACGTCCGTCCTGCTCCTCGTCGTCGCGGAAGTCACGCCGAAGACGCTCGCCGCGAGGAGGCCCGAGCGTCTGGCGCTCCTGTTCGTCGGCCCGATGGAGTTCTTCGTGCGCCTTCTCGCGCCCGTGACGCACCTCCTTTCGGCAATCGCGCGGTGGATCCTCGGCCCGTTCGGCTCCGACGAGCCTACGGAGGTCACGGAGGACGACGTCAAGAGCGTCATCAACCTTTCGCGGGAGCAGGGGGGAATCAAGCGCGAGGAAAGCGAGCTTCTCCACGCGGTCCTCGCTTTCGGACAGATTCCGGTGCGGGAAGCCATGGTGCCCCGCGCGCGGACCGTCCTTCTGCCCGTCACGGCGAGCTTCGAGCAGGTCGAGGCCGCGTGCCGCGAGCACCGATACAGCCGCTACCCGGTCTATCGCCAGAACACCGACGACATCGTGGGGATTCTCCACGTCAAGGACCTCTTCGACGTCTCGGACTCGGAGGAGAAGGCCTTCGAGATGGGCCGCTATCTGCGCCCCGCGATCTTCGTGCCCGAGCTCAAGCGCTCCGAGGACCTCTTCCGCGAGATGCGGCGCCGGCGGTTTCACATGGCGGTCGTCGTGGACGAGAGCGGTGCCGTGGCCGGCCTCATCACGCTGGAAGACCTCATCGAGCAGATCGTGGGCGACATCTTCGACGAACACGACGAGCCCGCCGGCCGCCCCGAGCGCGACGGGACGTCGCTTCTCGTGGAAGGGGCGTATCCTCTGGCCTCGCTCGAACGGGATCTCGGGGCCTCGTTCGACGACCCGGACGACGAAACGGTGGCCGGCTATCTGCTCCGGAGATTCGGACGCATCCCGCGGGCCGGAGCCCGGACCCGAGAGGGCGAGTTCGAGTTTCTCGTCGAGCGCGCCTCGCCCCGCGCCATCGAGCGCATCCGCATCCTCCGCGTCCCAGCGGCCCGCTCGGCGGCGCCGGCCGACGCCCGAAAGGCCTGAACACCGTGACCGCACCTCGCCAGATCGTGACCCTCATCCCCGGCGACGGCATCGGACCCGAGATCACCGCCGCCGCTGTGACCATCCTCGAGGCCGCCGGAGCCGGTATCTCCTGGGAGCGCCATGACGCCGGAGAGGAGAGCATCAAAGCCTCCGGCATGCCTCTCCCTCCCGCAACCCTCACCTCCATCCAGCGGACGAGAGTGTGCCTGAAAGGCCCTGTCACGACGCCGGTCGGGAAGGGCTTCAAGAGCGTCAACGTGGCTCTCCGCCAGACGCTCGACCTCTTCGCAAACCTTCGGCCCGTCAAGAACGTCCCCGGCGTCGCCGCGCGCTATGGGAATCTGAACCTGGTCGTCGTACGGGAGAACACCGAGAGCCTTTATTCGGGCATCGAGCACGTCGTCGTGCCGGGAGTCGTCGAGTCCATCAAGATCATCACCGAGAAGGCGTCCACCCGCATCGCGCGCTTCGCCTTCGACTACGCCCGCGTGCACGGCCGCCGCAAGGTGACGATCGTGCACAAGGCGAACATCATGAAGCTCTCGGACGGCCTCTTTCTCGACTCTTGCCGGAACGTCGCGGCCCGCTACCCGGACATCGAGGTGAACGACGTCATCGTGGACGCCGCCTGCATGAAGCTCGTCATGAACCCGGCGCAGTTCGACGTTCTTCTTCTCGACAACCTCTACGGCGACATCATCAGCGACCTCGCCTCCGGCCTCGTGGGCGGCCTCGGCGTGACGCCCGGCGCGAATCTGGGCGAGACGTGCGCCGTCTTCGAGTCGGTGCACGGCTCGGCCCCCGACATCGCCGGCAAGGGGATCGCAAACCCCACCGCTCTCCTCCTCTCGGCCGTGATGATGCTCCGCCACCTCAAGGACGAGGCGTGCGCGGTGCGCGTCGAGAAAGCCCTCTTCGCGGCTCTCGAGGAAGGGACGGCCCGGACAAGGGACATCGGCGGAACCGCGACCACGGACACGTTCACCCGGTCGGTCGTCTCGAAGCTCTGAGGGAAGCCTTGCCCAAGATCGTCTTCCTGAACGAGGGCAAGCGCTCGCGCGTCGCCGCGGGCCGAACGGTCCTCGAGGTCGCGCTGGAGCTCGGGGTCGCGATCGGCAACGTTTGCGGCGGCGGCGGCACGTGCTCGACGTGCCGCGTCGCGTGCGTTCTCAATCCCGAGAACCTCTCGCCGATCCAGCCGAACGAGATCGCGTACGAGCTCGGAGAGAACGTGCGCCTCGGCTGCCAGGCGAAAATCGAGGGCGACGTGGGCGTCCGCGTCGTGCCGATCCCGAGGGCGATCCTTGTCTAGGCCGTCCGTCCGGCGGGCGCTGCGCCGCGCGGGAGCCGAGCCGCCGCCACGCCCGCCCCGTGGCGCCGGACCGCGCAATCTGGGGCGGATTCCTCCGCCGAAGATTTTCCTGCCGGGCGAGACGGAGGACGCGGGCGTCGTCAATTTCTCCGCGGTGTTCGGGCGCGTCGCCCCCGTGGAGATGGAGGTCGGCGTCGGCAAGGGCCGTTTTCTCCTCGCCGCCGCGGCCGCGCACCGGGACCGGAACTGGTTCGGCCTCGAGATCGAACCCGAGTACGCCCAGATCGTGCGCATCAAGGCCGAGCGCGCGGGGCTCTCGAACCTCCGCATCGAACGGATCGACGGAAGGGCGTTCGTGCTGCGGCGCCTCTCCCCCGGCTGCCTCGCGGGCCTTCACGTCTACTTCCCGGATCCCTGGCCGAAGAAGCGGCACCACAAGCGCCGTCTCGTGGACCCCGCTTGGGCGGAAGCCGCCGCGCACGCCCTCGCCCCCGCGTCTCTCCTCCGCGTCGCCTCGGATCACGAAGAGTATTTCGGGGTGATCGACGACGTTCTCTCGAACGAGCCGCTCCTCGAGAAGCTCATCCCGGATGAGGCGGGCGACTGGTCGACGGGAACGAGCTACGAGCTGAAGTTCCTGAAGACGGGCCGGCCGATCTACAAGGCGGTCTTTCGAAGGCGCGTGTCCGGCTCCGCGGGCTGAGTCTTCGCGGACGCCCCCGCGCGCTGGAGTGCCTCCTCGTCGCCCTCGCACGCGAGCAGCGGTTTCAGGAACCTGCGGAAATAGTCGACTCCCGAGATGAGCGCCATCGCCGTCATCACGTAAAGAGCCGCCCGTCCCGTCCGGCGCCAGAGGCCGATGTCGTCGAGCTTCCCCCCCATGATCATGAGCGAGATCCCGACGATCTGGCTCCCCATCTTCCATTTGCCGAGCCTCGAGGCGGCGATCGTGATGCCCCGGGTCGACGCGATGGAGCGCAGGCCCGACACCGCGAACTCGCGACCGATGATGATGCACACGGCCCACGCGTCCGCTTCCTGCAGGTCCACGAGCGAGATGAGCGCGGCCGAGACGAGCAGCTTGTCCGCGATGGGGTCCAAAAGGGTCCCCATCGTCGTCACTTTCTTGAAACGTCGCGCCCAGTAACCGTCCAGCCAGTCGGTCAGCGCCGCGAGGAGGAACACCGCCAGCGCGAGATACTCGCGGGCCGGGAGCTTCGTGAGCAGAAGGACGACGAGAAGCGGAACGAGGAAAATCCGGAAGAGCGTGAGCGCGTTAGGAACGTTGACGAACACCGCGACCGGATTCTAGACCCGCGCGCGCCGCGTGCCGCGCGCTGGACACGCCCGGCGCGCTCCCTGAGAATCGACTCTCTCATGGAGCTTCCTCTCATCGTCTTCGGGACCGACGGCTGGCGGGGTCAGATCGCCCGCGACCTCACCTTCGACAGCGTTCACCGGGTCGTGGAGGCGGCCGCCGCATGGACGGTCGACGCGAAGAACACGGAACCGGGTGACCCGTGGACCCTCCCGATCGTCTTCGACACGCGCTTCCTCTCGCCGGAGCTCGCCGCCGAGAGCGCCGCGTTTCTTGCCGCGCAAGGATTCCGGGTTCTTCTCTCCGACCGGCCCGTCCCCACGCCCTGCGCCTCGTGGCACGTCGCCTCCCGCGGCCTCAGAGCCGGACTCGCCATCACCGCGTCGCACAACCCACCGCCCTGGAACGGCGTGAAGGTGAAGTCCTCGTTCGGCGGCAGCGCGATGCCCGCCACGTACGACGCCATCGCCCGCGCCGCCGGGCACCCGCTTGCCGCGCGTCCAGGAGGCCGCGTCGAAACGCTCGACCTGGCCACGCCGTACCGCGAAGCGCTCGCCGGCCTCGTCGACCTCGAAGCGATCCGCAAGGCGGGCATGAGGGTGCTCTTCGACGCCATTCACGGTGCCGCGGGAACGCTGCTCGAGCAGATCGTCGGGACCGGCCACCCGACGACTGTCGTGTCGCTCCGCGCGAACCGCGATCCGCTTTTCGGCGGCGTCAACCCCGAGCCCATCCCCGAGAATCTTGCCGCCGCGCGGGAGTGCCTCGCCTCGGGGCGTTTCGACGTCGTCCTCTCGAGCGACGGCGACGGCGACCGGCTTGGCGTACTGGACGCGCGCGGCCAGTTCGTCACGCCGCACCGCGTCCTCGCCCTTCTCGCCGAGAGCCTCACGGTCCGCGGGCGCATCCGCGGCGGGATCGCGAAGACGTTCTCGACGTCGCTGCTCCTCGACCGCGTCGCCTCGCGCCTCGGCGTGCCGCTTCACGTCACGCCGATCGGCTTCAAGCACATCGCCGCGAAAATGCTCGCCGGCGAGGTCGCGATCGGCGGTGAGGAGTCGGGCGGCCTGGGCGTCGCGTTCCACCTGCCCGAGCGCGACGGCATCCTGTCGGCGCTCCTCGTCCTCGAGGCTATCGCGCATTCGGGCGGCACGCTCGAGGCTCTCGTCGCGAAACAGGACACGACCTACGGCACGCTCGCGTACGGCCGACGCGACCTTCATCTTCCGATGCCCGTGCTCCGCGCGTTCCTCGACGGCCTGAAGTCCCGCCCCCCGGNNCCGGGGATGATCGAAAAGCTCCTCTCCGAAACGCAGGCTTTGCTCGAGGGGCTGGCCCGCTGAGACCAAGTCGCGATATCGTTCCCTCCATGGAAGAACTGACCCCGGGCGCTCAGCTCACGTCGGCGAGGACGAAACCGACGCCCGTGAAGCACAGGGACGCACCGGCGCCGAGACCCGAGAGCGGATCTGACTCAGCCAGAAGCTCGGGCACGACCTCGCCCCCGTACGCGACGACCGCGCGCGCCGCGATGGTGAGCGGCTGGCTCCGTTCAACGTCGAATCGGGCCGGCTCGGACGAGACGGCGAGGGCCACGGCCCCGCTGCCCGAGAGCTTCAGGAACAGCGGCGTGGCTGGACGGGTTCGGCGGCTGGAGGCCGCCGTGCGGTCGCTTGCGCCGGCCATCACGTTGGCGCGGCACATGAGAGCGCTTTCGAATGCGAGGAGCCTTTCTGGATGAACCGACAATGTCTCGCTCGCGAGAGCCTTGAGCCACGGCACGCGGCCCGGATCTGCCACGAGCAGGACGCCGTCGCCCGCCACGCCGACAAGAACGACGCCGAGACCGTCGGGCGCGGCGGAGGGGGAATCTTCGAGCACGGGGGATCCGGTGCGGCCCACGACGATGCCCCGCCGCACGCGAACGCCGCTCCCGCACGAAACCGAGAGGAATCCGCCGGGCTTCGGTGAAAAGGGCCCGAGAGGCCTGGCCCCGGCCGGAGCCGAAGCCGCCGCTCCCCCGAGAACGGCCGTCTGCATCCTCATCCGCGCGCCCGTGGTGATCTTGAGTTTGCCGCTCGTGGTCAAGGAGTCCAGGGGCTCGGGCGTTACGACCGGGCTCGACCGGCTGTCGTTCAGGGACGGACGGCTGGCCGTCGAGACGCGCACCTCCGCCGCCGCGGCGCGCGCCGTGCGAGCGACCGGGTCGTCCCCCTCGGCGCCGTCCTTCAGCTCGGCGCCAGCCAGCTTGAAATGCCGCTGGGCCTCGTCCCAAGCCCCGCGTCGCTGCGCGATGAGCCCGAGCGTCAAATGGGCCTTTCGGTGAGCCGGAGCCAACCCGAGAACCCTCTCGAGAGGCTCTTGTGCGTCGCGGTCCCGCCCCGCCTTGAACAGGATGAGCCCGAGGTTGAACAGCAGCGGAACAGATTCCGCGTGCTCGGCAAGGAGGTCGCGCGTCATCGTCTCGGCCTCGACGAACTGGCCGAGGTGGAAGAGCGTGATCGAGAGACTGAGGAGGACCTCGGGGTCGCGCGGGCGGAGACGGCGCGCTTCCTCGAACTCACGCCGCGCCGTCTCGTAGCGCCCGCGCACCATCTCTTCCTTGCCGCGATTCAAGTGCAGAAGAAAGAGCCCGTGATCGAAGAACGGGGTGGGTCGGAAGGCCCTCGTCGTCTCGGATCCCCGCGTCGACGCCATCCCGCCTCCGTCAGCCTTAGCGGACGCGCCCGAGAACCGGCGCCTGCCGCTCCGTGAACTCGACACGCGTGTTCGAAAGCACCGGCGTTCCGTTCAGGCTTGAGACGCGCACCGAGGCCGTACGGATCACCGATCCGGTCGGCGTGCCGCGGAATGCGCCGCCGATGGCGGCGGACCCGGAACCACTCTCTCCATGCCGCGCGACGAGGACGCGGCGGATGTACTCGCGCGTCTCGCGATACGGCGGCACGCCGGAGTGGCGCGCCACGGCGCCTTCGCCCGCGTTGTAGCCGGCGAGAGCGAGCGCGACGTCGCCCTTGAACTGTTCGAGAAGTGCGGACAGGTACTGAACACCCGCCCGGATACTCTGTCCGGCGTCGTAGCGGTTCGACACACCGAAGCGCCGGGCGGTGTCGGGCATGAGCTGCATGAGGCCCCGCGCGCCCTTTCGCGACACGGCAAGCGGGTTGAAATCGGACTCCACGAGCATGACGCTCTTGACGAGCGCCGGGTCGACGCCCGCCGCGCGCGCCTCGCTGTCAATCGCCGTGTCATACGGTGACGGCGCGCTCCGGCGTCCCACAAGGTAACTGTCCGTGGGCACGGCTCCGTTCACGCGCCAGCCGCTTCCCACGTTGTCGTTGAAGATCAACGCCGAGCCGTTCGCCTGCCGCACGAGATGCACATCAGCGCGCAACGCGGCCGAAGCCGCGAGCATGGCGACCACCGACACCCGGGCCAAACCAATCCCGTGAGACGGCATTTCCCGAGATTATAGATCAGACGGTAAGAGGCTCAAGTGGAAAGCCTCTCCCGCACTTTCGCGACGCCCAGCTCGAGCGCCGGCTCGATCTGCGCGGCGTCTTTGCCTCCGGCCTGCGCGAGGTCCGGCTTGCCGCCTCCCTTACCCCCCACCGCCGGCGCCATCACCTGCGCCAGCTCGTGGGCGGAGACCCGGGACACGAGGTCGGACGTGACGGCCGCGAGCAGCGTCACCTTGCCCTCCAGTTCCGTTCCCAGGAGAACCACACCGGATTTCAGCTTGCTTCGGAACGTGTCGGCGAGATTGCGCAGCTCGTTCGTGGGCAGGGAGGACACACGGCGGGCGAGAACCTTGACGCCGGCGATCTCCTGAACACCCGCGTCCCACGACTGGACACTGAGGGTTCCTCTTGCCGAGGAATGACCTGAAGCGGTGCCGGAGAGCGCGCCTTCACGCTTGAGCGCGGCAATCTCCTTTTCTTTCCTTCTAAGAGAATCCAGCGTCTCGCGGAGCTTCGTAGGCAGCTCTTCCGGCGCGACGTTCGCCGTCTTCGCCATATTCGCCAGAATCTCTTCGTCTCTCTGAAGCCTCTCGACCGCGTTCAGCGACGTCACAGCTTCGAGGCGCCGGACGCCGGCCGCGAGACTCTTGTCGGAGGTGACCTTGAAGGCGCCGATTTCGCCGGTGCGGCCCACGTGGCATCCGCCGCAGAGCTCCGTCGAGAATCCGGGCACGTCCACGACGCGCACGCGCTCGCCGTACTTTTCACCGAAGAACATGAGCGCGCCCTTCGCCTTCGCGTCCTCCATGGACATGACGGCCTTCGAGACTTTGCGGTCGCGCAGGATCTCCTCGTTTACGAGGCGCTCGATCTCCCGGATCTCCTCGGGCGTCGTCGGACGCGAGGCCGCGTAGTCGAACCGCAGGCGATCTGGCGACACGAGCGAGCCCATTTGGCGCACAGACTCCCCCAGCACTTTCCGGAGAGCCGCGTGCATGAGGTGCGTCCCCGTGTGGTTCGCCTGCGTTTTGCGGCGGGTCCACTCGGGCACCGACATCTGCACCAGCTCGCCAGGACCGAGGGAACCACCAGAGATTCTTAGAAGGTGAAGGATGGTTTTCCCATTGGGTGAGCGGCGAGCATCGATGACATCGGCAGCGCCCTCGGAGCCCCACAAGAACTTGCCCTGATCCGCCACCTGGCCCCCACCTTCCGGATAGAAGATCGAACGGTCCGTGACGACCCACCCCTCCTGGCCCGCGGTGAGGCGATCGCCACGTTCGAAGAGACCCTGCTTAGAAGGTGTAAAGAGGCCGAGGACTCGGGCGCCGTCGAGGCTCACGAAGTCCTGCTCGGGATAGCCACGGAACTCGGTGGCCCATGAAGGGTCGATCTGGTCGTCGCGCAGCGTTTCCGCGTTGGCTTCGAATTTCGAGGCCGCCTTCGAACGCTCCCGCGCGGCCTGAAGAGCCTTCTCGAACCCGGCTCGGTCAACCAGGACACCCTCGTCCTGGGCAATCTCTTCGATGACTTCTAGGGGGACGCCATACGTGTCGTAGAGCGGGAAGACGATCGTCGCGCCTTCCATCACCGTCTTCTCCCCAGCGTCGCGCCTGATCTTCTCAATCGCCTCCCCGACGCGATCCGCTCCGACAGACATTGTCTTTGCAAAGCGAGCTTCCTCTTCGGCGATCACTACGTCCTCGTCGATCAGGCCAAAGGTCGCCTTCGAGCCGCGAATCTTTTCACCTTCGAAGAAAATCTTCAGGGTCTCCGTTACCCCTGGCACGAGCCTGAAGAGGAACGGGTCGACGATGCCGAGTCTCCTTCCATATCGAATGGCACGCCGGATGATCCTGCGCAGGACATATCCCCTTCCTTCATTCGAAGGAATGACGCCGTCCGCGATGAGCATCGTCGCGGCACGCGCGTGATCCGCGATCACCCGAAAGGGTGCATCCTCCACGGCCATTCCGCCCAGGTACTTCTTCCCCGAGATCTCCTCGATCCTCGCGAGAATCGGCGCGAACAGATCCGTGTCGTAGTTGTTGTTCTTGCCTTCGAGAATCGCCGTGATGCGCTCGAGGCCGGCGCCGGTATCGACGCTCGGCTTCGGCAGCGGGGTCATCTTCCCCGAGGCGTCGCGNNTCGAACTGCATGAAGACGAGGTTCCAGATCTCCATGACGCGGTCGCCGGCGCCGTTCGGCTTGTCGTCGCCGGGAACTCCCTCGCCCTGGTCATAGTGGATCTCACTGCACGGGCCGCAGGGGCCCGTGTCGCCCATCGACCAGAAGTTGTCCTTCTCGCCGAAGCGTGCGATGCGTGCCTTCGGAAGATACTTCTCCCAGAGCGCCGCCGCCTCGTCGTCGTCCAAGAAGACCGTGGCCCAGAGGCGGTCCTTGTCGAGACCGTAGTACTTCTTCGACGTCAGGAGCTCCCACGCGAAATCGATCGCCTCCTTCTTGAAGTAGTCGCCGAAGGA
>PLZI01000148.1:6431-10702 GCA_003152095.1 Acidobacteriota bacterium | reverse complement strand
TGGGTGGTATTGGAGTCGGCGTGGGAATCGGCGTGAGAGCGGCAATGCACCCCCCGATGGTGTTGCCGCCAGCGAGGGTCACTGAACCAGGCGCTGTCGTCAAGGCTCGACCGGCCACGGTTGCGCCGGGACCGAGGGCGATGACGCCATTTGAAACGACGGTTCCTATGAAAATGCCATTGAGAGTCGCGGTGGTGGGGACCCGCCAGAAAACAGAATAGGTGCAAGGATCGCCGGTGACGACGACGTTTCCATTGGCCGTGAGGGCGTTGGCGACCGAAAAAACGTAGAGGCCTGGGGTGGTCAGTGTAATGCTTTTGGTTATCGGTATGAGGGCGACGCCCCCCTCTGCGGCATTGGTCCAACTCCCTGGCCCATAGGTGCCATTACTCGAGGGCCCGCCGAGAGTCAGATCGTTATTACCAGTATCTGTGGCACCCGCGGGTGCCATGGCAGCAGAATTGTACAAAGTGGTTGCGGCCACCGAAGCAATAATCGCGACCGCATCATTTCCGTGGTTCTGGAATGGCAGAACAATCGTCGCAGGTGTTGGAAACCCAATGATAAAGGTGCCTGCCGCTGGGTTAATACCCACGTCGCCGTTGACCGTGCTCACGGCGCCGTTCGCGTTCACGCCCTGGCCGCCCACGATCGCGAAGCTCTGCGCCCCACCGAGCGTCTGCGCCGATGCCGGAGAGGCCCCGTAAAGAAACACGGCGAATCCCATGCTTGCCAAGAGACCCAGTCTCATCATTCGGTTAAGGATATTTTTCATATGAAACATCTTTGGCCTCATTTTATTTTCGGTTCCTCTCCAGAAATTAAGCTTCTCTCCTCTTTCTCCTCAGATTCTCCTCAGACGATAAATCGACGCAACCCCTATAAGCACCATGAGGGTCATCAGGCCCCACCCGGAAAGCGTGGGGATGCCCGTGGAGGCCACGGCAATCGTCACCGTGTAGCCCAGCACGCCCACGCAGCCATTCCCGTCGGTGGCCGTGATAGTGAAGCTGAAGTTGCCGGAGGTAGTGGGCGTGCCCGACAGGACGACCGTCGGAGTAGACGTGAGCGGGCTGAGCCCGAGACCGGGAGGCAGCGAGCCGGCCGTCACGGTGTAGATGTACGACCCGGTGCCGCCGGAGGCGGAAATCGTCTGAGAGTAGGGAATGCCCAGCGCGGGACTGGGGAGTGTGGCGGGAGAAACCGTGATCGGCGGGCAGGGGAGCAGATTGACCAGGATCGTATAGGAGAGCTCCGCGAAACACCCGTTCGCGTCCGTCCCGCGTATCGTGAAGGTGGTGGTGCCGGTGGTGGTCGGCGTCCCCGCCAGCACGCCGGCCGACGTCAGCGTCAGGCCCGCCGGCAGCGTGCTGGAGAACATGATAAAGGTGTACGGCGCGGTTCCGCCGCTCCCCACGATCGTCTGGCTATAGAGGGAGCCCACCCCTGCGTTGGGGAGCGTCGCGGGAAGGATCGTCAGTGGCGGACAGGGGTTGATTGTGATCGTGTAGGCCCTGAATCCCGTGCAGCCGTTGGCGTCGGTGGCGATGATCGTGAAAATCGACGTGCCGGTGGTGGTCGGCGTCCCGGAAAGGAGGGCGCTGGAGGAGCCGCTAGAGGTGAGCGTGAGACCCGGAGGCAGCGAGCTGGGCGGCACCGCAAACGTATACGGCGCGGTGCCGCCGGTCGCAGAGATCGTCACATTATAGGGGACATTGGGCGGCACCCCGGTTGGCAGCGTGGCCGGGTTCACCGTAATGAGAGGGCAGAGCGCGGTGCAGACGCTGACGGCGTTGGTGTCCAGCGTCACGGCACCAGTCCGCGCCAGGGCTTGCCCGGACACGTTTGCGCCGGTAGTCAAGGTGATGCTCGTGAGCGCGAGAATGCTTCCTGCGAGCGTCGTGCTCGTACCGAGAGTCGCCGAGCTGCCAACCTGCCAGAACACGTTGCAGTCCGAACCTCCTCCGGTATTGATGACTTGAACAACCGAGTTGCTCGCGGTCGTGAGCGTGCTCCCTATCTGAAAGACGAAAACCGCACTCGCGCTGCCCTGGGCGTTGAGAGTGAGCGTCCCCGTCAGTTGAGCCGACGACGAGAAGCAATAGACGCCAGGCATGAGCGTCATTCCACCGAGATCCTGGCCCGTCAAGACGGTATTGCACGCCTGGCCTGCGAGAGCGTTGTACGCCGTGGTGACATCACTCTGAGCCTGTAACGCGACCGCATCACCGGCGTGCGTCGTTCCAGTCACGGTCCCTGGAGGAAAGCCAGTGATCGCGAGACCCGGCGAGACCCCCAGATCTCCGGTGAGGACGCCCGAACCGGTATTCGTCACCGTCGAGGCACCCAGGACCGCAAAGGTCTTCGCCGCACCGAGCGTTGGTGCGACCGCGGCCAACGCTGGAGAGGCCCCGTAAAGAAGCGCGACGAATCCCATGCCTGCCAAGAGATTCGAACTCATCATTCGGTTACGGGTATTTCTCATATGAAACATCTTTGATTCCTCGCTTCATTTTCGGTTCCTCTCCCGAAAGTGTGATTCACATGTAAGCGTGACCGGCGGACCATAGAGAGGTCCCTGCCGTGGCTGGGAGGGCACGCTGGCTCCATACTGGATAGGACCTTCCTCTCTATGCTATACGAGAATAGTCCCTTTAGAGTCTCTGTCAAGTCTGCTGGATGGTTCCTGATAGGTCTGACGGTGCCGGGAGGCCGGTGCCGGGAGGCCGTTGCCGCGTCCGCAGGTACCCGCGCCGGGGCGCGCGCTGGCCGGGGAGTTGCATGACGCCCAGAGCATGACCTCGCTACCAGCGCTCCTGCTTCTCCTCGTGATCGCGGCCGTCTGCGGCGCCGTCGGCAGGGCCATCGCCGGCGGGACCCGGGGCGGGATCCTCGTCTCGATCATCCTCGGCTTCATCGGGGCTTTCCTCGGGTCGTGGATCGCACACCGTCTGAAGCTGCCGGAACCTCTGTTGATCCACTTCAGCGGGCATTCCTTTCCGCTCCTGTGGTCGATCATCGGCGCCGCCCTCTTCGTGGCGATCATTCACCTGATCTCCGGACGAAGGTGACCGAGGGCCGCGAAGCGCAACGGGGCGGCACGTTTTTCCCGGGAGATCGGCAAAGCGTGCCGACCGCTCGAGCTCTCGCCGGCCTATGAAGGAGCGAAGGGCCTCAGTGGCCCAGCTTGGCGCTGGCAAGAAGATTGCGCATCCTCGTTCGAACGGCGGAAAGGACGGATTGCCATGAGCGGAGCAAGGATCGCGGCGATCGTGCTGATCGTCGCGGGCATCTTGGGGCTGGCGTACGGCAGGTTCACCTACACCAAGGAGAACCATAACACCAAGCTGGGCCCGTTCGAGCTCTCGATCAAGGACAAGGAGACGGTCAACGTACCCGTTTGGGCTGGGGTCGGGGCGATCGTTGCGGGCGTGGTCCTGCTCGTTGCACGCAGGAAGGAATCGTCATGAGCGAAAGCCCGAGCGCCAGTCTCCGCCGTTCGCCATGACGGGGCTTGAAGCCGAGCGGCAACGCGACCTGGGCGATCGAGCGCGTTATGTGCGCTTCGAGCTGTCACCGAAGACCATCGTGGCGCTCGTTCTCGTCGCCGCTTCCCTGTGGCTGCTGATCCGGCTCTGGCCCGTCCTCCTCGTGCTCGTCGTCGCTCTTCTCGTCGCCGGCACGTTGAGCCCGGCCGTCCGCTGGCTTGAAAAGAAGCGCGTGGGGCGCGGGGCCGGAATCGCGATCGTCTTCACGGTCTTCTTCATCCTCGCGCTTCTCGTCGTCGCCCTCACGATCCCAAAGCTGGTGTCCCAAGCGGCGGCGCTTCTCCAGCACGAGCCCGCGCTGCGCGCGCGACTCGCGGACAATCTCGCCAGCTCTCCCCTGAGCGCCCCGCTCGCGCATTGGCTTCGCAACCTCAAGGTCGACGCGCTGACGGTCACATTCGGAGCGGCGGCGTTCGCGTTCTCTGTACAGGTCTTCGCCACCGCCGCGTACACTTTGAGCGCCCTCTTTCTCGCGCTCTACATCATGATCGACCGCGATCGGCTCCGAGGGGGGCTTTTCGCCGTCTTCCCCCGCGCGCACCATATCCGGCTCTCTCGCATCATGATGAACCTCGAGTCGATCGTCGGCCGTTACATCCGCGGACAGATGATCACGTCCCTGCTGATATCAGTCTTCACGTTCGTGCTTCTGACGGCGTGCGGCGTGGAGAACGCTCTGGCGCTCGCGGTGTTCGCCGGCCTCGCGGACGTGCTGCCCTACAT
>PLZI01000148.1:0-6407 GCA_003152095.1 Acidobacteriota bacterium | reverse complement strand
GATGATGCTCATCGAGGAGCTGCGAGTGGAGCTGCCCGGTGAGCAGGAGGGGCTCGCGGATACGCACCTGCGTGAAGCCGACAAGCGCGGCGAGGAAGAGTACGAGCGCAGAACGGAGGGTGTGGGCGCGGAGCAGGCCGCCGCCATCGCCATCGAGATCTCGGGTGACCGGCGGAAGGAAGAGAGCCGTGAGCCGCCGACGCTGGCAGGGGAATTGCGGTGATGCCAGCAGGAGACTCAGACAATGAAAAAGAACTTGGTTCCGATCCTCGCGGCGGCCCTCTCCCTCACATGGCTTCTCTCGGCGTCACCCGCGAACGCCGCGGACAAGTCCGAGGCGGTTCCTACGGAGGTCTCTGACGCGCTCCATGCCACCTCCGTCAAAGCCAAGCTGATCGACAAGCTCGGCGTCGACGCCCTTCGGATCACGGTCTCCGTCGCTGGAGAGACAGCAACCCTCACCGGTGAGGTGGCGAAGTCGCCCAGCCAGGGGCTCGCCGAGCAGGTCGCCCTGTCGGTCAAGGGGATCACGAAGGTCGATAACAAGGTGACGGTGAAAGAGGCCGTGGGGCCGGTGGCCGCCAGCGAAGCCTCGGTGAAGAACGTGGCGCTCGAGATGAAGGTGAAGGGCATCCTTCTGACCGAGATCGGCACGAACGCGCTCAAGATCGAGGTCGAGGTCGTCGACGGCGTTGTCAGCCTGCGCGGCAAGCTTGACAACCCCGAGACCTCGAAGGCGGCGATCGAGAAGACCCGTTCGATCAAGGGCGTCAAGAAGGTGGTCAACCTTCTCAACTGAGCCCACGACTCCACTTCGGGCGCGGCGGGAGTCCGTCCCCGCCACGCCCCGATCCGGGCCCGAAATGATAAAAGACGGAAGAATGATGCGATCCCTGTTCGGACGGCGCCGTCCCGAAGAAGAAGTGCCTCTCAGGGGCGAGCTTCTGGGCCTCGAGAGCCTCGAGGAGCGCGCGAAGACCCTGGCCGGCGTCTTCACGCTCGCGCGAGACCCCCGGGCGGGTCGGCACGAGGTCCGGACGCGGCTGGACGCGAACGTCCGAGTTCTTCGCGAGGCCTACCGCCTCCTGGCCGGCGACGTCCGCCGGGGTGACGCCGTCGACCCCGCGGCCGAGTGGCTGCTCGATAACTTTCACCTCGTCGAGTCGGAAGCGCGCGCCGTGCGCCATGACCTTCCTTCCCGGTACTACCAGAAGCTCCCCAAGCTCGCCGCGCGCGAGCTCTCGGGCAAGGCCCGCATCCACGCGATGGCGCTCGAGCTGATCCGGCACGGCGACGGGCGGCTGGACGCGGAGCGACTCACGCGCTTCGTCCTCGCCTATCAGACCGTGGCGCCGCTGACGATCGGCGAGCTCTGGGCGTGGCCCAGCATGCTCAAGCTCGCGCTCCTGGAGAACCTGAGGATCCTGGCGGCGGGGATCCTGTCGGGGCGAGCCGCCAGGCGGGAGGCGGACGCCGCGCTCGAGCGGCTGGCTGGCGGCGGCCCTCCCGAGCCGCTTCCCGAGCCGCTTCACAGCGCCTTCGCCGCACAGCTCCAGCAACGGATGCGCGAGTCCGACCCGCGCGTCTCCTTGCTCCATGCCCGGATGGAGGAGGCGTTCCCCGCGGGAGGCAAGACGTCCGAGGACGCCGTCCGCGCCGAGTACCAGCGCCAGGCCACCGACCAGGCCTCGACTGGCAACACGATCACGAGCCTGAGGCTCTGCGCCACGCTCGACTGGAGCCGCTACGTGGAGCGGGTCAGCCTGGTGGAGCAGATCCTGCGGCGCGATCCGGCGGCGGTCTACACGCGCATGGATTTCCAAAGCCGCGACCGCTACCGCCAGTCCGTGGAGAAGCTCGCCGAGCCCACGGGTGAGGCGCAGGTGCGCGTCGCCCTGCGCGCCGTCGAGAGCGCGCGCCAAGCGGCGGAGGGGAAGGGGATCGGCGAGAGAACCGCTCACGTCGGTTATCACCTGATCGGCCCGGGCCGGCCAGGCCTGGAGATCGACGTGGCGTACACCCCTCGACTTGGCCAAAGGCTCCGCCGATTCGCCTTCTCCCACGCGACGGCGGCGTACCTCGGCGGGATCGGCCTCCTGACCGGCCTCGGCGTTTACGCGGCGATCAAATACGTCGGCGCCTCGGGCGCTCCCGAGATGGCGACTGTCGCGGCGCTTCTCGCGACGCTCCCCGCGAGCGAGCTCGCGGCGCTCATCGTCCAGCGCCTCGTCGCCGCGCTCGTGCCGCCGCGGCGGCTGCCCCGCCTCGATCTCATCGAGGGCGTCCCCGAGAGCGCCCGCACGATGGTGGTCGTGCCGGCGCTCCTCGGAAGCGTGAAGGGCGTCGAGGCTCTTCTGGAGCATCTGGAGGTNNTGGAACCCGAAAGAGGGCGTGTTCATGGGCTGGGAGAGGAAGCGGGGCAAGCTCGAGGAGTTCAACCGGCTCCTGCGCGACGCGAGCGACACCGGCTTCACGGTGCGGCAGGGAGACCTGTCGATCCTGCCGTCGGTGCGCTACGTCCTCACGCTCGACGCGGACTCGCGGCTCCCGAGGGGCGTCGCGCAGACGCTGATCGGGATCCTCTCCCACCCGCTGAACAGACCCGTCTTCGACCCGTCCGTCGGACGGGTGACGGAGGGATACGGCATCCTCCAGCCGCGCGTCAGCGTCACGCTCGCGAGCGCCGCCGGATCGCTCTTCGCGCGGGTGTACGCCGGGCACACGGGCGTCGATCCGTACACGACGGCCGTCTCCGACACCTACCAGGACCTGTTCGGCGAGGGCATCTTCACNNGGCAAGGGGCTCTACGACGTGGACGCCTTCCGCGCGGCCGTGGACGGGCGCGTCCCCGAGAACGCGCTCCTCTCGCACGACCTGTTCGAGGGTCTGCACGCGAGGACCGCGCTCGTCTCCGATGTGGAGGTCGTGGACGACTATCCCGCCAACCTCCTCGCGCATGCGCGGCGGCAGCAGCGCTGGGTGCGCGGTGACTGGCAGATCCTCGGCTGGCTTCTGCCCATGGTCCCGACTTCGAAGGGTTTCGCGAAGAACCGCCTGCCGCTCATCAGCCAATGGAAAATCCTGGACAACCTGCGGCGGAGCCTCGTGGCGCCGTCACTCCTCGCTCTCTTCGGATCGGCCTGGACCATCCTGCCCGGGAGCCCGCTCGCGTGGACCCTGTGTGGACTCGCCGTCGTGTCGTTTCCGCTCGTCACCTCTCTCTTTCACCTGCTGAAGCGGCCGCCCGCGCACGAGTCGGCCCGGGTCCACCTGCGGGGCCTTCTCGAGGACCTGAGCACGGCCTCCGCGCAGGCATTCCTGACGCTCGTCTTCCTCCCGTATCACGCCTGGGAGATGGTGCATGCCATCGCCCTGACGCTCGTGAGGCTCGTCATCACGCAGCGCCGCCTGCTGGACTGGGAGACCGCCGCCGCACAGGCTGCACGGGCGGCAGGCCTCCTGCGCGACGGAGTCCGCTCGTTCCTGGTGGAGATGGCCGCGAGCCCGATCGCCGCCGCCGTTCTCGTGGCTCTCACCGCCGCGGCGCGTCCCGGCGCGCTCCCCCTTGCCGTGCCGTTCGCCGCTCTCTGGGCGATCGCGCCCCTCGTGGCCTACTGGCTGAGCCAACCGGCCGCACCGCGGCGGCGTGAGCTGTCGCCTGCGGATCGCGAACTCCTCCTCGCGGTCGCGCGGAAGACCTGGCGCTACTTCGAGACGCTGGCCGGCCCCGAGGACCACGGGCTCCCTCCCGACAACCTCCAGGAGGAGACGACCCGCGTCGTGACGCACCGGACCTCGCCAACCAACATCGGGATGGGCCTTCTCTCCACGCTCGCGGCGCACGATCTGGGCTTTTTGCCGGCAGACGCGATGCTCGAGAGGCTGGAGAGGACGCTGACGACCGTCGAAGGGCTGGAGCAGCACGAGGGGCATCTCCTGAACTGGTACGACACGCGGAACCTCTCGCCGCTCTTTCCGCGCTACGTCTCCACGGTAGACAGCGGCAACCTCGCGGGGGCGCTGCTCGCGCTGGCCGAGGGGTGCCGGCGGCTGGCCGCGTCGCGACCGCCGCTTGCAACCCGCCTCTTCGACCTTGCCCGGCGCGCCATGACCTTCGCCGACGGAATGAGCTTCGGGATCCTCTACGACCGCGAACGCCAGCTCTTCTCGATCGGCTACCGGCTGGCCGATGTGCTGGGGCCCGGCCGCCTGGACACCTCGTACTACGACCTCCTCGCCTCCGAGGCCCGTCTGGCGAGCTTCTTCGCGATTGCCAAGGGGGACGTGCCGCAGAGCCACTGGTTCCACCTCGGGCGGCTCGTGGTGAGCGTGGACGGCGTCCCGACGCTCGTCTCGTGGAGCGCGTCGATGTTCGAGTACCTGATGCCGCTCCTCCTGATGAGGACGTATCCCGGGACGCTCCTCGACCAGACGTGTCGCATGGCCGTACGGCGGCAGCGCCAGTACGCCCGCGACCGCGGCGTCCCCTGGGGCATCTCCGAATCGGCGTTCAANNCGCGGGCTGGCCGACGAGCTCGTGGTCGCGCCCTACGCGACCGCCCTGGCCGCGCTGGTGGACCCGGCCGAGGCCGCGCGGAACCTGAGGCGCCTGGCGAGCGAGGGGGCCGAGGGATCGTTGGGCTATTACGATGCCGTCGACTACACGCCCCGCAAGCCGGACGACGGCGGCACCTCGCCCACGGCGCCGCTTGGCGCTGGTGTAAACGCAGCCGTGATCGTCAAGACGTACCTGGCGCTCCACCAGGGGATGACGCTCGTCGCCATCACGAACGTCCTTCTCGGCGACATCATGGTCGACCGGTTCCACGCGGACCCGAGGATTCAGGCGACCGAGCTCCTCCTGCAGGAGCGGGTGCCACGTGAGGCTCCGGTCATCGAGCCGCGTCCCGCCGAGCAGACGCACGTGGCCCCCCCGCTCGCTCGCGCTCCGCGCCGCCTCCGCTCGCCGCACACGCCGTACCCACGCGCGCAGATCCTGTCGAACGGCGCCTACGTCGCGATCGTGACGAACGCCGGCGGCGGAGCAAGCTTCTGCCGGGGCCGCGCCGTCACGCGGTGGCGCGAGGACCCCACGCGCGACCCCGGCAGTCAGTTCGTCTATCTACGCGACGTCCACGGCGGCGCGGTCTGGTCCGCGGCCTATCAGCCCGTCGGCAAGGAGCCGGAGGACTACCTCGTGGAGCTCCTCCCCGAGAAGGCCGTTATCCAGAGACGCGATCACGGCATCGAGACGCGCCTCGAGATCGCCGTCTCGCCGGAGGACGACGCCGAGGTGCGGCGGCTCTCCGTGACGAATCGGAGCGACCGGCCGCGCGAGATCGAGCTGACGAGCTACGTCGAGATCGCTTTGGCGTCCATCTCCGACGACGTCGCGCACCCCGCCTTCGGGAAGCTCTTTATCGAGACCGAGTGGGTGCAAGAGAGCACGGCCCTTCTCGCGCGGCGCCGCCAGCGCAGCGCGAACGACCCGGCGCTCTTCGCCTTTCACGTCCTGTCCATCGACGGGCGAATGCAGGCACCGGTCGAGTGGGAGACCGACCGGATGCGATTCCTGGGACGCGGGCGCGGCCCCGACGATCCCGTCGCCCTCGATGGGCGCGCGCTCTCCGGCACCACGGGCGCCGTGCTCGACCCGATCCTCAGCCTGAGGACGCGGCTGCGGCTCGCGCCCGGCGCCTTCGCCCGCCTCTCCCTCGCGACGGGCGTCGCCACGGACGAGACCGCCGCGCACGCCCTGGCGCAGAAGTATCACGACCCCGGCGTCGCCGCCCGCACGTTCGCGCTGGCCTACACGCACGCGCAGGTCTCGCTCCGGCACCTGGGTATCTCCGTCGAGGAGGCCCAGCTCTTCGAGCGGCTCGGCTCCCGCGTCTTCTTCTCCGACGCGTCGCTNNTCCGGCGATCTCCCGATCGTCCTCGTCCGCGTGACCGAGCCGGACGACCTGCCGCTCGTGCGGCACGTCCTCATGGCGCAGGAGCTCTGGCGCCTCAAGGGGCTGAAAGCGGACGCCGTGATCCTGAACGAGCACCCCGCGAGCTATCGCGACGAGATGCAAGGGCAGCTCGTCGAGCTCGTCGAGGGCGGCGCTTGGGGCGCCTGGAAGGGGAAACCCGGGGGGGTCTTCCTTCTCCGGGGCGACGCGATGCCGGATGCCGAGCGGCTTCTCCTGAGTGCGGTCGCCCGTGCGGTCCTCTCCGGCGAACGCGGGGAGCTGGCGGAGCAGCTGGACCGCCCGGAGCCGGAGCCTGCGCTTCCTGTCACCGTCGTGCCTTACGAGCCACCACCCGACGAGCGGCCGGAGGCGCCGGTCGAGCCGCCCGCGCTCGTCATGGAGAACGGGCTCGGCGGCTTTACGCGCGACGGCCGCGAGTACGTCGTCGTCCT
>PLZI01000008.1 GCA_003152095.1 Acidobacteriota bacterium | reverse complement strand
GCGCGACCGTGTTCGCGTATCGCGTGCTCGACCCCGAACGCTACGGCGTCGTGGAGTTCGACGCGAAGAAGCGCGCGATCGGCCTCGAAGAGAAACCGAAGGAGCCACGCTCGAACTACGCCGTCACCGGCCTCTACTTCTACGNNTCGAATTTCATCCAGGCCATCGAGGCGCGTCAGGGCCTGAAGGTCGCCTGTCCCGAGGAGATCGCCCACAAGGCCGGCTGGATCTCGACCGCCGACCTCACGCGGCTCGCGAAGGGAATGAAGAGCGACTACGGCCGCTACCTCCTCCGGATGCTGGAGGACGGGGAAGCCTGAAGACGAAACAGGAGCGCACATGACGACGAGACGGGACTTCCTCTGGAAAGCGGCCTCCGCAGGGCTGATGGCTCGCGGGTTTCCCGCGCTCGGCGCGCCGAAGAAAACCCTCCTCATCCTCGGGGGCACCCGCTTCCTCGGACCCGAGATCGTCGAGGCCGCGAAGGCCAGCGGCTGGACGATCACGCTCTTCAACCGCGGCAAGACGAACCCCGGCCTCTTCCCCGACCTCGAGAAGCTGCAGGGCGACCGCAACGGCGATCTCAAGTCGCTCGAGGGGCGCGCCTTCGACGCCGTGATCGACACCTCCGGCTACATGCCGCAGCAAGTGCGCGACTCGGCAACGCTCCTCGGCAAGTCGGCGAAGCAGTACGTCTTCGTATCGTCCATCTCCGTCTACGCCGACCTCAGCAAGGCGGGCGTCGACGAGACGGGGCCGGTCGCGATTCTCGCGGACCCGACGGTCGAGACGGTGACAGACGGGTCGTACGGCGGCCTCAAGGCGCTGTGCGAGAAGGCGGCCGAATCCGCGATGCCGGGCCGCGTCACGAACGTGCGCCCCGGCCTCATCGTGGGCCCGAACGACGGCACCGACCGCTTCACGTACTGGCCGGTCCGCGTCGCGCGCGGCGGCGAGGTCCTCGCGCCGGACAAGCCCGAGGATCCCGTCCAGTTCATCGACGTCCGAGACCTCGCGGTGTGGATCGTGAAGACGATCGACACGAAGACGACGGGCGTCTTCAACGCGACGTCGGCCCCCGTCCGGATCGGGGACGTCCTCGACGCTTGCAAGGCCGCGAATGGCGGCGACGCCCGCTTCACGTGGGTTGCGGCCGCTTTCCTCGCGGCGCAGAAGGTCGAGGAATGGAGCGATCTCCCCGTGTGGACCTCCCCCGCGGGCTCCGACGCCGGCGCCGGCCAAGTGAGCAACGCGCGGGCCGTCGCGAAAGGGCTCGCCTTCCGTCCCCTGAAGGCCACCGCGAAGGACACGCTCGATTGGTGGAAGACGCTTCCGAAGGAAAGGACCGCCCAGCTGAAGGCCGGCCTCTCCTCCGAGCGCGAAACGGCGGTCCTCGCCGCCTGGCACGAGGCCCAGGCGAAGAAGGCGCCGAAGGCCGGCTAACCGCGTGCCGGAAAGGGGCGCCCTTTCCCGCTTCGTGCGGGTCGAGCCCGGCGAGGGCGCGGGCCTCTTGTGGTCCGCGCTCTCGTTCTTCTTCATCCTCGGCGGCTACTACGTCATCCGGCCGCTCCGTGACGAAATGGGCGCCTCGACCGGAAGCGGCTTCGCGCTCAACTGGCTCTTTTTCGGGACGCTCGCCGGCACTCTCGTCGTCAACCCGCTCTTCGGAGCCCTCGTCGCGCGCACGCCGCGCCGCGTCTTTGTCCCGGCCGTGATGCACGCTTTCGCCGCGAGCTTCGTCGTGTTCTTCGGGCTCCTCACGCTTCTCGACGGCCCCGCGCGCCTCGTGGCGGGACGTTTCTTCTTCGTGTACGCGAGCGTCTTCAATCTGCTCGTCGTCTCGGTCTTCTGGGGGTTCCTCGCCGACCTCTTTCGTTCCGAGCAGGCCAAGCGCCTCTTCGGGTTCATCGGCCTCGGCGGCACGGTGGGCGGCATCGCGGGCGGCACCCTCACGATCGTGCTCGCGAGGCGCATCGGCCCGGTGCCGCTTCTCCTCGTCGCCGCGGCCCTTTTCGAGGCCGGCGTCCTCTGCCTGCACCGGCTCGCCGGGGTCTATCGCGTGGATGCGGGCGCCGCCGAGCCGGCGGCCGAGCACGGCGATGGCGCCCCGCCGGGCACGGGCGCGCTCTCCGGCCTGACGCTGTTCGCGAAGTCGCGGTACCTCCTCGGCATCGCGGGTTTCCTCCTCCTCTTCACGGTCGGCTCGACGTTTCTCTATCTTGCGCAGGCGCGCATCGTGCGGATTTCCTTCGCGGATGCCGGCGCCCGCACGGCTTTTTTCGCGAAGGCCGACCTCGTCGTGAACGTCCTCACCGCCCTGACGCAGCTCTTCTTCACGGGTCGCATCCTGCCCGCCGTGGGTCTCGGCCCGGCGCTCGCCCTGCTGCCGGTCGTCACCGCCGCCGGCTTCTTCGCGCTCGCCGCCTCGTCCACGGCGAGCGTCCTCTTCGCCGTCCAGGTGACCCGTCGCGCGGCGGAATTCGCGCTCGTGAAGCCCGCGCGCGAGGCCCTCTTCACCGTCGTGCCGCGCGAGGAGAAGTACACCGCGAAGAGCTTCATCGACACGTTCGTGTATCGGAGCGGAGACGCGCTCGGCGCGCTCGCCGACCGCCTCGTGGCGTTTCTCGGCCTCTCACCGCTGGGCTTCGCCTGGCTCTTCCTACCGGTGGCGGCCGTGTGGGTCGCGAACGCGCTGGCCCTCGGGGCGAAGCAGAAGCGCCTCGCGGAATCCCAAGAACGCTGACGTTCGTCTGTCTGGCTAGCCTGGCTGACGCTCGGCGCAGCCGCTGCCGATCAGGGCGACGGGGGCGCCCCCGGAGCCTTCCCGGCGATCCCCGCGCGCCGCATGTAGGCGGACAGGGCGAAGTCGGTCCCGCCGAGATGGTTCGCGAGCGTGCGCCGGAGGCGCGCCGCGAGATCCAGGGTGAGGTCCAGCGTGCCGGCCGCGTGCTCCCGCCGCAGCGCGTGCATTTCCTTCAAGAGAATCGCGTGCTCGGCCGCATGCTCGTGGAAGCCGGGATATTGGTGAAGCCGCATGACGAGCTCCTCGGCGAGGAAATGCATCTCGGAGAGGTCCGCCATCTGCTCGAGAATCCGTCCCGCCTCGACGCGCGCGTTCGCGCTGACGGCCTTTTCGAAGGCGTCCACGAGGGCGATCTGGAGCTGGTGCTCCCGTTCCATTTCGGAAAGGCCGGGAATCTTTTCGCCTCCGGCGGCCGTCGGCAGCATCGAACCCTCCCTCCGTGCAACGTGCATCATAAGACCGCGAGTCTTAAGGGCCGAACCTGGCGGCGCCGCCGACCTGATTCAGGTGGCTCATGGCGCGCCTCGCACCGTGTTCCGATCGTATGAAGGGAGGGTTCCATGCGAGTCAAGGAAATCATGACCCGGCGCGTTCAGACGGTCGCCCACAACGAGAACGCGGAGGCGGCCTGGAACCTGATGCGCTGGAAACGCATCCACCATCTCGTCGTGATTGGCGAGGGCGGCGACGTCGTGGGCGTCGTGTCCGCGCGCGACCTCGGCGGGCGGGACCGCGACGAGATCCGCCGCATGCGACCGATCTCCGCCATGATGACCGCCTACGCGGTCAAGGCGACACCGGACATGCCCGTGCGCCAGGCCGCGAACGTCATGCGCGGCTGGAACATCGGCTGCCTGCCGGTGATCGAGCCGGACGGCAAGCTGGCCGGCATCGTCACGGTGTCCGATCTCCTCCGGCTTCTCGCCGAGCAGGTTTCCCCGCCCGCGCGCGGGAAGCAGACGACGCACGTCGTGAAGACCATGAAGGTCCTGAAAACCAAGACGCCGAAGGCCCGCCGGGCCCGCGCGTGACCCCGCGAATCGGAGGATCCGGTGACACAGGGAACCGTCTTTTTCGGGACGGACTTTTCGCCCGCGTCCGAGCGCGCGTTCCTTCTCGCGCTCGACGAGGCGAAGCTGCGGACCACCGAGCTCGTCGTGGCGCACGTCATTCCCACGGTCGTCCTCCTCGACTACGGTATCGGCGAGGTGGCGCCGCTCCGCGCGATCTGCCTGAAAAAGCTCGAGGCGCTGAGGCGCCGGGCCGAGGCCGCCGGCGTCAAGGTGCGCACCGAGCTTCTCAACGGCACGCCGCACACGTCCCTCGTGGAGGCGGCGGCGCGCGCGAACGCGGTGCTCGTCGTCCTCGGTACGAACGGGCGGACGGGCGTCTCGCGGCTCATGTTCGGCAGCGTCGCGCTGCGTGTCGTGTGCGAGGCGCCCTGCCCCGTCGTCGTCGTCCGCGCGGCGGCGTGACGCACGGAAACGGCGCGGCTGGCATGTGCCGTGCCTTCCATCCACCGGGAAGGACATGAATTACAAAGCGCTGATCCTGACCGTGATTCTGGGCGGCGCGACGGCGGCCGTGCTTCAGGAGTCGACGCCCGTTCCGACACCCGAAGTCAATCCCCAGGCGACGCCTTTGCCGCGGCCGGACGGCACGCCACCGGCGCCCCCCACGCCCGAGATCCTCCCCACGCCCCTGCCCACTCCCGAATTGCGCGCCTCGCGCACTCCCGGAATCGGGAAGCTCGATCCGCTGCGGACGCCGGGAATCGGCCGGACACCCGGCGGAGACCCGGGCGACAAGATCGTCCCGACGCCGACGCCCGGGCCCTCCGAGATCCTCACGCCCGCTCCGCGCGGTAGCGCGCCACTTTCCTGAGCGACAATCCGCGCGCGGTGTGGACTAAGAATGTCCTTTGATTTCCAGCCCATTCTGAAAGGCGAGCTTCTCGGCCTCAGGCCGCTGCAGCCGGAGGATTTTCATGACCTTTACGCGGTAGCTTCAGATCCGCTCATTTGGGAACAACATCCGATCAAAGATCGTTACAAGGAAGAGATCTTCAAGGAATTCTTCCGCGAGGCCTTGGAAAAGATCGGCGGAGTACGTGTGGGATCAAGGCCCGACAGCGGTGGCCGCGACAGTCTTGTCTACCAAATCGCTGCTTCCACTTGACAGAACACGATGTCCGCCCGGCCGATCGGTGGGGCGCACTTCGGTCCTCCGGCTGATCGAGGACCCGAGCGTCCCGGAAATCGAACTCCAGGAAAAATTCGGGGCGGCGGGCCCCGGCATCTCCGCCGGTAACCCACTCGCCCCGAAGGGTTTTCATGGAGCGGGACACGAGGGTCGAACTCGCGACATCTACCTTGGCAAGGTAGTGCTCTACCACTGAGCTAGTCCCGCTCAGGAACAACGGAATATAGGAGACGGGCTTCGGGCCGTCAAGGAGCGTGAACCCGCCCCTCCCGGGTCAGTTCGGCTGAGGCTCGTCCAGCCCCTGCATCCGCCGGAGCTGGGCGCGCGCCTTCAAAGCGCGCACGGAACGCGGATTCGCGGCCAGATCCTTCTCGATCAGACCCATCACCTCCCCCCGCGCGTCCCCGTATCCGAGCGCGAGCTGCCAGGCGTTCGGCTGCCCGCTCGTGCCGTCGGGCCGCAGGAGAAAGCTTCCGATCGGGCGCGACTCGCGCTTCTTTCGGCGCTTCAGCTCGGTGAACGCTTCGACGAGTGTCGCGGACGCCACGCCGTCCTTCCCCGCCACATACGCGAGCCCGCCCCGGGCGTACGTCTCCAGATATTTCGCTTCCGGGTTGAGCGGACGCCCCTTCAGAACGCGCTGGGCCTCGTCGAGCGCAAACTGGAAGTCCTCCCTCGACAGGCGGTGCGTGAGCTTGCGCACCGGCTCAAGGCGTTCGCGCGCCGCGAGCAGCGGATGAGCCGGGCTCCCCCTTCTTCGCGGGCACGCACCGCGCACCGCGCGACGCGGCCGGGTCAGCACGGTCTGGTCGCTCGTCAGGCCGGGCCGCGGGCCGGACAGGCGGACGGGCGGGGGCGTCGCCCGCGGCGCCCATGGGGTCGTGCCCGGCGCCAGCGTCGCGGGACGCGGATCAGATGTCGACAGGATCGTTCGCGCTGTTGTCGAGCGCGCGGGAGCGCCCCGGCCCGAGAGCCCGGGAGGCGGCGTGATCCCCGCGGGCGCGAACGCCGCCACGGCCTCGGCGAACGCGCGGCACGTGGGAGGCCGCGCCGCAGGGTCC
>PLZI01000064.1 GCA_003152095.1 Acidobacteriota bacterium | reverse complement strand
CGCGTGAGCTTCGGCGATCGAGATCGTCGGAGGCATCGGCAGGACGAACGAGACCGAGAGAGCATCACCCGTGCGTCGGACCGTGAGGTTGCGCGGCGCGAAGTCCGGGCCGCGCTCGACGCGGATCATTTCGAGGGCATCCCGGACGGGCCCGTCGTCGGCGGGCTCCGACCGTTGCAACGCGGAGACCTCGCCGACGGGATCGATATGGGTCACGACCTGGTCGATACCGGGGACCGCCTCCAAGAGCGCGTTCTCGAACGAGGTGACGAGGCCGTGCGCCTCCGAAAGTGTCAGGGACTCGTCCACTTCGAGGTGAATTTCCATGGAGAGGGTGCGCCGAGAGAAAGAACCAAGGGCGTGACTCTGGTCTCTACGCGCCACAGCCCTCGGCAATTCCCATTGCGCCCCTACAGCAACGAGGTCGAGCTCTGGGAGCCGCCGACAGGACAATAGGCCGGAGGCCACCCCAGGGTCAGGGCGAACCGCGGCCCTGCGCGGCGGCCTGCAGCTGGCGTCGCAGGTCGAGGGCCTCGGCGGGGGCCTTCGACTCGAGGATCGACATCTCCTGCCGCGCGGCCTCCTGCTGACCCGCGGCCAGGTAGAGTTGCGTCAACAGGACGCGGCCGCCGTGGTCGTCGCCGTCGCGGTCCAGGCCCTGGCGCAGCGCAGCGACCGCGTCGTTGAACCGGCCCGAGCGAGCGAGGAGGCGCGCCAGTTGATGGCGTACCAGCCGGGAGGCCGGATCGAGCCGCAGCGATTCCCGGTAGCGCTCGAGAGCCTCGTCGACTCGCCCCAGCTGCGCGAGGACAGTGCCCAGGTCGCCCAGCGTGGGGGCGTGGCCGGGCTCGATGCGCACGGCCTCCTCCAGCGCGTGCCGAGCCTCCTCGAGCCGTCCTAGTTCGGCGAGGGTGAGGCCGGTGTTGCGGTATCCGGCGGCGCTTCCGGGCGCGAGGCGGATCGCCTCGCCGTACTCGGCGAGCGCGTCCTCAACGTTCCCGCGGGCTTCGAGGGAATTGCCCAGGTTGTTGTGAGTGTCCGGGTCGCCGGGGTCGGCAACCGCGGCGCGCCGAAAGGCCTCTAGCGCCGCCTCGGCGTCACCGGGGCGGGAGAGCCGCGTCAGGGCGACGCCGAGCGCATTGAGTGCAGCGGCGGAGCCGGGCCTCAGGCGAACGGCCTCCCGGAGGTGAGGCTCCGCCTCGGTCGCGTCGCCCGAATCCAGCAGCGCAGCGCCGAGCAGCCTCTCCGCCACATGGTTGTCGCGCGTCACCTCCAGCGCTCGACGGAAGAGGGTCACGCTGTCGTGCCAGGTGCCGACCTGCTTTCGTGCGACAGGGACGAGCGCTAGGAGAAAGGCGCCGCCCGCCGCGACGAGCGCACGGCCTGTCAGGGCGTGGAGCTGCAGGAGCTGCCGCGCGCCTTCCGCGAGAGCGAGACTGAGCCCGACGTAGGGCACGTAGGTGTAGCGGTCGGCCAGGGCCTGCTCACCCACCTGCACCAGGCCGATGACCGGGACGAGGCTCCCGACGAACCAGAGCCAGCCCACGAGCAGGAACGGGAAGCGCCGGCGCGTGTGCCAAGCGCCCCAGGTCAGGGCCAGCAGGAGCAGGACCGAGCCGCCGAGGACGAACGGAGGCGAGGCGCCGGGGTGCGGGTAGAAGACGGCCAGGCCGGCAGGCCGGAAGAACATCCCGAGATAGGCGACGAGCGCGACCGCGGCGTTGCCCAGGCGCTCGGGCAGCGAGAGCACTCCCAAGCTCGCCACGGCGCCGCCAGCGCGCTGCGCGGCGAAGGTGACAACGCACGACAGGGCAGAGAGGGCCAGCAGGGGGAGCTTCTCGACGAGGAGGGGCCGTACTCGTGCGACGTCCGGCGCGACGTCGAGCGGAAGCCGGCCGAGCGGCCACACGTCGACCAGCAGCATCAGGAACGGGGCCGTGACCGCCATCGGCTTCGCCATCAGCGCCAGCGCTAAGAGCAGCGCGACAACGGCGAGGCGGAGAGGGCCACGGGAAGCGGGCGGCCGGCGCGCATACGCGGTGTAGGTCCCGAGGGTGAGCCAGAGCAGCAGGGCACAGAGCACGTCCTTGCGCTCGGAGACCCAGGCCACTGACTCCACGTGGGCCGGGTGCCAGGCGAAGAGGGCCGCCACGGCCGTCGCGACGCCGACGCTGCCAGTCCAGGCGCGGACCAGTAGGAGCAGTAGCACCGCGGAGACGAGGTGGAGCACCAGGCTCGTCCCGTGATGGCCGCCCGGGGAGAGGCCGAAGAGTTGCACGTCCACCATGTGAGAGAGCCAGGTCAACGGGTGCCAGTTGGAGGCGTGCGTCGTGCCGAAGGCCCATGCAACGCTGCTGGCCGTCAGGCCGCGAAGCACGTGGGGATTGGCCCGGACGTAGGCCGGGTCGTCGTAGTTGACGAAGTCGAAGCCGAGCACGGGGAAGAAAACCCAGGTTGCCACCAGGGACACCAGGAGCGCTGCGAGGGCCGTCCAGGCTACGCGCTGGTCGCGGGAGGGTTTCGGGGGGCTGGGGGCAGCGGGTCGAGTGGCCTTCGGACGGGGCCTGCGACGGGTCACGGGCCGCAGGATAGCCAAACCGTCCGGTGTGCCTCGCCAGAATCCCATAAGGTGTCCGAATGGGGGCACAGGTGCCTCAGCCGATTGAGGTTCCTGCGCTCCCCGGACCGGCCTCCTCTGATTCATTCTCGCCCCGTATCCTCTCAGCATGCTTGGCTTGATTCGACTCTTCCTGGGGTCCCTCGTCGTCCTCTTTCGCCCTCGGGCCGCACTC
>PLZI01000125.1 GCA_003152095.1 Acidobacteriota bacterium | reverse complement strand
TGGCGGGGCCGACGGGGCTCGAACCCGCGACCTCAGGCGTGACAGGCCTGCGCTCTAACCAACTGAGCTACGACCCCGATTTCGTCCCGGGGCGGGCGCCGCGGGAGGAGGCGAAGTATACAGAGACGGTGTCGGGCCGCAAACGTGCCGGCCCTCATTCTCCTCGCGCTCGGGGCACGGACGGGGATCGAGGTCGTTGCGCCCGGGAGCCCGCAGGCTTTGGTGGGAGGTGCCGGGATCGAACCGGCGACCTGCTGCGTGTAAAGCAGACGCTCTACCGCTGAGCTAACCTCCCGGACTCATCTTACGGCGGCGCGGAACAAACCGGCCCACACGGCACATTCCCCAGCGGAGGCGTCATGGAGCGCTACAACCTCGTCGTGATCGGAGGCGGGTCAGGCGGCCTCGTCGTCGCCGCTGGCGGATCCGCGCTCGGCGCGCGCGTCGCACTGGCCGAGAAGCACACGCTCCCGTTCACCTCCGAACGCGGCACAGCCATCCGGGCGATGGGCGGCGACTGCCTGCAGTACGGATGCGTGCCCTCCAAGGCGCTCCTCGCCGCCGCGAAGGCCGTGCACGCGGCACGCGAGGCCGGCCGCTTCGCGATTCGCGGCGTGAGCGATCCCGGCCCGCAGGACCTCGGAGCCGTCATGGATTACGTCCATGGCGCGCAGGCCCACATCGCCCCGGCCGACTCCGTCGAACGTTTCGAGGGCCTCGGCGTGGATGTCCTCCTCGGAGCGGGGCGGCTCGAGTCCGCCCACGAGGTCGACGTGAACGGGACGATCGTCTGGGGGCGGCACGTCGTCATCGCGACGGGCTCGCGCGCGAACATTCCACCGATTCCCGGCCTCGAGGAGACGGGCTACCTCACGAACGAATCCGTCTGGCACGCCCGGAACCTGCCCGGCGGCCTCCTCGTCATGGGTGGCGGCCCGATCGGCACCGAACTGGGACAGGCGTTCGCCCGCCTCGGGTCCAAGGTCACGATCGTTTCGTCGTCCTCGCACATCTGCCCGAAGGAAGACGCCGACGTCGCGGCCGTCCTCGCGAAGCGGTTGAGGTCCGAGGGCGTGACGATCCACGACGACTCCTCCGCCACGAAGGTCGCGACGCGGGAGGGCAAGAAGATCGTCACCGTGAAACCGAAGAACGGCGCGGAGTTCGACGTCGCCGTGGACGAGATTCTCGTGGCCACCGGGCGCCGCCCGAACCTCGAAGGGCTCAACCTCGAAGGCGCGGGCGTGAAGTTCGGCAGGCGCGGCATCGAGATCGACGCGAAGTGCCGGACGAACGTGCCGTCCATCTGGGCGATCGGCGACGTCGCGGGCCCCTATCTCTTCACGCACTGGGCGGGCTATCAGGCCGGCATCGTCCTCAGGAACACGCTGTCCCCGATCGCCCTCGCCTCGTGCGACGTCGCGAACACACCCTGGATCACGTATACGGACCCCGAGATCGCGCACGTGGGCCTCGGCGAGGAGGAGGCGAAGAGAAAGGGCGTTCCCCACCGCGTTTTCCGCGCCTCGTTCGAGCACAACGACCGGGCGGTCTGCGACGGGACGTGGGAGGACAATTTCGCCAAAGTGCTCGTCGATCCGAAGGGGAAGATACTGGGCGCCGGGATCGTCCACCCGCACGCGGGCGACCTCCTCGGCGAGATCGTCCTCGCGAAGAAGAACGGCCTCCCACTTTCGGCGCTCGCCTCCGTCATCCACGCGTATCCGTCGCTCTCGGAGATCCACGGCGCCGTGGCCCGCGACTACTTGAAAACCTCCCTCACGCCCGGGCGCAAGCGGATCCTCACGAAGCTCGCCGCGTTCCTCAGGAGGTGACGGCGTGCAGGAGCTGCTCAGGAGCTTCCAGGGATGGGTCACCGGGCTCGGCCCGCTCGGGTGGGTCCTCTACGCGCTCGTCTACGCCGTGTGCTGCGTCCTCTTCGTACCGGGCTCGATCCTGACTCTCGGGGCCGGCGCGCTCTACGGCCTCTGGACGGGCACCGCGATCGTCCTCGCCGGGGCGACCCTCGGGGCCACGCTCTCCTTCCTCCTCGCAAAGTCGGTCCTTCGAAAGAAAATCGAAAGGATGACGGCGGCCAATGCGAAGTTCGCGGCGCTGGATCGGGCGATCGCGAAGGAGGGAGCGAAGATCGTCTTTCTCATCCGCCTCTCGCCCGTCTTCCCGTTCACGTATATCAACTACGCGTTCGGGCTGACCGGAGTCGGCACGGCGCCCTACGTCCTCGCCTCGTTCGTCGGAATGATCCCGGGCACGTTCGCCTACGTATACCTCGGGGCCGCCGCCGTGACCGCCGCTTCCGGGCAGATGGACGCAACGAAGAAGGCGCTTCAGATCGGCGGGGCTGTCGTCGCTCTCGCCGTGACGATCTTCGTGGCACGCGTCGCGACGAAAGCGATCAGGACGGCGGGGGTCGTCGCGAAAAACTCCTCGACTTGAGACGCCGGTTACTTGACGCCGTCGGAGAGGACCGAGACGGTCTGAAAGTCCGGCGGCAGGTGCGAGACGTCGTCGAGAAGGAGGGGCGTCGCCGGGCCGGAGCCGTCCCATTCGAGGACCGAGAGCGAGCCGTTCCTCTGGCGGATCTCGTCCATCCGTCCGAGCTCGCGCCCGAGAAGTCGCGTCATGAGGATGCGGTTGAAGCGCCCGTGGGCGACGACGAGAGGCCCTCGTGCACCCGACGCGCGGAGCCGCGCGAGAAAGCGATCGGCCCGCACCGCGACGCGCGCCGGCGACTCGCCTCCGGACGGAGACAGATCCGCCTCGCCCGCGCGCCAGCGCCTCCGGACGCCCGAAACTTCCTTTTCGATCGCACCGTCGTAAGGCCGCCCCGACCAGACGCCCCAGTCGAACTCGACGAGGTCGGCATCGAGCGACACGCCCAGGCCCAGCGGAGCCGCCACGATGGCAGCAGTCTCGCGCGCCCGGATCATCGTGCTGGCCCACACCGCGTCGATCGCCTCGCCGGCGAGACGGGCCGCGAGACACTCCGCCTGGCCGCGCCCCCGCGTCGACAGCGGCGTGTCCACGCGCGAGCCCTGTAAAGACCCGGCGAAGTTGCCCTCGCTCTCGCCGTGACGGGCGATCCGGACGAGCATGCATCGGGGATTCTATGAAAAGCGCGTCCCCGTATCATCCCGGGCCATGCGCACCGTCGCGCGCGACTTTCCCGACGTGATCGGAGCCATTTCCGATGGCGCCGTCCGTGCGCTCTTTTCGCAGCGCTTTCTCGTCGCGACGGAGATCTACGACGAGCTCGTCGACGCGGCCTGCTGGAAGATCCTCGGCGACATCGGCGCGCGCCCCGCGCCCGGGGAGACGCGGGAAGAAGAAGAGATTCTGGCGAAATACCCCGCCCACACTCACCCGGCCCTTCGATACATGTTCGAGAAGCTGGCCGCGAGCGGGTATTTTCTTAGAAGGGTGCGTGACGCGGGCGCAGCGGGAATCGCCCCGGCCGTTCCCGACGCCGAGGCGCCCATTCACCTTCTAAGAAAAACCACCATATCCCTGACCGGAGCGCAACCGGAAACGGTCGAACCCCTCGCCGCCGAGCTCGCCGCCACCGAGCCCGATGCCGCCGTCGGCGCCGAGATCGTTTCGCTCCTCGCCGCCGAGGCGCCGGAGTTCTGCCGCGGAACGAAAACGGGAGAGGAGATCCTCTTCTCGCCTGTGCGCCTGCCGCTCTGGATCCGGTACTTCTCGAACGCGAACATCCTCTACGCGATCAACAACACGCTCGGCGCCGAGGCGCTGACGCGCGTCCTTCCGCCCGCCGGGGCCGACGTGCTCGAGGTCGGCGGCGGCTGCGGAAGCGGGGCCGAAGCGGCGCTCCGGCGCCTCGGCTCGCGCGTCTCGCGCTGGCGCTTCACCGAGCTCGTTCCCACGTTCGCGCGCCGGGGCGAGCGCGCGGCGCGCGCCGCGGCGGCCCCCGGAACCATCGTGGAGGCCGCGAAGCTCGACATGACGAAGCCGTGGGGAGCGCAGGGGGTCACGCCCGGCTCCTTCGACGCCATCTACTCCGTGAACTGCTTCCACGTCGCCCCGGACCTCGGCTTCGTCCTCGCCCAGGCGAGGGCCGCGCTGAAACCGGGGGGCGTCGTCGTCGTGTCGGAATGCGTGAAGCCGGGCGTGCATCCGCCGCCCTCCTACGTGGACTTCATCTTCAACTTCCTCACGAGCTTCACGAACGTGTCGCTCGATCCGCTGCTCCGGCCGAGCCACGGCTTTCTGTCGCCCGCGGCCTGGCGCGCCAGCTTCACGGCGGCTGGCTTCCGGGAGGTCACGCTCGTCCCCGACGTCGATGCCGTCGCGGCGCGCTATCCGAAGTTCTTCGTCGGCGCGATCGTCGCGCGGCTCTAGGCGCTTCGCTCCGTTTCATGGCGCCGGCAGCGCCGCGACTTCGAACACACCTGGGCGGCCGTCATTGAGACTGCCGCTCAACTTGTCGTGCCCGTGCTCACCATGCTCCGGAATTCGTGCTCACCACGGCCCGGAGCCCTCACGACTTCCGTCCGTGTTAATCTTTCAGGTCTAGGATCTGCGGAATCGAGGTTGCAATGGGCGACACGAAGCAGAACGAAGGTCCCTCGCGAAAGGTACCCGTCCCCGAGCCTCGAACGGTCTGCGCAACTTGTGGCCGCGATAAATCCGGCGCGTGGCACTGGTCGAACAGGCTCGGAAAACTCATCTGCGCCGACTGCTATCGTCACGGCTTTACGCCGCTGCCGACCATTCCGGCCGTTAAGCAGCTGTAGGCGCCGGCCGCGGCAAAGGCTCGTCTGGTCCGGCACGCCGCCCTCGATGACGCCGCCGCCGCTGCGTCCGTTCCGTCCCGAAGGAAGCTTCCGGAAGATGGTGTTCATCGGCGGGCCGTCTCCTTGCCGGCCAGGGCGAGCATCCAGGAGAGCGCCTCCTGGAACCGACAGGGCCTTGAAGACGAGGTTTTCACGTTTCATGGCGCCGGCACCGCCACGGGCGGCGATTTCTTCACGAACGCCGCCACGTCCTCGATGACCTCGGCCGCGACGTGGCCGGGCTTCTCGTACTCGGCCGGCGAGCTTCGGCCCTCGCCGGACGCGAACAGATGGTTCAGCTTTGGATACGACTTCAGCGTGACGCCCGCGCGGCCTTCAAGCGCCTTTTTCCACCCCGCGAAGTCGGCCATCGTGACCTGGTAGTCGCGCTCGCCCTGCAAGATGAGAATGGGCCTGCCCAGCGACCGGGCGGACACGACTGGAACCTGGGACTTTAGGTCGAGCCAGTACGACACTGAAGCGCCGAGGATCATTCCGGAGGCCGGGCCAGGCTGGCCCGCATAAAGATCGGCCAACGCTTTTGCTTCCGCCTCGACGCCGGGCGCCGCCAATCGCTGGACCTCGCTCGCCTCCGGCGCCAGGAGCCACTGAGCCTGGTCGTGGACGACCTCCGACATGGGCCGCGAGGGACCCGCGAGGAGGATGACCCCCGCGAGCGCGCCGTCGAGGACGCCGATGCGCGGCGCGAGAAATGCCCCAAGGCTGTGGCCGGCGACGAAGACACGCCGCCGGTCGATTCCCGGCGTCGCGCGCAGGAGCTTGACGGCCGCGAGCGCGTCGTCGATCACTTCCTCCTTGACCGTCATGTCGCGCGTCCCCGCAAGCTCCTCCTGGTAAATCTTCGTGCGCTTCTCGTAACGCAGCACCGCGATGCCGCGCGACGCGAGCCCCTGCGCGAGGTCCTGGAACGGGCGGAGCCCGCCGATCGTCTCGTCGCGGTCGTGGGGACCCGAGCCGTGCACGAGGACGACGCCCGGGAAGGGCCCGTCGCCTTCGGGCATCGCGAGCGTGCCCGGAAGGGACACGAGACCCGAGCCGATCGTCACCTGGCGTTCCCGGAAGGCGCCGGCCGTCACGTACGCGGGCGCCGTCCACGCGGGGCGCGGGGCGGCCTTGGGCTCGAGGAACATGCCCGCGAGCCGCCCGTCGGGGTGGAACGTGAGCTTCAGCTCGACTTCCTGCCTCTCGAACGCGCAGTCCGCGAACGCGAGCGTGTGCTCCTCGGCCAGGGACGTGCGCGGCTCCCCGCACGACTTGAGCTTGCCGGCCGTGACGAGCAAGCTGGCCCAGGATTCGCGCAGTCGCGTGTCGGGAAGCTCGTTCTTCATCGCCTCGTCGAACCGGGAACGGAGCGCCTCGAAATCTTCCGCCTTCAGCTCCTCGACGATCCCTCTCGTCTCGAGCGCCGCCGCGGCTGCCGGAAGCGGGGTGTGGTCGATGACGTGGGACGACATCTCGGGCGCCTGCGCCCCGAGGAGGCACGGGGCAGCGAGGAGGAGGAGAAAGATCGAGAGATCACGAATCATATGGATCAGTTTCATCATGGAGCGCCTTCGTTTTCTTCTGCTAATCTCCCCGGTCGCCATGAAAATACACGAATACCAGGCCAAGGAGATCCTCCGCGGGTTCGGCGTCGCCACGCCCCGCGGCCGCGTCACGGACTCGCCCGAGGAGGCGGGCCGCATCGCGAAGGAATTTGGCGGGCGCGCCGTCGTGAAGGCGCAGATCCATGCGGGCGGCCGCGGAAAGGGGGGCGGCGTCAGGCTCGCAAAGACTCCCGACGAGGCCGTCGAGCTCGCCAAGAGAATCATCGGCATGCAGCTCATCACGCACCAGACGGGATCGCCTGGCCAGAAGGTCAAGAAGGTCCTCGTCGAGGAAGCGCTCGACATCGCGCGCGAGCTCTACGTCGGCATCACGCTCGACCGCGTCATCGGCCAGCCCGTGTTGATGGTGAGCCAGCAGGGCGGCATGGAGATCGAAGTCGTCGCCGCGAAGGATCCGGACGCCATCGTGAAGGAAGCGTTCGACCCGGCCTGGGGCCTCCAGCCCTACCAGGCCCGCAAGCTGGCCAATGCGCTCGGCCTCGCGGGGGAGACCCACAAGAAGGCCGTCGGCTTCCTCATCGCGCTCGCGAAGGCCTACGTCGCGACGGACGCTTCGCTCGCCGAGATCAACCCGCTCCTCATCACGGGCGGCGGCGACGTCATCGCGCTCGACGCCAAGATGAACTTCGACGACAACGCGCTCTTTCGGCACCCCGACATCAAGGAGTACCGCGACCTCGACGAGGAGGACGCCCTCGAGGTCGAGGCGTCGAAGTTCGGCCTCAACTACATCAAGCTCGACGGCAACGTCGGCTGCATGGTCAACGGCGCCGGCCTCGCGATGGCCACGATGGACATCATTCAGTACGCGGGCGGCAAGCCCGCGAACTTCCTCGACGTCGGCGGCGGCGCGAACGAGGAGCAGGTCAAGAACGCGATGCGGATCATCCTGTCCGACGCGAACGTGAAGGCCGTCCTGATCAACATCTTCGGCGGCATCATGCGCTGCGACATCATCGCGACGGGCGTCGTGAACGCCATCCAGGAGATCGGAATCAAGATCCCCGTCGTCGTGCGCCTCGAGGGCACGAACGTGGAGGAGGGCAAGGCGATTTTGAAGAGCTCCGGCCTCGCGGTCATTCCCGCCAACGACATGAAGGACGCGGCCGAGAAGGTCATCGCGTCCCTTGGCAGAAACAAGGAGACCTCACATGCGCACTGAAAATGCGGGGGTCCGGGGGCGCAAGGAAACGCGCCCCCGGGGAGCCGGCTTGAGATGAGCGCCTGGATCGACAAGAACACGAAGCTCGTCGTGCAGGGCCTCACCGGCCGCGAGGGCAAGTTTCACGCGCTCGCGAGCCGCGACTACGGCACGCAGGTCGTCGCGGGCGTCACGCCGGGCAAGGGCGGGACGACCGTCGAAGGCATCCCCGTGTTCGACTCGGTGATCGCCGCCGTCAAGGCCACCGGCGCGAATGCGTCGATGGTTTTCGTGCCGCCGCCGGCAGCGGCCGACGCGATCATGGAAGCCGCGGACGCCGGCGTCCCTCTCATCGTGGCGATCACCGAGGGCATCCCGGTGAACGACATGATCCGCGCGAAGGACTACCTCGCGAAGGGCAAGAGCCGCCTCGTCGGCCCGAACTGCCCCGGTGTCATCCGGCCTTCGGCGAAGGTCAAGATCGGCATCATGCCGGCCCGCATCCACCAAGCAGGCTCGGTCGGCGTCGTCTCCCGCTCGGGGACGCTCACGTACGAAGCCGTCGGCCAGACGACGTCGCTCGGCTTCGGGCAGTCGACCTGCATCGGGATCGGCGGCGACCCGATCAACGGTACGAATTTCATCGACGCGCTCACGCTCTTCCGCGACGACCCCGAGACGGAATCCGTCATCCTCATCGGTGAAATCGGCGGCAGCGCCGAGGAAGAGGCCGCGACCTGGATCAAGGTCCATCTCAAGAAGCCCGTCGTCTCGTTCATCGCGGGCCGCACGGCGCCTCCGGGCCGCCGCATGGGCCACGCGGGGGCCATCATCTCGGGCGGAAAAGGCACGGCCGCGGAAAAGGTCAAGGCCCTTCAGGCCGCCGGCGTCCACGTCGTGGACTCGCCCGCGCTCATGGGCGAAATGCTGAAGAAGATCCTCGGGAAGTAGGACTCATGTCCGTCGAAAAGACCTTCGCGATCATCAAGCCCGACGCCGTCGAATCGAAGAACGCGGGAAAGATCCTCGCGCGCATCGAGGCCGAAAGCTTCCGCGTCGTCGCGCTCAAGCGGCACCGCATCTCGAAGAGGGAAGCCGAGTCGTTCTACGGCGAGCACGCGGCCAAGGGCTTTTTCTCCTCCCTCGTCGCGTACATGACCTCGGGACCGGTCTACGTCGCCGTCCTCGAACGCGAGAACGCCGTCGCGCACTGGCGCGCCGTCATGGGCGCGACCGATCCCGCGAAGGCGGACGCCGGCACGATTCGCAAGGAGTTCGGCCGATCCATCGAACGCAATGCCGCGCACGGCTCCGCGAATCCCGCCGACGCCGCGCGAGAAGTCACCTTTTTCTTCTCCCACGCCGAGCTGATCTAGCCTGTAAGCCCACGTCCCCGGGAGCCCATGATGCAGGTGAACCTTCGCATCCGGGTTCCCGGGAGACCACACTTAGCTCGTGGGTTTTTCGGAGCGGGAGACGCTCGTCGTCGATGCGAATGCGCCGGGGGCGATCGTTTCGGCACTCAATCGCGCCGGGTTTGAGGTGATCGGACCAACCGTCGAGAGCGGCTCCGTCGTCTATGGACCGATCTCTACCGGGGAGAATCTTCCCAGGGGATTCACCGACACCCAAGAACCCGGCCATTATCGGCTGAATCCGCACGCGGATGGGTCGTACTTCGGCTACGTCGTGGGCCCGCACTCCTGGAAGCGTTATCTCCACCCGCCGGCGGTCCGCTTGTTCGCCGCGCGGCGCGAAGGCAAGGGATTCGCCCTCGAGGCCCAGCCCCAGGAGGCGCCTCCGCGAGCGTTTTTCGGCGTCCGCCCGTGCGAGCTCGCGGCGATCGCACGACAGGACCGGATCTTTCTCGGCGGCGCGCAGCCGGATCCGACGTACCGAACGAATCGGGAAGGCGCGTTCCTCGTCGCGGTGCAGTGCGGAAGGGCCGGCGGCACCTGCTTCTGCGCCTCGATGGGAACGGGTCCGCGAGCCGCGGCCGGCTTCGACCTCGCCCTGACCGAGCTCTCTGACGGAGGGCGCCACGAGTTCGTCGTCGAGATCGGATCGCCAAGGGGACGAGACATCCTCGCGAAGGTCCCGCATCGGCTCGCGACCGAAGACGACCTGAATGCCGCTGCCGCGGTGACGGCGCGCGCCCAGGCCGGCATGGGGCGCTCGCTCGAGGCCGAAGGTCTCCCCAAGGCCCTCCTCGCCGGCCTCGAGAGCCCGCGCTGGGAGACCACCGCCGCCCGATGCCTTTCCTGCGCGAACTGCACGATGGTCTGTCCCACCTGCTTCTGCACGACCGTCGAGGACACGACGGATCTCACCGGCGATCATGCCGAGCGCTGGCGGCGCTGGGATTCGTGCTTCACGCTTGATTTCTCCTACATCCACGGCGGCGCCGTCCGCCGGACCACGGCTTCGCGATACCGGCAGTGGCTCACGCACAAGTTCGCCACGTGGTTCGAGCAGTTCGGCGAGTCGGGCTGCGTCGGGTGCGGCCGGTGCATTACATGGTGTCCGGCCGGAATCGACGTCACCGAGGAGGCACGCGCCTTCCGTACCGGATCCGCCCCCAAGGAGCGAACATGACCACTTCCATCGAGCAGCTCCTCGCCGAGCAACCTTATTTCAAAGGCCTTTCCGCCTCCCAGCTCGCGGCAATCACGGGATGCGCCAAGAACGTCCGGTTCGAAGCGGGTGAACCGCTCATCCGCGAAGGCGAGGACGCAAACGAGTTCTTCGTGATCCGCCAGGGCAAGGTCGCCCTCGAGGCGTCCGCTCCCGCGGGGCCGATCACGATTCAGACGCTCGGCGACGGCGACGTGGTCGGGTGGTCGTGGCTCGTTCAGCCCCACACCTGGCGCTTCGGCGCCATCGCGATGGGGCTGACGCGCGCGATCTCGCTCGACGGCGAGTGCATGAGAAGGAAGTGCGAAGAGGACCACGACCTCGGATTCGAGCTCCTGAAGAGATTCTCATTCCTGATCTCCGAGAGGCTCGAGGCCACGCGCCTCCAGCTCCTCGACGTCTACTCTCCTCCCCCCGCGAGAGGTCTCCGCAGATGACGTCCCTCGACCCCATGGCTCCCGTTCCCTTCCGCGTCTTGCGCACGGATCGGGAGACGGCCGACACGTTCACGCTCGAGCTGGCTCCGGACGAAGGCGGCCCCCCGTTCGGCTTCCGCCCCGGCCAGTTCAACATGCTGTACGTCTTCGGCAAGGGCGAGGCGCCGATTTCGATCAGCGGCGATCCCGGCCGGCGCGACCGGCTCGTCCACACGACGCGCGTCGTCGGCGCCGTCACGGCGGGGATGGGCGCCCTGAAGAAGGGTGACGTCCTCGGCGTGCGCGGACCGTTCGGCACCGCGTGGCCCGTCGACGAAACTGCGGGAAGCGACGTCATCTTCATCGCCGGCGGCATCGGGCTCGCTCCCCTTCGGCCCGCCATCCTCCACGTACTGGCGAACCGAAGGCGCTACGGCCGCGTCGTTCTCCTCTACGGCGCGCGCACCCCGGAAGACGTGCTTTACCGGCGCGACCTGAGGAGATGGCGCGCGGAGCTCGACATGGACGTTTACGTCACCGTCGACCGCGCCTCGCGGGACTGGCACGGAGACGTCGGCGTCGTGACGGCGCTCGTTCCGCGCATTCCCTTCGACCGGGACAACTGCGTCGCGATGCTCTGCGGGCCCGAAGTGATGATGCGGTTCGCGGTGCTCGAGCTCCTGAAGCGCGGCATTCCCGCATCCATGGTCCACCTCTCGATGGAGCGCAACATGAAGTGCGCCGTCGGCTTTTGCGGGCATTGCCAGGTCGGGCCGCACTTCGTCTGCAAGGACGGGCCGGTCTTCCGCTACGACGAGCTGGCGCGCCTGCTGAAGATCCGGGAGGTGTGACGTGAAGATCGGCTCGCACCGGACCCGCCGCGGCGCGGATGCGACCCGCAAGCCGACGCTCGCCGTCTTCAAGCTGGCGTCGTGCGACGGCTGCCAGCTCGCCATCCTCGACTGCGAGGACGAGCTTCTGGCCCTATCCGGCGCCGTCGAGGTCGCGAACTTCGCGGAGGCGTCACGCGCGATCCAAAAAGGGCCGTATGACATCTCCCTCGTCGAGGGCTCCGTCACGACGCCGCACGACGCCGAGCGCATCCACGAGATCCGGCGCCAGTCGCGGACCCTGATCACGATCGGGGCGTGTGCGACCGCGGGCGGCATCCAGGCGCTCCGGAACTTCACGGACGTCGCCGAGCTCGCGCGCGCCGTCTACGCCTCTCCCGACTACCTGTCCACGCTGAGCAAGTCCACGCCGATCGTCGAGCACGTCTTCGTCGACTATCAGTTGCGCGGCTGTCCGATCGACAAGCGCCAGCTCCTCGAGGTGCTCACGGCGTTTCTTCACGGCCGCAAACCGGCTGTTTCGACGGCGAGCGTATGCCTCGAATGCAAGCGGCGCGGGACGCCGTGCGTGATGGTGGCGCATGGCACGCCCTGCCTCGGACCGGTCACTCAGGCCGGCTGCGGCGCGATCTGTCCTGCGTACGACCGCGGCTGCTACGCCTGTTTCGGGCCGGCCGAGACCGCGAACACCGCATCTGTGGCGACGCTCTGGGGCGCGATGGGCGCGGCGGCGCCGGATCTCGTCCGTGCGTTCCGCACCTTCAATGCCGCCGCCGAGCCGTTCCGGCGCGAAAGCGAGCTCCATGAGCGAACCCCTGGTTAGTCCGCCCGCCGGAGCCGATCGTCCGGCTCCGGCCCCTCGGCGCACACGCACGCTCACCGTCGACGTCCTCACGCGCGTCGAAGGCGAGGGGGGCATGAAGATCAAGGTCCTCGGCAACCGAGTCGCCGACGTCAAGCTGCGCATCTACGAGCCGCCCCGCTTCTTCGAAGGTCTCCTTCGCGGCCGCCACTTCACCGAGGCCCCCGACATCACGGCACGGATCTGCGGGATCTGCCCGGTCGCCTATCAGATGAGCGCCATCCACGCGATGGAAGCGGCCTGCGGCGTCGAGGTCGACGGTCCGATCAGGGACCTGAGGCGACTCCTCTACTGCGGCGAGTGGATCGAGAGCCACGTCCTGCACATCGCCATGCTCCACGCCCCCGACTTCCTGGGCTACGCGAGCGCCCTCGACATGGCGAAGGACCACCCCGAGACGGTGACCCGCGCGCTCCAGCTGAAGAAGATCGGAAACGGCATCGTCGCCTGCGTCGGCGGCCGCGAGATTCATCCCGTCAACGTGCGCGTCGGCGGGTTCTACCGCGCTCCGGCGAAGCGGGATCTCCTCGGTCTCGTCCCCGGCCTCGAGGCGGCGCACGAAATCGCGCGTGACCTTCTGAAATGGGTCTCGACGTTCTCGTTTCCCGACTTCGAGACCGACGCCGAATTCGTCGCCCTGAGGCACCCGGACGAGTATCCCTTCAACGAGGGACGTCTCGTTTCGACGAAAGGTCTCGACATCCCGGTCGCCGACTTCGAGAAGCACGTTATCGAAGAGCACGTCGCCCATTCAAACGCCCTCCATGCGCATCTCGCCGAGCGGGGCCCCTATTTCGTCGGCCCGCTCGCCCGCTACAACATCAATTTCGATCGCCTTCCCGCCGGGATTCGCACGCAGGCCAGCGACGCAGGCCTCGGCTCCACCGTGAAGAACCCGTTCAAGAGCATCGTCGTGCGGGCGGTCGAGGTCCTCTATGCGGTCGAAGAAGCCCTGCGGATCATCCGGGACTACGAGCCGCCCGTCCGGCCGTTCGTCGAGGTGACGCCGCGGCCGGCAACGGGCGCGGGCTGCACGGAAGCGCCGCGCGGCATCCTCTACCACCGGTATCGCCTCGGCCCGGACGGGCTGATCGCGGATGCGCGAATCGTCCCTCCGACCTCCCAGAACCAGAAGATCATCGAGGACGACCTGAAGCGATTCGTCGAGGCGCACCTCGCGCTCCCGGACGATCAGTTGACCTTGCGCTGTGAGCAGGCGATCCGCAACTACGACCCTTGCATTTCGTGCGCGACGCACTTCCTGAAGCTCGACGTCGAACGGGAGTGATCCTTGAGCACCATCGTCGTCGGCCTCGGAAACGCGTGGCGCGGTGACGACGCCGCCGGGCTCCTCGTGCTCGAGCGTCTTCGCCCGCTTCTTCCCGACTCCGTTCGAACCGTCGTGCACGAGGGCGACGGCCTTTCCCTTCTCGACCTCTGGACGCCCGAGGACGATGTCATCCTCGTCGATGCGGTGCTCGCGTCCGGTCGAGGCGGGCCCGTGCTCCACGACGCCCGCGCGCGGCCTCTCCCTCCTGACGTCCAGCCCCTCTCTGGCCACGCGCTCAGTGCGGCCGGCGCAATCGAGCTGGCACGGGGAATCGGGTGGCTGCCTCGCCGCCTCATCGTCGTCGGGATCCCCGCCCATTCGTTCGGCACAGGGGACCCTCTCTCGGCAGAGACCAACGATGCCATCGAGGAGACCCTCGAGACCGTCCGTCATCTCGTCTCATAGCCGTGTCAGACTCTGGCGTTGCAGTCGCGTCACACCTTCGCGGATTCGCGGCTGAAGATGGCGGCTGCTTTGCTCACCACCGGGTGAAAGAGGGTGAAACTTCCGGCGGGAGGCCGCGTGCTACCCCAAACGAAATGATTGATCTTAAACGGCTTATCGTCGTGCCGCTGCTAGTCTCCACCACCCTCGCCGCGGCCCAGGAGATCGCCTCGCCTACCGCCGAGACGGTCAAAGCTACCACCTCGGTTGCCGTAGGTTACGTTCTCGTGCCCTTCGTCGTGACCAGCCTCAAGGGCCTGCCCGTGCGCGATCTGCGCGAGCAGGACGTCACGCTCCTCGTGGACGGCAAGCCGGTGAAGACCGACCTCTTCGCGAGAAGCGATGACGCCCCCGTTTCGTTCACGATTCTCCTCGACGGGTCGGGCTCGATGGGCCTCGCGGGGAAGCTCGAGGGCGCCCGCGCCGCGGTCAAAGCGCTCGTCGACCAGAGAATCCCGGGCGACGACTTCGCGCTGTTCGTGTTCTCCGAGGGCACGGTGCGCGAGAGCGTCTCGTCCACCGGGGACACCGCACGCCTCGTGTCCGCGGTGAACGCCGTCAAGCCGTTCGGCAGGACGGCGTTCTTCGACGCGCTCGCGAAGATGCCCGACAAATCGCTTCTTGGAAAGAACGGCTCGCGCGCGATCATCCTTCTCACCGACGGCATCGACAACGCCTCCGAGCTTTCCCGCGACGATCTCGCCGCGCTTCTGGAAGGCGTCGACGTGCCCGTCTACCCGATCGGACTGCGCTCGCCGGGCAGCCCGATCTCCCCGGTGCCGGGCCAGTCCGCCGAGGCGCTTTTGAATCTGGAGATCCTCGGGCACGTCGCGCGCATCACGGGCGGCCGCCTCTCGATCGTCGACGACGCCGCACGCCTTCCCGACTCCGTCCGGCTCATCGAAAAGGATCTCCGTGCGCAGTATCTTCTCGGCTTCACGCCGACGGGCGCCGGGCCCGCGCGCTTCCACCGTATCGCACTCAGGCTCTCCGGTCCGCTTCGGGCGATTCGCGTCCGGGCGGGCTACAAAGGGCCGTCCCCGCCCGCAAAGGGCTAACCCAAAAACAGGAGGACTCTCGAGATGAAACGTTATCCCCTTCCCTTGTTCGTCACGGTCCTGGGCCTGTCGCTCGCCGGATGCGCGACGACGACGGACGTCGACAAGAAGATCGCGGACGCTCAATCGAAGACCGACAAGAAAATCGAGTCGGTCGAGTCGCAGGTCGAGGGCCTGCAGGAGAAGCAGAAGACGACCGAGGGCAAGGTCGACGATCAGGGCAGGCAGATCGAGCAGATAAGCCAATCCGCGAAGGAGGCGCTCCAGCGCGCCCAGGAGGCCGGCGTCCTCGCGAAGGGCAAGATCATCTTCCAACAGTCGTTCTCGGAGGACCGCGTCCGCTTCAAGGTCAACTCATTCGAGCTGACGAAGGACGCGAAGGTGGCGCTCGACGAGTTCGCCCTCAAGATCAAAGGCCTCGACAAGGGCGTTTACCTCGAGATTCAAGGGCACACCGACGACACGGGCGGCTCGGACTACAACGACCAGCTCGGCCAGCAGCGCGCCGAAGCGGTGCGCCGATACCTCGCGCGCGAGCACAAGCTCCCGCTCGGCCGCATCTCCACGATCTCCTACGGCGACACGGAGCCCGTGGAAAGCAACAAGACGGTGAAGGGCCGCGCGCAAAACCGCCGCGTCGTCATCGTCGTGCTCGAATAGATTCTTGCAGCGGGCCCTCACGGGCCCGCTAATTCTTTCTCTTCCTTCTTTTTCTCAATTCTTCCAACAGCTTGAGGAAGTCCGCCGGCGGGTCCGCGTCGAGCGAGACTTTCTTCCCCTCCGGCGTCGTCCAGCCGAGGTGCCCCGCGTGGAGCGCCTGGCGAGGGAAGGGCACGGGAAACGCCGGTTTTTTCGGGTCGCGGTAGATGGGGTCGCCCACGAGAGGATGGCCCGCACTCGCGAAATGGACACGGATCTGGTGCGTGCGGCCGGTCTTCAGACGCGCCTCGACGAGCGTGGCGAGGCCGAGGCGCTCGACCACGGTCCACTCCGTGACCGCGCGAATGCCCGCTTCTCCCGGTTTCGCGACGCCGCGCCGGCGGTCGCCGCGGTCTTCGACGAGGTTCCGGTCGAACGTACCCGCGTCGCCCGTCATGTCGCCCTCGACGAGGGCGCGGTAGCGGCGGTCCATCGTGTGCGTGCGGAGCTGCGCCTGCAGCGCGATGAGGCCGCGCCGGCTTCGCGCGAAAACGAGGATGCCGGACGTCTCCTTGTCGAGCCGGTGCACGACGGATACGAAGGTCCGCTCCCCACCGCCGTGGCGCCGCTGCACGTAGGCCGAGACGCGGCCGAGCAGCGTGTCGACCTCTTTCGCTTCGGTCGGATGCGTGAGGAGGCCCGACGGCTTGACGACGGCGATCGAGTCGTCGTCCTCGTAGACGACGATGAGCGAGGTCTGAACGCGCCGCTCCTTACGGAGATTGCGGTCCCACCGCAGCGCCACGTCGCGCGAGACGATCGTCCCGGGATCGTTCACGACGGCCCCGTCGACCGTCACCTGTCCCTCGAGGACGGCCCGTTTCAGGCGGGTGGCGGACTCCTCGGGGTAGATCGTCTGCAGGCGGCGGACGATGCGGAAACTTCCGCCGGCGTCCGCGGTGGGGCCGGATTTCATTCCGCCATCGTCGCACGAACGGAAGGCGCCGCGCCGCATGAGCAGAGCTCCTCGCGGGTAGACTCTTCGCCATGAGCCGTTCCTCGGTCTTCGCGCGGCGCCGGGCGCGCTTCCTCCACGAGATGGGCGAAGGCGTCGCGCTGCTCTTCACGACGCCAAAGGCCGCGTCCGGCTACGACGTGCGCACCCGGTACCGCCCCGATCCGGATCTCTTCTATCTGACCGGTTTCACAGAGCCCGAGGCGGTCGCCGTGCTCGACGCGGACAGGAAGACCTTCACCCTGTTCGTGCAGCCGAGGGACCGCGCGAAGGAAACGTGGGAGGGCCGAAGATCCGGTCCCGAGGGCGCCATGCGCGACTACGGCGCGGACCACGCGTACACGGTCGCCGAGCTGCCGAAGCGCCTGCCCGATCTCGTGCGGCGCGCGCGCGTTCTCCACCACGCCTTCGGCGGCCACGCCGACGGCGACAGCGTCGTCGCGGGACTTCTCGGGCGCTTCCGGCGCGATGCCCGGCACCCGAAACGCGGGCCGGTGACCGTGAAGGACCCGACGGATCTTCTCCACGCGATGCGCCTCGTGAAGGCCCCGGAGGAGATCGCGCTCATGGAGCGGGCCGCGGCCATCGCGGCAGCCGGGCACCGCGATGCGCGCCGCCTCGTGAAGCCCGGCCTCTTCGAATACGAGCTCGAGGCGGCGATCGACCGCCGCTTTCGCGCGATGGGAGCGAGCGGGCCCGCGTACACCACGATCGTCGCTTCCGGCGAGAACGCCACGATCCTCCACTACGCGGAGGGCCGTCGGCGGATCGGCGCGGGCGACCTCGTCCTCGTCGACGCGGGCTGTGACGTGGAGGGATACGCCTCCGACGTGACGCGCACGTTTCCGGCTACGGGCCGGTTCACGCGCCCGCAAAAGCGCCTTTACGGCGCGGTCCTCGCGGCACAGAAGGCCGCGATCGCGGCCGTGAAGCCGGGCGCGCGCTGGGACGCGCCGCACGAGGCGGCGCGCGAGGTGCTTCTCGATGCGCTGCTCGAGTACGGGCTCCTCCGCGGCCCTCGCGCCACACTGAAGAGGAGAAACGCCGCGCAGCGTTTCACCCTGCATCACACGTCGCACTGGCTCGGCCTCGATGTCCACGACCGCGGCCGCTATCGCGACGAGGCGGGCG
>PLZI01000089.1 GCA_003152095.1 Acidobacteriota bacterium | reverse complement strand
GGCCGAGATCAAGCGCCTCGGCGTGACGTACGGGCAGGGCTACCTGCTCGGGCGGCCCGTGAAGCTCAACTAGCCAACGGGCAGTGCCGAGACGGTGGTGGGGCGGTCGCCCTCGGGCGCGCGGAGCAGAAGCACCGTGCCGGGGGCGGCCCGCTCGCGCTTGACATAGCCCAAAGCGGTCGCCCGTTCAGAACCCGCCTCGCGCGCCGCGCTCGTCACGGACCCCGCGCTCTCTCCTTCGAAGAATATTTCCGTCCCGATGGCGGGAGGATCGCCATCGACCTGCAGGCGCACGAGCGTCCGATTCACGTGGCCGTACGTCTTGATGCGGGCCACGGTCTCCTGCCCGATGTAGCAGCCCTTGTTCTCGGAGATGAATCCCCGTTCCCGAAGTCCCGCTTCGTCGGGCAGGACGGCCTCGGTCAGCTCGAATCCCCAGCGTGGGATCCCGGCGGCGATGCGGCGGCTCTCCATCTCGGCGTCCGACGCCTGCCGCACCCCGGCGGAAAGAAACGCCTTTCGGATCTCTTCTGAAAGGGAAGAAGGGCAGCGGACGTCGTAGCCCGGGACGCCGGTGCGGTTCTCGCGAACGACGCGAACGGAAACACCGGTTACCTGAGCGTGCGGCGTATCCGGCAACGCCCCGGCCGGCCCGAGCCCTGGTACCTTTCTCAGCAACTCTTCGACCGCGTCTCCCGCCGCAGGATGCTGGAGGTGAAAGACGGCCGTCTCCGATGTGTGGTTCTCGATCTGCACGTCGTTGAAAACGAGATATTTCCGAAGCAAGTCTTCAATCTTCTCCGCGAGCTCCGGCTCGCAGTCGATCTCGAGACGATCCTCCTCGCAGAGGACGACGCAGTCCGCGAGGAGCTTTCCTTTCGGCGTGAGGAAGGCCGCCGCGCAGCCGGAGCCCGGCGTGAGCCTCTTCACGTCGTTCGTGACGAGGCCGTGCAGAAACGAGGCGCGATCTTTGCCGGTGAGGAGGATTGCGCCGCGCCCCGTGAGGTCGAAGAAGAGGGGAGCTTCCATCACACACGGGATTCTCGCACCCTGCGGAGCATCGAGTTCCGTGCGACAATGGAGCTCGGTGACAGAGGCTTCGTGAACGACGTCGCCCCGAAAGCAGCGGGCGTCGCCCGCCGCCGCCGGCGCGGCGGACGCGGGCGCTCGGGCGGGAAGGCAAAGCCGCCCGAGGATCTCGTCGACGCCCCGTTTCCGGAAGCCGATCCTGTTTTCGCGGCCCCGCCCCCCGCCCTGACGGCTTCGAATTTCATCGACGGCATGGGAACGCCGCCCCCGGCAGGAGCCATGAATCAGGAAGAACAGAACCTGGCCCTTTTCATCGACATCGACAACCTNNGCGGACTGGAGCCGCTACACGGAGTACAAACGTGCGTTTCACGAATCCGCGTTCGAGCTCATCGACATCCCGCAGCACCGTATGACCGGGAAGAACTCGGCCGACATCCGGATGGTCGTGGACGCCATGGACCTCGCCTCGAACAAGGAGCACATCACGACGTTCGTGATCGGGTCCGGCGACTCGGACTTCTCGCCGCTCGTCTCGAAGCTGAAGGAGAACAACAAGCAAGTGCTCGGCTTCGGCGTGAAAGGCTCGACATCGGAGCTCCTCATCGACAATTGCGATGAGTTTCTCTACTACGAGGACCTGGTCCGCGAGAAGACGAAGACGGCGTCGCTCCAGGGCCTGCCCGAGAAGACGGCCGAGGCGTTCTCCCTGCTCATCGACTCCATGCTCGCGTTGAAGCGCGAGAACAAGGAAGTCCTGTGGGGCTCGATGGTCAAGCAGACCATGCAGAGGAAGAACCCGAGCTTCAACGAGAGCTACTACGGGTTCCGCGCGTTCTCCGAGCTCCTCGAGGCCGCCGAGAAGCAGAATCTCATCGTCTTGAAGCGCGACGGCAAGAGCGGCTCGTACATCATCACGGGCTTCGGGAACGGATAGAAGACGAAGAGAGGATTGAAGAGCCCTCTTCGCACCCATCCTTCGATCTGGCCTCTCGTTTCCCGCGAGGCACTCGGCGCCTTCAAGGTCTTCTCCGTGCGACGCGAGAGCTTCCTCTCTCCCCGGACGGGACTCCCGCACCCCTTCTACGTCCTCGACTGTCCCGACTGGGTGAACGTGGTCGCGTTGACGGATCGGAACGAGGTAGTCCTCGTGCGGCAGTTCCGGGCGGGCACGCATTCGGTCACGCTCGAGATTCCCGGCGGCGGGGTTGAAAAGCGCGACGGATCGGCCCTCGTGGCGGCCCGGCGTGAGCTGCGCGAGGAGACGGGGCACGCGGCGCGCGGGTGGAGACGCCTCGGCGTCGTGCAACCGAACCCGGCTTTTCAGTCGAACCGGTGCACGACGTATCTCGCCCGCGGGTGCAGGCGCGTCGGAGACCTCATCCCGGACGCGGGCGAAGACCTCGCCGTGGAGCTCGTGCCGCTGGCCCGCATCCCGGGCTTGATCCGGACGGGGCGCATCACGCACTCTTTGGTGATTGCGGCGTTCCACTTTCTCTCGCTCTCGCGTTGAGCCGGAGCGGCACTCTGCATAGAATCCCCGCTCTTGAGGGGGACCCATGAAGAGGCTTCTCGGTGCCGTCGCGTTCGTCGCCATGTCCGGAGCCTTTCTCGTCGCCGACACGAAGGCTCCCGCCGTTCGGTCCTTCGAGGCGACGTACGTCGGGACGATTTCCGCGCTTCCGCCGGGGGCGAAGAAGGCCGAAGTCTGGATCCCGCTGCCGTCGAACGGACCGTATCAGACGATCGCGGACGTGAAGATCCAGGCGCCGGCTTCGTTCACGCTCGAAAGAGATTCGGCGGGAAACCGGCTCCTTCACTTCGTCCTCGACAAGCCTGAGCAGTTCGGAAAAGACCTCGAGGTCAAGACGACGTATCGCGTGACGCGGCGCGAGGCGATTGCAGCTCCGCCCGGCAGCTTTGAGCAGGCCGAGCCCTCGGGCGCGGCGGAGCTCCTGAAGCCGAACCGGCTCGTGCCGCTCACGCCCCGCGTGAAGCAGCTCGCGGACACTCTTGCGGCGGGGAAGACCGATGCCGTGTCGAAGGCGCGCGCGTTCTATGACTACCTCGTCGACAACGGCACGTACGACAAGACCGCGCCGGGGTGGGGCAAGGGCGACTCCGAGCGTTTCTGCGACGTGAAGAAAGGCAACTGCACGGACTTTCACTCGGCATTCATGGCGCTCGCGCGCTCGGAGGGAATCCCCGTCAAGTTCTCGATCGGCTTCCCCCTCAAGACGGACAAGGAAGGCTCCGTACCCGGATACCACTGCTGGGCCGAGTTCTGGGCGCCCGGGCAGGGCTGGGTGCCCGTGGATGCGTCCGACGCCGCGAAGACGAAAGAGCCGGTGAAGAAGGCGTATCTCTTCGGCAACCTGGACCCCGACCGCTTCGACATCTCGACGGGCCGCGACCTCACTCTTTCCCCGCCCCAGAAGGACGGCCCGTTGAACTTTTTCATCTACCCCTACGTCGAGGTGGACGGGAAAGCATTCCTCGAGACGAAGATCCGCCTCGACTACCGGGATCTGTGACGGAAGAGATCGGGCCGGCTTCCTCCGATGATCCCTTTCTAAGAAAAATACTCCATAACGCATAATCAGGCGTGACCGGAAACGCACGTCTGCGGCCGGACCCTTGCGGCACGAACCGTGAAATGCCTCTGGCAGGCGCGGAATCGACTCCGCGCCGGGAGGTTCACATGGTCCGCCGTTACGTCGCCCCGATCCTCAGGCTTCTCGCGTTCCTCTGCCTCCTCGCCTCGCCGCTCCTTCTCGCGGCCATTGCCCGCGCCGAGGAGCCGAACGGCAAGGATCTCGTCGCGCTCCGCTCGGTCGTCCTCGGCGACACGCCGGCCGACCGCTTCGGGCGGTGGGGCGCGTCGCCGCCAGCGCGCCGGTGACGCTCGTCGAGCGTAACGGCAGCCGCGTGCTCGTTTCGGCGCCGGCCTGGGGCGGGTCGCCGGCGGCTCGCGGCTGGGCCGACTCCTCGGCGTTCTTCGTCCTCGACGATCTCCGCGAGCCGATCGACCGGCTCGTGGGCAACGCGCGGCTCCTCCTCGACGCGAACGACCGGCCGGTCCTCGCGGCCGCTTATCTCCACGAAGTCACGCGGCGCGACGCGTCCCACGTCGAGGCGTGGAAGCTCCTGGGGCGGGCGGGCGAGCTTCTCGCCCGTTCCGCGCGGCCCGGGGAAGACGGGCGCCCGCCGGCGTCGGCCGTCCTCGCGCAGGTGTGGGGCGTGACGCTCGTCCCGAAGCGTGACGGGAGCGGCTATCAGTATGACGGCGCCGCCTACCGGCGCGTGATCGCGCTCGCGCCTCCCGCCGAGGCGGCCGAGCGCGCGCGCCTGCGGCTTCTCTCCGCGTGCGGGCCCGTCGTGGATCCGCAGGCGCCGGGCGACGTCGCCGCCGCCTCGCGCCGCGAGCGCGACCTGGCCGAGTTCCTCGCGTCGTTCCCGGCGTCCTCGCGCCGCGTGCCGTTCCTCCTCGAGCGGGCGCGCCTGCTGTCGTGGCTCGCCGAGGGCGCCGCCCGCCGCGGCGATGTCGAGTCCTTCGCCGGGTACCGGGACGGGGCGATCGAGGTGGCCTCCGAGGTCACGGCCACGACGCCCGATGCCGCGCGGCGGCGCGCGGCCGACCGCCTCGTCGCGCGTCTCACGAAGTCGCTGCCGCGCAAGGTCGTTTCGGACAAGCCGGTCGTCGCGGCTTCTCGACCTCGCTCGGCTTCTCTCCGGACGGCCGCCTGCTTCTCGTCGTCTGCGAGGGGTTCACGCCCGACGGCGTCCGCATTCCGAAACGGCACGTCCTCTGCGACACCGAGGGCGCGCATCGGCCGGTTCTCGTCGATCGGCCCTACGCGGCGCCGGGCGTCGTGGACTGGAACCGGCTCCAGCAGATGACCGAGAGGCTCAGCGGATAATCGACGCGGATGACGAGCAAGCCGGGTGACCCTGAAGACCGGAGGCTGCGGAGAAAGTCCGCAGCCTTTCGGTTGAAGCACGACGTCGGCAAGGCGCTCCGCTGGAGCGCGCCGGAGGAGCGGGAGGCAGACCCCGAGGCGCTTCGGAGGCGTCTCGCTACGGACCTTCTGCCTTCTGGCAGTGGCGCAGCGAAGCGGGATGTCCTGCAAAATTTCTTCGAGTGGAAGAGGGAAGAAGGGCCGGTTTTCCGCGAGGGCGATCCCGACCTGACCGCCCTGAGCACCGCCGTCTCGTCCATCGGCAGCCTCCTGCCAACGCTCTTCACACTCGAAGAAGAGCAGCTTTACGAACTAGACGACGCGACGCTCGAAGCGACACGCGCCTGCACGGCCTTCTACCGGCGCATCGCCCTCGACGACGGCCCGGAGACGATGCGCTCCCACGGAGCAAGCCGATGACGGCCCGCGGCCCGCGGGTCCTCGTCGTGGACGACCAGCCGAAGACGGCCGATCTCCTCCGCCGTCACGCGCCTGATCTCGTCCTGCTGGGACCGTCGACGGAGAAGGCCTGGGCCGGAAGCTGGACAGAGGCCGAGGCGGCGCTCGCGCGCGCCGGACGGCTTCCGGACCTCGTGGTGCTCGACTTGAGGTTCGACATCCCCGACGAAGACCTCCTGCCCGACCGCCGGCCGCTCGGCGAGACGGCGGCGGGGAAGCGCGACCGGCGCGATCGGCGCGACCGGCAAGGCCTGTTCATTCTCGAGCGCCTGCGCCACCGCGAGCCGGACCTGCCCGTCGTGCTCACGACCGCGCACGAAGAGATTCCGTTCGAGGACGAGGCCCGGCGTCTCCGCGCGGACGCATTCACGTACACGGTCGGTGAGGACGAGACGACGGGTGAGGGGCTCGTGCGGCTCGTGCGCCGCGTACTCGACGAGCGCGAGTCGCCCCTGTCGACCGGAAGGTTCTTCTGGGGGCGCAGCGCCGCGATGCGGGATCTGCGCCGACGGATCGCTTCCCTCGCGCCGACTCCGCTTCCGCTGCTCCTCACGGGCCCGACGGGCTCGGGCAAGAACTACCTCGTGAGGGAGGTCATCCACCCGCTTTCGTCGCGCAAGGGGCCGCTCGTCTCCTTCGACTGCGCGACGGTGCCGGAGACGCTCTTGCAGGCGGCGCTCTTTGGCTCGGTGCGCGGCTCGTACACGGGGTCGGTCGCGGATCGTCCCGGAGTCTTCGAGGCCGCGGCAGGAGGGACGCTCTTTCTCGACGAGATCGAGAACCTCTCCTCGGACGCCCAGAAGGCGCTCCTGACGGCGCTCAACGACGGCGTCGTGAGGCGCGTGGGGGCCACGGCGGCCTCGCCGCACACGGCGCGCATCGTCGCGGCCTCGAATGCGAACCTCAAGAAGCGCGTCGCGGACGGGCTTTTCCGCGCGGACCTTCTCATGCGCCTCAATCCCGCGCTCGCGCTCGAGCTACCGCCCCTTTCGGCGCGACGCGAGGATCTCGAGGATCTCGCGGACGACTTCGCGGCCGCGTTCTTCCAGGACCCGACGAATCGCCAGGAGATCGTGGCTCAGGTGCGCGCCGCAGGTGGCCCGGAACCGGACCGGGACGACGCGTTCGAGCTCGCGCGCGGCGACGACGAAGTCGCGCGGAGCCGGGCCCCGGTCGTCTTCGCGCTTCCGCGCAAGGGTTGGCAGGCGGTCGCACGTCATCCGTGGCCCGGAAACGTCCGGCAGTTCGCGATGGTCCTCGCCGATCTCCTCGCGGCCACGCTGTACGGCCGGACCGCCGCGGCGAGGGACCGCTCGAGCCGCGTCATCTTCGCGATCGACCCGCGTCTCGTGTTCGACCTCCTCGCCGAGGCCCGCCAGGAGGACGCGCCCGAAGCCGGCGATGTTTTCGCGCTCCCGCGTCCGAAAGTGGACAGTGTCGAGGCTTTCCGGCGGGAGCTCGAGCGCTCCGCGTTCCAGCAGATCTTCCACGAGTGCGAGGGCGACTTCTCTCGTATGGCCGAGCGAATGACGGGCTCGGCGGCCGACGAGAGGGCGGTGCGTCTGCGGTTCAACAAGCTCGGTCTTTCGGCGCGGCGCGAGGCGTGAACGTGTGGCAGGCAATCCTGCCGGTTCTCCTCGCCGCGACTCCGGGGACCGTTCCGGAGTGCGCCGACGATCCCGGATCTCTCGCGGAGCAGGCCGAAGGTCTCGTTGCGGCGGGGACGCCGGTTCCGGAGAATCTCGCGCGGGCCCGGGACTTCGTGCGGCGGGCGCGACTGGCTTCCCCGTCCCTGGCTCTCGCCCTGCGGGGCGCGGATCTTGCGGCCGCCGCCGGAGACGCCGACGATGAGGCTCGTCTGCTCGAAGTCGCTGCGAAGGAAGCTCCCGAATTCCTGTCGGTGGCCGAGCGCCTGATGCTCGCGCGGCAAGCGGAGGCGCGCGGGGACCGGCGCGGCGCGATCCTGCAGTACGGACACGTCCTGGCCGCGCTCGCGCGGCGCGGGCAATCGGGCGCGGACTGGATCGGCGAGTCCATTCGAAGGCTGGACGCCGAAGAGGAGGCGCGAAAGCTTCCGGAGCGCCCCGGCTTCGCGCCGGCTTCCGCGGACGCGCGCCGGGCATTTGCCGACGGCAAGGCGGCCCTCCGGCGCGCGGCGAACGAGCCCGCGCGCGACGCGTTTCGGAGGGCGCTCAGGCTTTCGCCCGGATACTCGGAGGCTGCGCTCGCGCTTGGGAGCGTCGAGGAACGGGACGGGCGGACCGCCGAGGCGGCCGCCGCCTACCGCACGGCTCTCGCGGCCGACCCGGACGGTTTCGAGGCTCTTCTGGCGCTCGCGAATCTGCTCTGGAACGAGCCAGACCGCCCGGCGAAGGAGGAGTCGCTCGCGCTCCTCGACCGCGCGGCGGCCCTCCGGCCGGACCTCCCACGTCTCCTGCGCGAGGCGGCGAACCGTTGGGCCGCGTGGGGCGACCCCGCGCGCGCCCTCGAGCGCCTCGACGCGTGGTGGCCGGCCGCCTCGCCGGAGGAACGAACGGGCGCCGGCGCGTTTCGCGCGCGCCTGCGCGCGCGCCTCATGCGTACAGGAGTCCCCGAGCCCGCCGCGCTCGCCTCGGATCCCGCATCTCCCGCCGTGGGCGCGTTTCGGCTCGCGCAGGTCTACGCAGGCCGGCCGGACGCGCGGTCCTGGGACGACGCCGAGTCCGAGCTCGCCGAGGCGGAGCGCCTCGACCCGCTTTTTGTGCCGGCCCTCGAGCTGCGCGCAGCGCTGCACGAGCGGCGGGATGATCTGGCCGGCGCCGAGGAGGTGCTGCGGCGGGCTGTCGCCGTCGACCCGTCGCGCACGGCCGCGTGGGAACGGCTGGCCGAGCTCCTGGCCCGCCAACCCGCGCGCGCGCACGACGCCAAAACGGCCTGGGAGCACGCGGAGCAGGCCGGTTCGCGCGAGGCGCTCTTCGCTCTTGCCCGGATCGCGTCCGGCGAGGGACGCTCGTCGCGCGCCGCCGCGCTCTTCCGGCGCTACCTCGCGGAGGCGGCCGGAGGCGTCCACGCCGAGGAGGCGCGGGCGGGACTCGAGCGCGAGGAGAGGCGGCAGGAGACGCTCCGAGGCGCGGCGCTCGGTGCTGGCGCGTTCGCGCTCCTCGCGGGGGGCCTCTCGTGGTCGAGGAGGCGCATGGGGCTCACCCTCGATGAGTGGCTGAGGCGCGATCCCGGGGCCACGCGCGACGCGCGTTCCGTGGCGGGCCGCCTCTCACACGAGGCGTTCAAGCACGGCGGCCTGCTTCTCGGGGAGGCGGTGGAACGCCTGAACTCGCGCGGCGGCCTTGCCGAGGCTGCCCCCCTGCTCGTCGAACGTCTTTACGGAGCTTCGGGCGCGCCGGGTCTGGTCGCGGAGACCCGAACAGCCCTCTCGGATCTCGAGGCGTTGGCGCGCCGCCGCGGCGCGCGTTTGAACCTGCGCTTCAAGGACCCCCTTCTCTCCCCGGTCTCCCGGTCCCTCGACGCCCTCGAGAGGGCCGAGCGCGATCTCACGCGGCTCGCCGGAACGGGTTCGCTTCCCGCGCGCCGGCTCGAAGCGCTCCGCCGGACGCTGCGCGCGGCCGCCTCGGTTCTCAGTTCCCGGACCGCACAGCTCTCGACCGCGGGTCTGGATGCCGCGGGCTCCACCGAAGTCCGCTTCGACCGCCTCGCATCGCTCCTCGCGAGCGTCGCGCGCGAAAAGGACGCGGCGGAGCCACCGCTCGCGGGCCTCGGGCTGTTCGCGGCGACCAGCGACGGAAAACGTGTGCGGGTGCGCGTGCCGGAAGGAGACTGGACCACGCTCTGGCGCAACCTCTTCGCGAACGCTCTCCAGACACCGCGTTTGGCGCTTCTCGCCGAAGAGCGGCGGGATCCGGTGACGGGCCAGGCCCTTGCGCGCTTCGTGCTCTTCGACGGAGATCCGCGCCTTCTCACCGCCGAGATGATCCGGGGCCGGGCCGCCGAACGTGGACTCGGCGTCGTCGCGGATCTCGTCCGCCGATGGGACGGCCTCGTGGACGTGACGCCGGGAACGGGGGAGTTCACGAAGGGCGTCGCGGTCGAATTCGCCGCCGTGGAGGAGACCGCATGACCGCGCGCCGGATCCTCGTCGTGGAGGACGGGACGGAGTACGTGGACGGGTTCGAGCGCCTCGCGTCCGCGCGGGGCCTCGACGCCGTCTTCTCGCGGGCCCTGGATCTCGAGACGGCCCGCGCGGCGCTCGTGGCAGAGCTGCCGGACGCGCTGTTTCTCGATGTGGTCTTCGACCGCACGCCCGAGGATCGTCTCGCCGGTGACGCGGGGTCGCTCGTGGCGCGGTTCGGCGGGGATCGCGCGCGGGCCGTACGCCACCTCGCGACACACCAGGGCTTCTACATTCTCGACGCGCTCGCGCCGCTGCTCGCCGGCGTGCCGGTCGTCCTCGCGTACGACTTCGCGGTCGAGCCCCAGCGCCTCGAGACGCTGCGCGGGCGCGTCCGGGGGCTCAGCGGCCTTCCGGACGGAGCCTCTCTTTCCGCGGCGCTGGATTTTCTTTTGAAAGGGAAATGACCGTCTTCAAATTTCCTGAAACACGAACCGCTTGAGGATCTGAATCCGCTCGGCGGCGTGCTTCGGGTCCATGAGCCAGATGGCGCCCGCGACCGAGGAGAGGAGCGAGTTGCCGTCCTGCGGTGTAAAGCAGAAGCCCACGATCTCCTTGCCCTTGTCGGCGATGGCGAGCGTCGGCGTCGAGAGGACGGTTTGCGAGAGGATGCGGCCGTAGTAGCCGTGATCGCGGCCGAACGAAAAGACCTCGTTCGCGCTCTTCCTTTCGGTGAGCGCGACGAGCGGATTCTCCTTGAGGTGCTCGAGCACGGTTTTCTTGTCGGTGGGCTTCGTCAGCAGGAAGTTGAACCACACGGAGTGCATGTATTGCGTGTTGAGCTTCACGGCGGACGAGAAAACCTTCGGCTTCAGGCCGAGCGTCTCGTAGAGATGGAAGACGTCGCGGGCATGGTGCGTCCCGAATTCCTCGTCATCGTGCTTGCCGACGGTAGGCGCGGGGATGTAGTCCTTCGTCTGGGAGATGTCGTTTGCGCGCCGCATGCAGACGAACTGCGCGCGGTCCATCGACAGCGTGTCACCGTCCATGCCGAGCGTCTTGATCAGGATCGCGAGGTTGTGCGTGTTGCACGACACGATCTGCAGGAAGCGATCTTCGCCCGGGATCAGGGCCGAGTCGTTGATCCCGCGCGCGTACATTTTTCCGAAGCCGAACTCGGAGCCTTGCGCCACGAACCCGCGTGGCCCCTTGAGGCTCTTGTAGAAAGCTTCCTTGTTCTCGTTTCCCGCCGGTGTGCAGTCGATGATGACGGTCGCGCGTTCCATCGCGTCCTGCGCCGTGTACGAGATCTTGTGGCCGAGGGCCTCGAAGTCGGCGACCTTGTCCTCCTCCGTCGCGAGGTGCGCGCCGCGCGACATGAGGTGAGCCACCTTTGCCCGCTCGGTCTTCATGGGCGTGCGCTTGTGGAACGTCACTTCATCGATGCCGAGATGCTGTTTGAAGTCGGTGAAGAGCCCGATGAGAGGCTCTCCGATCGTCCCGGTGCCGACGATGTGAACGATGTTCTTCATGGCACGCTCCTGACGCGAGGGGACATTCCGCAGCGGATTCCCTTATAGCCGTCCGGGGCGGTGGAATTCAACGGCCGCGTCCGAAAAAAGGTCGCATGTTAACGTCGTTTCGATGCCGGATGCGGCCCCCGTGAAGCTCTCTTCACTCGAGATTCCGGGCCCAGCCGGCCCCCTGGAGGCTCTCCTGCGTTCGCCGGCAGTTCCGGCCGGGGCGGCGCTCGTCGCGCACCCGCATCCCCGGCTCGGGGGAACGATGCGCACGAAGGTCGTGCATCGCGCCGCGCGCCTCCTGTCGAACCGGTTCTCACTGGCGGCGCTGCGCTTCAACTTCCGGGGGGTGGGCGCCTCGGCGGGGGAGTACGACGGCGGAGCCGGCGAGACGGAAGACCTCGTCGCCGCCGCGGCCTGGCTGAGGGCGCGCCAGCCGGGCGGCCCTTTCGTCCTGTCGGGCTTCTCCTTCGGGTCGCTGTGCGCGCTGAGGGCCGCCGAGCGTCTCGCGCCCCAGGTGCTTCTTCTCATCGGAGTTCCGACCGACCGGGACGAGCCCGCCGGCGTAATCCCGCCGGACACGCATGTCGCGTGGATTCAGGGCGGAGACGACGAGTTCAGCTCCGTCACGCGCGCCCGGGACATCGCCGCCGCGCGCGGCTGGACGTTCCTCGTGGTTCCCGGGGCGGACCACTTCTTCTCCGGATTGCTGGACGAGCTTGAAAGCGCGGCGGGCGATGCGCTCGCGATGTGGCTCCCAGCGTGATGTTCTCCGACGCCGAGAGAGAGATTCTTCGAAAGGCGGCTCTTGAGGCGGCGGCGCGAGAGCTCGGGCCTCGCGTGGCCGAAACGCCTCTCCCCGCTTCTGAACCCGCCCTCGAACGCTTTGCCGGGGTCTTCGTCACATGGAGAAGAGAAGGACGGCCCCGTGGGCGAAGCGGGACGCTGACGCCCGACGAGCCCTTGATCACGCTCGTAGAGAAACACGCGGTGGAGGCGCTCCTGCACGACCCGAGATTCGCTCCGGCGACCGCCAAAGAGCTGCCGCGCTACGTACCCGAGATTTCCGTCCTTTTTTCCTTCGAAGAAATCCCCGGGACCGAAGGCCTTCTCCCGGGTACACACGGGGTTCTTGTCGAGAAGGGGAAGCGCCGCGGCGTGGTGCTCCCGCAGGACGCCGCTCTCTTTGGCTGGGACGGCGCGCGTCTCCTGTCCCAGGCGTGCCTCCGGGCAGGGCTTCCGGAGGAGAGCTGGCAGGCGTCGAGCCCTCCGCGTCTCCTCCGGTTCACCGCCGAAGTCTTCTGAGAAAGGCTACTTCTCGATCGAGATCAGCTCGACTTCGAAGACCAGGGTTGCACCGCCCTTGATCTTCGGTGCGCTTCCCGCGTCGCCGTATGCGAGCTCGGACGGGCAGACGAGCCGGGCCTTCCCGCCCTCCTTCATGAGCTGGAGTCCCTGCGTCCAGCAGGGGATGACACCGTTCAGCGGGAACGTCGCGGGCTGGCCGCGGTCGATCGAGCTGTCGAAGACGGTGCCGTCGGTGAGCGTTCCGCGATAGTGGACTTTCACCTTGTCGGTCGCCTTGGGCGCCGCGCCCGTTCCAGCCTTGACTTCCTTGTAGATGAAGCCGGTCGGCTGCTTGACGGCGCCGGGCTGCGCGGCCTCGCTCGCGAGGAAGGCCGCGCCGGCCTTCTTTTCGCCTTCGGCTGCCGCGCCGAGGCGACCCTTCGCGAACTCCTGGAGCTTCGGACCATAGACCGCGAGCTCGACCTTGGGTTTGTGACCGAGGACGCCGTCGGTGAGGCCCTCCTCCACGGACGCGAGCTCCGCGGCGGACAGCTTCAGCGGCCCGAGGTTCTGGCTCATGACGAGCCCGAGCGCATAGAGCGTCTTCGCGCTCTCGGTGGCGGGAGCCGCGCCGCCGGACTTGGCGGCGGCCGGCTTCGCGGGCGCCGCCTTAACCGGGGCGGGCTTTGGGGTGTCGTCGGCGAGCGCCGGGGTCAAGGAGGACAGAAGGAAAACGGAGACGATCAGATTCCGCCGCATGGGATGAGGTCCTCGCTTTTCGTGTGATGACGGCCCGGAGGGCGCGGCCGATGACGGAGTCTATCGCGGAGAGCCGGGCCGGCGCGTCAGGACGTGAAGAAGCACGCCCGCGGCGACGGCGGCGTTCAGAGACTCGACGCGGCCCGCGAGCGGAAGCGTGACGCGACGGTCGAGCGCCGAGACGATCTCCGGGGAGATTCCGTGGCCTTCGGAGCCGATCACGAGGGCCAAAGGGCGGAGCGCCGCGAGCGACTCCGGCGCGTCACCGCCATGCGCTTCGGCCCCGGCGAGTGCAATCCCGTGCCGGCGCGCCCACGCGACCGCCTCATCCGCCGTGACAGGCGCACAGACGGGGAGCCGGAACGCGCTCCCCGCGGACGCGCGCAGCGCGCGCGGCGAGAAAGGCCACGCACACCCGGGCGTCAGGAGCGCAGCGGCAACCCCGAAGGCCTCGCCGCTCCGGAGGATGGCTCCCACGTTCGCGGGGTCCTGAACGTCGTCGAGGAGGAGGAAGAGCGGAGAAGAGGAAGAGGAAGAGGAAGAGAGAGATTTCTTGGAAGGTAATAGGGCTGAAAGGGAAGTCAGAGCGCGGTGGGGGGGCGGTGCGATCGCGACGGCGCCACGCGTCGAGGGAAGATCCGAGAGCCGGCGCAGCACCCGCGCCGAGACAAGCGTCACGCGTGCCGGAGCGGCTGTCGCGCGCGCATTGCCCGCTCCTCTTCCCCTTCTAAGAAATCGTTCCTCTGTTTCTCCTTCCCCTCTCACCCTTCTAGGAAAATCTTCTTCTCCCTCCTTCTCTTGTTCCGGATTCCTCTGAAGAAAAATCTCATCTATCCGCACCCCTGCGTCGAGCGCCTCCTCGATCATCCTCCCGCCTTCGAGCAGCATCATTTCTCCGCTCGCGATGGCCTTGACGGCCGCCGCGATGCGCGGGTTCGAGGCGGAGTCGATGCGCGTGGTCATGGAGCGCCTCCCGGCGCGGGCGTGAACCGGAAGTTTGCCAGCGCGACGTCGCCCTCGGCGACCCTGAGGCGGAAGAGCACGCCCTGCGCGTCGGGAAACGCACGGAAGGCGAGTGTGCCGCGCTCGCGGCTCCGAAGGGACAGATTTCGGCTCGGGCCGTTCGTCGTCACCCGCAGCCGCGCCTCCGCGCGGGCGCTGGCCACCGCTCCGACGGTCACGTCCACGGGCCCCGCGACGCCGCGCACGGTGAGAAGGTCTCCCTCGACGAGGTTCGCGTCGCCGGTCGTCCAGTCGAAGTCGCCCTTGCCATCGAGCCACGGGCGCAGGACGCCGAGGCCCGGGTCGCCTTCGACGATCGACACGTTGAGGTAACGCGCTCTCGAGATCCGAAGAAGCAACGGGCTCTCGAACGCGAAATGGCGGACAGGCTTCTGTCCGAAAATCGCGTCGTCGGACATGACGATGAGCTCCTCGCGGGTGACGGACGCGGTCTTGTCCTCGCCGATTTCGCGCGCGCGCGCCCCGGGCAGGAGCTCCTCGCGGTGCATGGCGAGACCCGTCCAGAGGACAAGGGGCCGGCCGGCGAGCAGAGGATCGCTCTTCAGCGCGGCGAACGCGGCGACGGGAGGACTCGGATTGCGCGCGACTTCGACGACCGCGGGCATCGCCACGGCGGCCGAGGCTCCAACGAGGCCGGCGCCGAGGAGGGCCGCCGGAATCCGGGCGACGGACCGGAGACGAGAAAGGGCGAGCGCGGCGAGAGCGGCCGGCAGCGGAAGGAGGACGACCGCGTACCGCGGGGCAGCCTGCAGCGAGGAGTACGGGATCGTCAGGGCATACAGGGGCAGGAAGAGGGCCACGAGCGCGAGAGCCTTCCGGAAGGAGAAGGCAAGGGCCGCGAAGGCGAGGACGCCGAACGCGATCGCGAGGGCATCGGGGCCGAACGGATCGCGGAACCATCGCGTCCACGTCTCTGCTCTCGCGAGGTCGGCGCGCGAGAGCGAGTCCGACTCGCGCACGTACGCGGCCTGCGCGGCGACCCTGTCGCGGAAGGGAGCCCATCCTCCCGAGCCGCGGATCGCGGGCGCATAGGCGAGAGCGGAAAGGCCAAGGCCGAGCGCGAGCGCGGTCAGGACGGGCCGGACGCGACCCCGGCGCAGAAACCGAAACGCAACAACGGCGGCGAGCGGCAGGATGGCGACGGCCGTCTGCGGCCTCAGGCCGAAGTCGAGCGCCGCGAGAGCCGCCCCCGCGGCGAGGAGCCTTCCATCCTCGCGCCGAAGCGCGGCGACGAGAGCCGCCGCCGAGAAAAGAAACGTCGCGGCGGCGGGAGAGTCGGAGAGAGGCCTGCCCCCGTGCAGCCACACGGCGGGCAGAAAAGCGTAAAGCGCTCCTCCGAGGACAGAGGCCGCGAGCGGAAGCTCGAAGGCGGCGAGCAGCGCCGCGAGGCCCGCGGGCGCCAGAACCCCGCCCGCGAAGCCCACGAGCACGGCGGCGCGAAACGGCGCGAATCCGAGCGCGGCGAGACCGCGCGCCGACTCGACGAAGAGCGGATAGCCCGGCGCGTGGGGCCGGCCCGCGCGGAGGTCGATCCCGTGGAGCACCGCGCGCACGAAGAGGATTTCGTCCCATTCCCAGAAATCCGGCGCGAGCGTAAGCGCGCGGGCCGCGACGAGGAGAACCCACGCGGCCGCCGCGAGTGCGAGGGGCGAGAACGACGCGCGACGCTCCAAGCGGGACGAGTCTAGTTCTTTTCGCGCTCGATCGGGTGTGCCGCGAGGCGCCGACGTGCTTAAATTCGGCCCGAATGAAGGGATCGCTCCCGGCGGCAGGGACCGCGCTCGTCGCGAAGGCCGCGCCCCTGACCGCGCTCTGGACGTTCCCATCCGTCCTGTTTTCCGCGTTTCTCGTCGCGTGGGGAGCCGAGGCGGCGCAGTTTCTCGTCTCGCAGGGTCTCGCGCTCGCGATCCTCGCCTGGCTCCAGACCCTGCCCGAGTTCGCGGTGGAGGCCGTGATCGCGTGGGAGGCCGGGAAAGACCCGTCAAAGGTCCACCTCGCGATCGCGAACTTCACGGGCTCGATCCGGCTCCTGGTCGGGCTGGGATGGCCGCTCGTGTATTTCGTGGCCGCGTTTTTCGCGCGGCGAACAGGCCGGCGGAAAACCTGGATCGCGATCACGTTCGACGACGAGCACGCGATCGAGATCATGGGCCTTCTTCCGCCCCTCGTCTGGTTCACGTTCATCTGGTGGAAAGGGTCGCTCGGTCTCCTCGACGCGGCGGTTCTCGCCCTGTGCTACGTCGTCTATCTCGTCGCGCTCCTGCGCGTGCCGCCGCGCGAGGGCGACGTGGAAGAGATGGAAGACCTGCCTGCCGTCTCGCGGTGGGCTCTCGCGCAGGGTCCCGGCCGGCGTGCCTGGGCCATCACGGGAATCTTCGTCGTGGGGGGCGCGATCCTCGCCCTGTCGGCGCATGCATTCGTCGAGTCGATGCTCGCGCTCGCGATCACCGCGGGCGTTTCGCCGTTCGTCTTCGTGCAGTGGGTCGCGCCGTTTCTCTCGGAGTTCCCCGAGAAGCTTTCGGCGTTCAACTGGGCGCGCCAGATCACGAAAGCACCGATGGCGGTGATGAACCTCGTCTCGTCGACGATCAACCAGTGGTCGATCCTCTCGGCGCTCATCCCGGTCATCTACTCCATCTCGAGGGGAACCCCGTCGGCGATCGTGTTCGATTCGCACCAGCGCCTGGAGATCCTTCTGACGATCCTCCAGAGCTTTCTCGGCTGGCTTCTCCTCGTGAACCTGGACCTGCGCGCCTTCGAGGCCGCGATCCTCTTCGTGTTCTGGCTGGTTCAGTTCGCCATGCCTTCGACCCGAGGCCCGATGATCTACGTCTATGCGGGTTGGTGCGGCGTGGAGATCCTCATGATTGCAATCGGAAAGCGGAATCCGCGCGCCTTCCAGGCCGCGTGGCACGTCCTGAGGCGCCGATGAAGTTCGCGTCCCGCGCTTCGCGCGTCGCCGGCTCGGCGACCCTCGCCGTCCTGAAGGCCGCCGCAGCACTGCGCGCCAAAGGCGTCGACGTCGTGGACTTCGGCCCGGGAGAGCCCGACTTCCCGACGCCAGCCTTCGTGAAACGCGCCGCGATTGACGCGATCGAGTCGGACTTCACGAAATACACGGATTCGTCGGGAACGCCCGAGCTGCGCGAGGCGATCGCGTCGCGCTATCTCACGGAATGGAACGCGCCGTACACGGCTGGCGAGGTCGTCGTCACGGCCGGCGGGAAGCAGGCGCTGCACACGGCCTGCCTCGCGCTTTTCGAGGAGGGAGACGACGTCCTCATCCCGGCGCCTTACTGGGTGTCGTTTCCCGAGATGGTGACGCTCTCGGGCGCGCGATCCGTGTTCGTGCCCACGTCCGCCGCCTCCGGCTTCCGTCTGACCGCGGCCGACGTGGCCCGGGCCGCGACGCCCGCGACGCGGGGCCTCATCGTGAACACGCCGAACAACCCGACCGGCGCCGTCATGGAGCCCTCCGAAGTCGAAGCCGTGGTTCGTCTCGCGGCGTCGCGCGGCTGGACCGTGCTCTTCGACGAGTGCTACGACCGTCTCGTCTTCGAAGGTCGGCACGTCTCCGCGGCGTCGCTCGCGAGAGAGTTCCTCGACACGGTCCTCGTGGTCGGGACGCTTTCGAAGACGTACGCGATGACGGGTTGGCGCGTCGGCTTCGCGCTCGGGCCGAAGCCTCTCATCGACCTCATGGGCCGCATCGTGGGCCACGCCACGTCGAACGTCTGCTCGATCACGCAGCAGGCGGCCGTCGCGGCGCTGACCCGGCACGGCGAGGCGCGGGCCGCCGTGGACGGCATGTTCGCCGAGTACGCGCGCCGAAGGGAGTTCCTCATTCCGGCCCTGAACGCGCTCGAAGGCGTGACGTGCGTCTCTCCGGGCGGCACCTTTTACGCTTTTCCGGACGTTTCCGCGCACTACGGGCGAACCCTCGGCGGGCACGAGATCACGGGGTCCGAGAGCCTCGCGGAGGCGCTTCTGGAGACGGTCGCCGTGGCCGTGACGCCGGGCATCGCCTTCGGAGAGGACCGCTGCGTGCGGATCTCGTTCGCGACGTCGCGCGAGCGCCTCGAGGAGGGAATCTCCCGCCTCGCGCGCGTCCTCGCTCGCTAGCGATACCGGACGTCCGCGGGCGTCGCCGGTTCGGGCACGGACTCGACGACGACGCGGTCACGTCCGGCCTTCTTGGCCGCATAGAGGGCCGCGTCCGCGCGAGAGACGAGCGATTTTAGGGAAGTCTTTTCGAAGAGGCCCTGGTGCATGGCGACGCCTGCGGAGACGGTGATGCGCTGAGCGATCCGGGGAGGGCCGAGCGCCGCGACGGCCGCCCGGATGCGCTCCAGCGCGTGCGTCGCCGCCTCTGCGTCCGCCTCGACGAACAGCACGATGAATTCCTCGCCCCCGTAACGGCCCGCGGCGTCGAGACCGCGAATCGTCTGCGCGACGGCTCGCGCCACGGCCGTCAGCGCCGCGTCTCCGGCGGGATGACCGAAGCGGTCGTTGAAGGTCTTGAAATGGTCGAGGTCGAGCATGGAGAGCGCGAGGCTCCTTCCCGTACGACCGGCGCGCGCGAGCTCGGCCTGCGCGCGATCCTCGAAGGCGGCTCGGTTCAGAAGTCCGGTCAGGGGATCCGTGGTCGCACGCGTGAAAAGGCGCCTTTCCTGCTCGGCAACGCGGGGGAGAAGCATCGCCGTGAAGAGGAGGAACCCGATCCCGAGCGGCGGAACGACGGGCGCCACGACGAGAACCTGCCGCCGGGCGGCGAGCTCGGCGAGCGCCCCGAGGACGAGCACGCTCGAGGCCGCGAAGAGAAAGGCGCGCGTCTGCCGGGCGCCCCGCGAGAGATCCACGAGGAGTCCCGCGACCACGAGAGGGAGGGACAAGGCGAGGCCTGTTTCGACGCGCTGCCTGAGGGCGCCCTCGAAGAGGAACGGGGCGCCGAGAAACACCGCGACGCCGAGCGCAAGGACGGCATAAAGGGCGAGCCGCCTTCTCCCGCGGGAGATCCCGAGGAGCGTGAGCGCGAGGAGCCCGAACGACGCCGCCGTCAGCGCGAACAGGAGCGTCACGACCTGCGCCTTCGAGAGCCACATCGCGCGGGACTTACTTCATCCCTTCATCCAGCGAGAGAACCAGTCGAGCACGCGGGAGATCCGGTCCTTCTTGTTCTCCTCGCGAAAGAAGCCGTGCCCCTCGTCCGGATAGACGACGAGCTGCGTCGGAACGCCGAGCGTCTTGAGGGCATGCCAGAACTCATAGCCCTGCGGGACGGGTACCTCGGCATCCCGTTCGCCGTGGAGGACCAGCGTCGGCGTCTTCACGTTCCGGATGAAGGTGATGGGCGAGCTTTTCGCGTAGACCGCGGGATCGTCGTACACGGACGCACCGAAGTACGGGAGCATCCAGCCGTCGATGCGGTTCTGGCCGTAGTAGCTCTGCCAGTTCGCGATGCCGGCGCCGGCCGCGACGGCGGCGAAGCGATTCGTCTGCGTGACGGCCCACATCGCGATGTAGCCTCCGTAGCTCCAGCCGAAAAGTCCGATGCGCTTCGGGTCGATGGGGCGCGTTCTCACGACCTCGTCCACGCCGGCGAGGATGTCACGGAGATCGCCTCCTCCGAAGTCCTTCACGTTTCCCCCCGTGAACCCTTCACCTTGTCCNNNGGCAGGAGCCAGCCCTGGACGTTCTGGCCGTCGCTCGTGACGCGCACGCTCGCGGCGGGACCCCACTCGGGCTTGACGCCCGCATTGACGTTCGTGAGGCGGCTCCACGCTCCGATCGGGCCCGCCCAGACTTCCGGGGGCGAGTCGAACGACTCCCGGATGACGGCCGATGCCAGGCCGTCGCGCGCGAGCGAGAGGCCGATGCCCCGGCCGGGCGTGAGCGTCTCGCGCCCCGAGAAAAGCGTGCGGGCCGCCCCGGTCGAAGGGTCGAGCGCCACGACGGCCGTGGACTCTCCCGCAAGCTCCGTGACGACCAGCCGGGACGAGGAGGGCCATGCCAGAGCGCCCGCGGAGGCGCGGCGGGCCGGCGTGAGATTTCTCGCCTCGCCTCCCGCGACCGGTACCACGAAGACGTCGCCGCCGGCCGCACCGTAATCGCTCATGAGGCCGTGGATGACCGCCACGGCCGAGCCGTCCGGCGAGAAGACGGGCCACGTGATCTGAAGCGGCGGCTTCCACAGGAGGCGAGTCGCCCCGGAGGCCGCGTCCACCGCGACGAGCTCGGCCCGCCACCAGTTGTCGTCGCCCGAGCNNACGACGCCCGCGTCGCGGGCCGTGGGCACCGCCGGGCCGGGCTCCTTGGCGGCGTTCTCGATGACGAGGACTGCGATCGAGCGGCCATCGCGGGACCAGCGCGGCTCCCCGAAGTTGCCCTTCAGCTTCGTGAGACGCGCCGCCGGGCCGCCCGTGACCGGGGCCGTCCAGAGGGCCGCGCCGCCCGTCTGGGAGACGAACGCAAGCGTCCGCCCATCGGGAGAGAAGGCAACGTCGCCCTCGCGCACCGCCGACCCGTCGAGCGATGCCGTGATGCGGACGGCCGGGGCTCCGGGCAGCGCCTCCTGCACGAGGATGCGCGAGGCGCGCATCGCCTTCTCGTCCCGGACCGGTTCCACCCGCGCGACGAGCTTCCCGTCCGGCGAGATGTCGACGCCAAAGATCTCACGGGTCTTCGTCAGGCGCGCATACAACACGTCGAACGGCTCGGGCGACTCGGCGGGAGCGGGGCGGACGGCCAAGGCGCACGAGAGCACGGCGAAGGCGGAGATGAGACGTCGCATCGATCCTCCAGAGGGCCGGCTGATTATCGCCGGGACGGCTTAGACTTCCCGCCCGGAGGTCCTCGATGAGCCGCACTCGTACCGCCGCCTTCGCGGCGGGGATTCTCTTCGTTCTCTCCGTTCCCGTCTTCGCCGCGACGTCTTACAAGCTGCCTCCAAGAGCCGTCATCGACATCCTCGACGCGCCCGGCGCTCCGATTCTGCGCGAGAGCCCGGCCGGGGACGCGATTCTCCTCGTCGACGCGGAACAAAACCCGCCGCTTTCGCTCGTGGCGGAGCCGTTCCTGCGTCTCGGCGGCGTTCGCCTCACACCGAAACGGGGAACGCGCCAGCATCTCGTGTACGGAACGAGCCTCACGCTCTTGACGCTGCCGGACGGCCGGAAGACCCGCGTCGAGCTTCCCGCGGGCTCTCGCATCAGCCTGCCGATCTTCTCGCCCGATGGCGCGGCGTTCGCCTTCACCCGCGACACCGACGACCGCACCGAGCTCTGGATCGGGGACGCAAAGTCCGGGAAGGCGAAGCCGATCTCCGACGTGCGCCTGAACGACGTCCTCGGTGAGCCGATGCGTTTCTCGGGCGACGGCCGTTCTCTGTGGCTCCTTGAAGCGCCCGCCGGCCGGGGACCCGCGCCGCCCGAACCCACGGTGCCCGCCGGCCCCATCATCGAAGAGACGACCGGCAAGACGGCCCAGGTCGCGACGTTTCAGGATCTGCTGAAAAGCTCACGCGACGAGGATCTCTTCGCGTACTACGGCGCCTCTCAGGTCGTTCGGCTCGATCTCGCGACTGGAAAGCGGACTCCGGTGGGATCACCCGGGCTCCACGAGTCCGCCGAACCATCGCCCGACGGGAAATACCTTCTCGTCGCCAAGCTCAAGAGACCGTTCTCGTACCGTGTGCCGTACGAGGCTTTCCCGCACACGCTCGAGGTCTGGGACGGAGCGGGAACGGCCGTGCGCACGGTGGCCGATCTGCCGCTCGCCGACCAGACGCCGCGGCAGGGCGTCCCCAGGGGCGCGCGCCGGATGGAGTGGCAGCCCATGGAGGAGGCATCGCTCTTCTGGGTGGAAGCCCTCGACGAAGGGGATCCGCTGAAGAAGGTGCCCTTCCGGGAGTGTCTGAAGACGCTCGCGGCGCCTTTCGCGGGCGAACCGCGCAAAGCTTGGAAGCTCGTGCACCGCTTCCGCGATGTCGAGTGGACGTCCACGCCCGGCCGCGCGCTCGTCACGGAGTTCGACCGCGACCGCCGTTGGCGCACGACGTCGCTCGTGGACCTCGGATCGCCCGACGCCGCACCGAAGACGCTGTTCGACCTGAGCGCCCAGGACGCGTACGGGGACCCGGGACGTTTCGTCCTCGCCACGTCGCGTAGGGGCCGGAGAACGATTCTGATGGACGGAAACACCGCCTGGCTTGCGGGGGAGGGCGCGTCGCCGAAGGGGTCTTTCCCCTTCCTCGACCGGATCGACCTCGCGTCCGGTCAGAAAACGCGCCTCTTCCGTTCCGACGATGATGCCCTCGAGCGCTTCGTGGCGTTCGTGGGCGCAAACCGCTCCCGCATCGTCACGCGCCGCGAGACGAAGACGGAGCCGCCAAACCTGTGGCTCGTGGATCTCGAGACGAAGAAGCGGACGCGCCTCACGGACGACAAGGATCCCGCGCCGCAGCTCACGGGCGTGACGAAGGAGATCCTGAAGTACGAGCGTGCCGACAAGGTGCCGCTTTCGGGCACGCTCTATCTGCCGCCTCATTACAAGGCGGGCGCGCGCGTGCCCTGCTTCGTCTGGGCCTACCCGCTCGAGTACTCGGATGCGGACACCGCGGGGCAGGTGCGTCTCTCTCCGAACGCCTTCACACGGCTCGCGGGGGCGTCGCCTCTCTTCTTTCTCACGCAGGGCTGGGCCGTCCTCATGGATGCCACGATGCCGGTCGTGGGCGATCCCGAGCACATGAACGACACGTATGTCGAGCAGATCGCCGCCTCGGC
>PLZI01000136.1 GCA_003152095.1 Acidobacteriota bacterium | reverse complement strand
GTGCGCTGCCGGCGGAAGATCGACTCCACCCGCGCCAACAGACCGGGTACGTCCTGGACGGTGATTTCGAAAATCTGTTCCATTGTCTTCTTCCCCTTCGCTCCTTTTTCTCAGCTCTTCTTCTTCGTGCTCTTCGCGGCGTACTTCGGGTCCTCGACCACCATCGTGTCGATGGACTGGCCGGCGGGCCACATCGGATAGCAGTTCTCGGTGGGCTCGGTGAGGACGTGCACGAGCGCCGGCCGATTGGTCACGGCGAGCGCCCTTTCGTACACGGCGTCCAGCTCGTCGGGCCGCCGCGCCGTGAAGCCCGCGGCTCCGAAAGCCTCGGCGAGCCGCGCGAAGTCGGGGTTCTTCAGCTCCACGGAGGAGAAGCGGCGATCGTAGAAGAGGTCCTGCCACTGCCGCACCATGCCGAGGCCCTGGTTGTCGAGGACGATGATCTTCAGCGGCAGGTGGTGTTCGACGGCGGTGGCGAGGGTCTGCATCGTCTGCTGGAAGCTGCCGTCGCCGTTGAGGTTGATGACGAGCCGGTCGGGCCGCCCGCACTGCGCGCCGAGCGCGGCCGGCAAGCCGAAGCCCATCGTGCCGAGCCCGCCCGACGTGATGAACGTGCCGGGCTCGTCGCACTTCCAGAACTGAGCGGCCCACATCTGGTGCTGACCCACGTCCGTCGTGACGATGGGGCGCAGGCCGCGCGTGAGCCGCCAGAGCCGGTCGATCGCGAACTGCGGGAAAATGACGTCGCCTTCCTGCCGGTACTGGAGGGGCGCCTTCGCCTTCCACGCCTCGATCTCCTTCCACCAGTCCGCCGTATCGGGCGCGCCGACGAGAGGAAGAAGCTGCTGGAGCACGGAGCGCGCGTCGCCGTGGAGCGGGTAATCGGCTTTGCGGTTCTTGCCGATCTCGGCATCGTCGATGTCGATGTGGACGACCTTCGCGTGCGGCGCGAACGTGGCGAGNNGACAGGGCGTCCATATCGGAATAGGCGCCCTTGCCCATGAGCGTCGTCGTGACCGGGATGCGCGTCTTCTTCGCGAGCCGCCGGACCTCGGCGGACGCTCCGGAGGAGATCACGCCGCCGCCCACGTAGAGGATGGGGCGCTTTGCGTTCGAGATCGCGAACGCCGCGCGCCGGAGGCCCACGGGGTCCGCGCGCCGCGGAGGAAGCGACGTGATGAGGGTGCCTGCCTCCCACTCGATCTCGGCCTGCAGCACGTCGCGCGGCACGTCCACGAGGACGGGACCGGGCCGCCCCGAAGTGGCGAGGCGGAAGGCTTCGCGCACGGTGCCGGGGACCTCCTGCGGCTCGAGGACGAGCCAGTTGTGCTTCGTCACGGGCGCCGTCATGCCGATGATGTCGGCCTCCTGGAAGCCGTCCCGTCCGAGCAGCGCCGTCGCGACCTGCGCCGTGAGCGCCACGACCGGAGTGGAGTCGAGCATCGCGTCGGTCAGGCCCGTAATGAGGTTCGTCGCGCCGGGGCCCGACGTCGCGAGGCAGACGCCCGGCCGGCCCGTGGCCCGCGCGTAGCCCTGCGCCGCGTGCGCGGCGCACTGCTCGTGTCGCATGAGCAGATGCGTGATGGGCGCCGAGAGGAGCGCGTCGTACAGCGGCAGCGCGGCGCCACCCGGGTGGCCGAAGATGTGCGTCACTCCCTGAGCGACGAGCTCGGCGGCGAGGGCGTCCGCGGCGCGGACGCGCGAGCGCTCTTGAGGAAGGAACCTGGCGCTCACGCGCTCACCCCCGCCCTCTCGCGCGCCACCGCCGCCGAGGCGGGCGCGGCCGGACTCGTCACGGCGCCCTCGGAGGCCGAGGAGACGAGACGCGCGTACTTCGCGAGGACGCCGGTCGTGGCCCGCGGCGCCGGGGCGCGGTAAGAGCGCCGGCGCGCGGCGAGATCTTCTTCTCCAACCTCGAGGTCGAGGCGGCGCGCGGTCACGTCGAGCGTCACGCGGTCCCCGTCGCGCAGGAGCCCGATCGGGCCGCCCGCCGCGGCCTCAGGGGAGACGTGCCCGACCATGAGGCCGTGCGTCGCGCCGGAGAAGCGGCCGTCGGTGACGAGGGCCACGGTCTCGCCGAGGCCCTGGCCCACGAGCGCCGCCGTGACGGCCAGCATCTCGGGCATCCCGGGCGCGCCCTTCGGCCCCTCGTAGCGGATCACGACGACGTCGCCCGCGTGGATCTGCCGGCGCTCGACGGCGGCAAACGCGGCGATCTCACCGTCGAAGACGCGGGCCGGGCCGGTGTGCGCCAGCCGCTCGTGCCCGGCCAGCTTCACGACGCAGCCCTCGGGCGCGAGCGTGCCGCGCAGGATCGCGAGCCCGCCCGTCTTCTTGAGCGGCCGGGTAATGTCACGAACAACCTGCTGCCCGGGCGTCTCACGGGCCTCGGCCGCCTCGGCGAGAAGCGTCCGGCCCGTGACGGTCGTCGCGTGCTTCAGGAGCCCCGCGTCTCCGAGCCGCTTCGCGACGAGGCGCGAGCCCCCGGCGCGATAGAGATCGGGCGCCGTGAACCGTCCGCCCGGCTTGAGGTCGACGAAAAGGGGCGTTCGCGAGGCGATCACGTCGAAGTCGTCGAGGACGAGCGGCACGCCGGCCTCACGCGCGATCGCGAGGAGGTGCAGGACGGCGTTCGTCGAGCCGCCCGTNNAGCCGGCCGGCGGCGCGCGCGACCGCGGCCTTCGCGGGATCGGTCGCGGGCACGTCGTTCGCGCCCATCGGCGAGATGCCGAGGAACGTGAGCGCCGTCGCCATCGTGTTCGCGGTGAATTGCCCGCCGCACGCGCCGGCGCCGGGGCAGGCCCCCGCCTCCACGTCGCAAAGCCCGGCCTCGGAGAGCTTCCCCGCCGAGTGCGCGCCCACCGCCTCGAAGACGTCCTGGATCGTCACGTCCTTCCCGCCCACGCGCCCGGGCTCGATCGAACCGCCGTAGAGCGCCACGGACGGGAGGTCGAGGCGGGCGAGCGCCATGACGGTGCCGGGGATCGTCTTGTCGCAGCCCGAGAGGGCGACGACGGCGTCGAGCGCGTGGCCCATGACGACGAGCTCGATGGAGTCGGCGATGACCTCGCGCGAGACGAGGGACGCCCGCATTCCGTCCGTGCCCATCGAGATACCGTCGGAGATCGCGATCGTGCCGAACTCGAAGGGCGTCCCGCCCGCCTCGCGGACGCCGGCCTTGACCTCCTCGGCGAGGGCGCGAAGCGAGGCGTTGCACGGGCCGAGGTCCGTCCAGGAATGGACGACGGCCACGAGCGGGCGGGCGATCTCCTCGGGCGTGAGTCCCGTGGCGCGGAGCATCGCGCGCGCGGGCGCCCGCGCCGGCCCCTTTTTCATCGCGTCGCTCCTCATGGCTCTTTCGGTCTCCTTCCCGTTCAGACAAAAAAAACGCCCCGCCCCCTTTCGGGGTGCGGGGCTGCTGTTCGATGTTTCGTCGCGTCAGCCGGCCTGCACCCCACTCGCCCGAAGGACGAGGAGATCAATACCGATAAGGACGAGAACGCGGCTAATCACGAGGCGCATTGCACCGCGTGGGAGGCTTTACGTCAAACTAATTTTTCTGCTGCTAACATTAGCGGAACTTATGGACATCTTCTCTCTCCGCGTGTTCCTCACCGTCGCCGAGGAGCGCAGCTTCTCCCGCGCGGCCGTCCGGCTGTTCCGCACGCAGTCCGCGGTGAGCCAGGCCGTACGCCGTCTCGAGACGGATCTCCGCGACACGCTCTTCGACCGGACGACGCGCGAGGCCCGTCTCACGGAAGCGGGGCGCACGCTGAAGGACTACGCCGAGCGCGTCCTCAACGTGGCCGAGGAGGCCGAGCGGGCCGTGCGGGACCTGAAGGACATGAAGCGCGGCCGGGTCGTGATCGGCGCGAACGAGTCCGGCGTCGAGGTCCTCATTCCGCTCATCGCGCGCTTTCGCGANNAACCGTCGTCCTCGGCTCGGACGAGCTCGTCGTCCTCTCGCACCCGAAGCACCCGTTCGCGAAGAAGAGCCGCGTGACGCTCGAGGAGTTCGGCCGGGCGACCGTCATCGCCCACAGCGACCCGTCGCCTGCCCGCGAGCGCGTGCTCCGCAAGTACGCCGAGCGCGGCGTCGCCCTGAACATCAAGGTGTCCCTTCCCAGTCTCGACGGCGTCAAACGCGCCGTCGAACGCGGCATGGGCGTCGCCCTGCTTCCCCGGCGCACCGCGCTCTCGGAGATCGAGGCCGGCCGCCTCGCGGCGACGCTCCTCCCCGAGCTGCGCCGCCCGCGCGACCTCAGGCTCGTTTACCGGGCGGCCGGAAACTTCGGCAACGCCGCCCACGCCTTCCTCGAGAGCGTGAAGACGCTGCGCCTTCAGAATCCGCCCGCGAGTTGACGCGCGCTGGCGTCCCGGGCTCTTAGAGCGATCTGCTCCTTCGCGTCGTCTCCGTCTCCCGGCGCTCGCGCTCCCGAGACATCTCTTCGACAGAGCGGAACTTCCGGACTCCCGGAATCCGCCGAACAGGAGCGAGCAGCTCCAGGCTCGACAGCTCGCATGCGATTCGGAGGTTCTCGGGGTCAAGCGGTCGGAGCGGCGGCGGCCCCGGCATCTCGCCCACCGAGCGGAACTTCCGCACGCCCATCATTCCTCCTTCAGCCCAAAGCGCTCGCGGAGCCTCTCGGCGTCCATGCGATCCTGGGGCCGAACGGTGCCCTTCTTCATCCTGTAGAGCATACGCGGCGTCGCCACGCGCGCCCGCACTCCTTCGACGGCCACGTCCTCCGCTTCGAGATCCTCGTACCGGAAGACCTCGCCGAGCCGCGACAGGATGTCCATCGAGTACCGCCCATGCGGTGGCGTGTACTGGACTGCCGGATAATCGCCCCCGAGGTCGGTCGCGGAGATCTGGTCCACGTTCGGATCGTCGTCGAAGAGACTCTTTAGCGCACGGCGTAGCCGTTCCACGTTCTGTTCATCCGGTGCGACGAAGAAATCTGCGTCCCGAGTCGCCCGGACGAGTCCCTGAGCCGCCATTGCCATCGAGCCGACGAGGACGTATCGGACCCCCTCCCGCTCGAACGCCGAGAGGATCCTCTTCAGCTCACCGAAGTCCATCATTGACCGCGATTATCTGTGGAAGGCCATAGATCCGACAGTTGCTCCAGCTCGTCGAGCGGCATAGTCTGAAGCTGGCAGGACGCCGAGGCTCTTCGCCGGCGCTTCCAACTTCCGGAGGAATGATGCCGGTTCGCAAGTTCCGCGACGTCTCCGAAATGAAGGACACACTCTGGCGGGAGCCCGGCGACCCCGAGCTTTTCCGTGCAATCGCCAGCGTCTGGGATTTCGCCGCGCGCACCTGCCCCCGGCACTTTCCTCCAGGGGTCTATCGGCACCGCTCCATCGAGGAAGCCAAGGCCCTACGCGAGAAGTGGGAGGAGGCGGACTTCCAGGCCCTCCACGCGAGCCGCCGCGGGTCATGAAGCGCTCGGCCGTTGTGAGGACTACCGCTAAGCCCGTCGTCAACATCCGGCGCATGAAACGCCCGCCGACCCACCCCGGCGAGATCCTGCTCGAGGAGTTCCTGGCGCGGGGCCTAAGCCAGGCCGGTGCTGCGCGCTGCATCGGCATCTCCGCGAGCCGCCTGAACGCGCTCGTTCGCAAGAAGCGCCGTGTGACCGCTCAGACGGCTCTTCGCCTGGCTGATTTCTTCCATATCTCGCCCGAGTTCTGGCTGAACCTTCAGACGAACTGGGATCTCTGGCAGGCGTATCGGGCGGAGAGCCGCACGAAGAAGGCGCGCCTCGAAAAGAAAGGCTGGAAGTTTGGTTCCGCCGCGACCTTCCTCGGGCTGAGCCGCGAAGAATCGGACCGGCTGGATATCGAAGTGGCCCGCAAGAGGCTCGCGGACCCGAACGAGGTCCCCGTCCCCTACCAGCGGATTCGGAAGGAACTCGGCCTCGATTGACCTGTCCGCGACCTTGAGCCAGAGCTTCTTTCGCTCGAGCCGAGCACCGAGGATGAAGAGACTCGTGGACGGGTTCCCGTTCGCCGCCCTGCCCGCGCCGCGGCCGGATAAACTTGCGGGCGAGTCATGAGCCCCAAATACGAGGTCATCATCTACTGGAGCAAGGAGGACGAGGCATTCATCGCCGAGGTCCCCGAGCTCCCTGGCTGCGCGGCCGACGGGCCCTCTTACGCCGAGGCTCTCGCCGCCGCCGAAGTCGTGATTCGCGAGTGGCTCGAAACCGCGAAGGCGCTAGGCCGGCCGATTCCGGAGGCTCGCGGGCGTCTCGCCTACGCCTGATGGCAACTCGGCGATCCGGCGGGTCCTGGACTACACCGTGACGGGGCGCTTTTCCGTGGGGAGCGGTTGCCCGGTCACCCGTGCGTAGAGGACCAACGGATCGAGGTCGGCTCCGTTGGGCCAGGCAATCGTGCCGAGATCGGGGTCGACGCGGACCTGACTGAAGAACACAGCGTCCTTCAACGGCTCGAAGACCCCGTCGAAGGAGACCTCGCGCGCGACGTCGATTTCGCCCTCGGTGCCATCGTCGAAGCGCAGTCGCAGTCTATGCGGCCCAACGACCTGAACGGCGACGACATCTCTGATCATCCGTTACTCCAATCGCGCAATGGACTTTAGCGGAGCCAGGCTCGAAGACTCAGGCGTACTGAAGACGGCGGCCCTTCGGCTCAGGAATCGGATCGCCAAACTCGCGCGCCGTGTCCAGCCAAAGAGAGATCGCCTGCTGCGCCTCCGCCAACGCCTTCGCGGGAGTCTTCCCGTGCGCCGCGCAGCTCGGTAGTTCGGGCACCTCTGCCACGAAGACACGATCCTCGGCGCTCCAGTAGATGATGACTTCGTAGCGGTGCATCAGAGGTCTCCCCCAAGACGATAACGCAGAATCACGGCCCGCACCTGGCCGTGGCCGGTCTGCATTCTTACTCCCGATCCACCCAGTAGCCCGGTCGGCGTCGCTGGTGAGCAACGGCCAGAACGCGAACGAAGCCGGGTTCCGGCGAGTAATAGAGCTCGTAGGGGAATCTCCGCAACACCTTGCACCGCACGCTACCGCGCTCGACTGGCGCTCCCTCGGGGAACTTCTCGATGAACGCCACGGCCTCCTGCACATCCGCTGCGAATGCCTCGACTGCGCTCGGTGCGTGCAGGCCGAGATAGGCGATTACCTCGAGGTACTCCGCCTGCGCCTCGGGATGGAATCGCGCCTTAGCGGGAGGTGATGGCCCGACCACGCGCGAAGACCTCGTCTGCCGGGATCTCGCGGACCTTCCCCACTCGAATCTCCTGTAAACGCCGGTCCGCTACCTCGAGCCAGAGCTTCTTCCGTTCGGGCTCCGGCAGCTCGTCGAGGCTTCTCAGGAGGCGATCCGCAAGGGCGGCACGCTCGTCCAGCGGCAGCTTCAAGGCGGCGGAGAGAAGGTCTTCACGCGTCACGGGAGGAATTGTATCCCCGTCCCTTCCTACCCCTTCACCTTCGAGTACTGCCAGAGCGCCCTGTCGAGCGTCCGCATCGAGACGCCCGCGTCCGCCGAGACCCCGCGCAAGAACCGCGTGTACTCCATCCATACCGGGAAATCGATGGCCGGCGGGGTCGTGACGCCCAGAGACCACAACGCCCTCACGTCGACGATCGGATACCGGCCCCTGTCGCAGAAATGCAGGATGACCGACGCAGTCGGCCAGTCGACTCCGTCGAGAAGGCGAAGCACCTCGATCTTGAAACGCTCATTCTTCGAGCGCAGCGCGGCGCCCGTCACTTCCTTCACGTACCCCGCGTCGTTCTTCCGGCAACGAGATCTCGACCGGGCTGTTTTCCACTCCGCGATCGTCAGGAACTGGTCGCGGGTCAGGTACCCCTGCCGGCGTGCGGCGGGAGCGATGACATCCTCGATGGCGGCATCC
>PLZI01000021.1 GCA_003152095.1 Acidobacteriota bacterium | reverse complement strand
CCGAGGTCGATCTGCGAGACGGGGCAGAAGGCGCGGAGGCCATGAGCGCCACCGATCATCACCTCGAAGCCGCCTTTGTTCCGCGCCATGACCTTCCCCGCGACAGGGATCTTCGCCTCGGCGGCGGCGCGCAGCTCGGCCTTCGTCCGATGCCCCACCGCGAGCTTGCGCGAGAGGCGCACGTCCGGGCCGGCCTTCACGACCACTGCTTCGATCCGGTCGCCCACCTTTTCGCCCTCGAGCTCCTTGAGGTCCATGAGCGCTTCGGACTTGCCGCCGATGGAGACGAGCACGACGTCGGGCGTGATGCCGACGATGACGCCGTTCACGACCTGCCCCTCCACGAGCTTCTTCTTCGGGGAGGTCGCATCGGCCGCGAGGGCGGCCTCGAACGTCTTGCGATCGGCGGATTCGGCGGATTCGGCGATAAGGGCGATGGGGGCGATGAGCGTCTGGGACACGGATCGTTCTCCTGGCCCGCCAATCGGAATTCCCCCCGGAGGGAGGCAACCGGTGCTGCGGGACCGCGAATTCTACCCGAAGCGGTTAAGATGAGACTGCTTCTCCGGCCGGCACCCCCCAAGCCCCGGAGAGACCCCCGTTGGAGGAGTGGAATGGCCGAACCGGGTGTCCTGACAGCCGCTGGCGGTTCGCCATCCGAGGCCGCCGCGACGATCGCGCGGCTCGCCCCGAACCGGGACGAGCTCATGCGCTGGTACGCCTTGATGCATCTCGGCCGGCTTCTCGACGACAAGGCCCCGAACTACCTCAAGCAGGGTCTCGGCTGGTCGTATCACGCGCCGTGCGCGGGGCATGACGGCATCCAGATCGCGCTCGGCGTGACGTTCCGGCCCAGACACGACTACCTGTTTCCCTACTATCGCGACCTCACGACCTGCCTCGCCGCTGGTCTGTCGGCCGAGGAGATTCTGCTGAACGGGATGTCCAAGCGCGACGACGTCGCCTCCGGCGGCCGGCACATGTCGAACCATTTCGCGAAGCCGGAGATCCACATCCAGAACACGTCGTCCTGCGTGTCGAACCACGCGCTCCACGCCGCGGGCCTCGGACGCGCGCTCAAGACCTACGGGTCGGAGGCGGTCGTCTTCTGCTCCGTGGGCGAGTCGTCCACGTCCGAAGGCTACTTCTACGAGGCCGTCAACGGCGCCTCGCGCGAGAAGCTGCCCGTCGTCTTCGTGGTGCAGGACAACGGCTACGGCATCGCCGTTCCGAAGAGCGACCAGACCGCGAACCGGTTCGCGTCGGACAACTTCTCGGGATTCCTGAACCTCCGGATCTTCCATTGTGACGGCAAGGATCTCTTCGACTCGCTCCGCGCCATGCGCGAGGCCGTGGCGTTCGTGAAGTCGGGCGCGGGCTGCGCGATGGTGCACGCCGAGTGCGTGCGCATCCACTCGCACTCCAACTCCGACCGTCAGGATCTGTACCGCTCGCCCGAGGAGCTGGCCGCCGCGAAGGCGCTGGATCCGCTTCCGCGTCTCCGCCGCGCCCTCGTCGAGGGCGGCGCGTTCTCCGAGGAGGAGATCGCCGCGATCGAGAACACGAACCGAAAGACCTACGAGGAGTCCGCCGATCGCGCCCGCCGCGCGCCGGACCCCGATCCCGCGTCCGTCCTCGAGCACGTCGTCCCCGAGCCCTGGGTGCCCGAGGGCGACGGCCTCGCGGACACGTATGTCACGCCCGAAACGGTCGATGGGAAACCCGCGCCCGAGATGTCGCTCATTCAGGCTCTGAACGGCACGCTCAAGGAGATGTTCCGCGAGAACCCGGACACGTACATCTGGGGGCAGGACGTCGCCTACAAGGAGAAGGGCGGCATCTTCAACGTGACGAAGGGCATGCAGCGGGAGTTCGGGCCGAAACGCGTCTTCAACGGCCCCCTCGCGGAGGACTTCATCCTCGGGACGGCCGACGGATTCTCGCGCCTGAACGAGAAGATCCGCGTCGTCGTCGAAGGCGCCGAGTTCGCCGACTACTTCTGGCCGGCGGCCGAGCAGATGGTCGAGATGTCGCACGAGTTCTGGCGCACGAACGGACAGTTCGTCCCGAACGTCACCGTGCGCATCGCCTCGGGCGGGTACATCGGCGGCGGCCTCTACCATTCGCAGAACATCGAGGGCTGGCTCACGACGTTGCCCGGCATCCGCGTGGTGGTTCCCGCGTTCGCGGACGACGCCGCCGGGCTCCTGCGCACGGCCATACGCTCGCGCGGCATCACGCTCTACCTCGAGCCCAAGTTCCTCTACAACTCCGCGCAGGCCAAGGCGCGCGTTCCTTCGGGGTTCGCCGTGCCCTTTGGCAAGGCCCGGCGCCGCCGCGAAGGGAGCGACCTCACGATCCTCGCGTACGGCACACCCGTGCATTTCGCGCTGGCGGCGGCCGAGCCGCTCGCGCGAGAGGGGAAGAGCGTCGAGGTCCTCGACCTGCGCTCGCTCGTGCCGCTCGACTTCGAGGCCATCACGGCCTCCGTGAAAAAGACGTCGCGCGTCCTCGTCGTCCATGAGGACAAGGTGCACGGCGGCTTCGGCGGCGAGCTGGCGGCCCGCGTCGCGTCGGAGCTCTTCCCTTTCCTCGACGCGCCGGTCGACCGCGTGGGCTCGACGTTCACGCCGGTCGGCTTCAATCGCATCCTCGAGCGGGCGATCCTGCCGAACACCGAGAAGGTCCTCGCGGCGGCGCGGAAGACGCTCGCGTACTAGCGACCCCGGGCTGCTGTCCCTCGGCCAGCGGGTGACAATCGTGTACACTCTTGAGTGATGGTGAAACCATGAAGTTCGTCACAGTCCGCGATCTCCGGGGCCGGCCGACAAAGGTCTGGAAGGATCTCAAGACGGAAAAGGATCTTGTTCTGACCTCGAACGGCAAGCCGATGGCCATCATTACGAAGATCCGGGAGGACTCCCTGGAAAGCACTCTGGCCGCGCTACGACGCGATCGAGCGATTCAGGCTGTTCGGGGGATCCAGAAGGATTCCCAGCGCCAAGGAAAGAACCTGTCTTTGAAACAGATCAACGCGGTCATCGCTGATGTCCGCCGGAGACGGAAGCAGCATTGAGGATCGTCCTCGACACCAACGTGATGGTGTCCGGGGTCTGGTCCCCCTTCGGTCCACCAGGAGAAATCGTGAGCCTCGTTGCCGCTGGAGCCCTCCCTCTCAGCCTCGACGATCGGATCCTCGCCGAGTATCGTGAGGTCCTGTCGCGCCACGGGTTCGGATTTGATCCGGAAAAGGTCGAGCCCCTGCTGCTTCTGGTCGAAGCCATCGGCGAGTTCGTCATTGCGCCGCCGCTCCCGGAGCGCCTGCCCGACCCCGACGACGAAGCGCTCCTCGAGGTCGCCCTCGAAGTGGCTGCCGACTTCCTCGTCACCGGGAACCTCCGGCACTTCCCCGCGCGTCTCCGGCAGGGCGTTGCCGTCGTCTCTCCCCGCGGTTTCCTCGAAGCCCTTCGCGGGCGGTGAGATCCGACTGATCGCGAGGAAGCGTTCGCTCTACAATCGCCGAGGTGAGAACGGGAGCGCGGGTTTCGCTGGCAGCGGCGACACTTTTTCTGTCGGGCCTCGCGAGAGCCAACGGGTTCTTCGACGATCTGCCCCGCCGCGGGTACATCCGCGACGACGTCTCGTACGACGTGGTCCGCCGGGGAGCCGGCGTGGATCGCACGCTGGTCGCGACGCTGCGCTACATGAAGCTCGTCCTCGACCCCTCTCGCCGCGACCTGGCGGGCGACCTCTGGCCCGAGAGGGAGATGCTCCTCATTCAGCACGCGTCCGGCGAGAAGATCATCTTCGAGCGCATCAGCAAGCCGCTGGAGCCGAGGCATCCCGAGGACCCGCAGCCCCGAAGCCGCATCGGCCTCGACGGCTCGGCCGTCGAGATATTCGTCCGCGGCTCGGGCCCGGCCACTCCCGACGTGAGCCGTCCGAGCGCGTGCGCCGGCTCCTTCGCCTTCCTGCACGCGGGATCACGGGAGCTTCCGGTGGCACCCGAGGATCTGGAAGTTCCCACGGTGCGAATGGGGATCACGCAATTCCTGGACGCAGCCCTGAGCCCGTCGGATCGCGACCTCATCGAGCGGTCCGTTCAGATCGTCCTTCGGGCCTCGCAATCGCGGTCGCTTCCCGCGGGGACGCTCGAGATCCTGAAGACGCTCTTTCCGGGAAAGACGTTCGCCCCATCGTCCGAAGGGCTGAGCTTCGAGGCTCCGCAAGGCAAGCCTCTCGATCCTGCCGACGGATCCTGGCACTCTGCGACCGAGGCTCCGGAGATGCTCGCGGGAATACCGCTCTACTGACGTGACCACGATGGCGCTTCCGTTGCTTCTCTTGCTTCGTGTCCTGGCGGCGCCGTCCGCGCCGGTTCCGCCGCCCGACGTGCGCATGATCCGTATTTTCGTGGAGGGGGGCGCCGCGGGCGGCTCCATCGTCCGGGCCACGCGGACCACTCCGTCGGGGACCACGGTCGTGACCGTGCTCGAAGGCCCGAAGAAAGGGCGCCTGTTCGTCCGGCGTTCCCAGCCGGATTCCTCCACCGCGGTCTATGAAGTGAGGCTGAACTCGCGCTCGGCCTTCACGGTCACGCGCCGGACGGGAGAGCCGCTCCTCGTCGAAGCGGCCGGACTTTCGATGCGGCTCTTCGAGGCCGACCTGAATCGCCGGACTGTCCGCTGCTGGATCGGGCTTCTCGCCGCGAAGGTCGAGCCCGCTCTCCTCGCCGCCGCCGCCGACATCCGCACGCTGAAGGACTGGGCCGGCCAGGAGAAGGCGGACGAGAGTTTCCTCCCGATCTGGATCCTCGGACACGCCGAGGAGCCCGCCACGCTCACCCCGAAGGGCAAGCTCAGAACCGAGGAAGGGGCTTTCAAGGGCGACCCCTGGGACGGACTGGTCCGGATGGTCCTGGACGAGCTGGGGAAACCCTAGAGCACCATCCGGTGGCGATCTCCGCCCTTCTCTACGCGGGACTGGAGCTTCTGGCGGACAGGATCAGTCCGCGCCGCGCCGCGAGTTCGACTGACGGGCGTCCGTTGCCGGGATCCGGAGGGCGACGGCGCTCAGTCGACGTGCTTTTTTTCCGCGAGCGCGCGCACGGTCGCGCCCGGAAGGGTCCCGCTGATCGAGACCGTGTCCTTGTGGCGCGAGACCGTGAACTTGCGGAGCACGGAGACCGTGTCGGGCGACTTCTCCTGGGCGGCGAGGCGCCACGCCGCGAGGACACCGCGCAGCGCGTCTTCCATGAGGCCGGCCGTCTCGGCGTCGCTCACGAGCCCGGTCGCCGCGAGCTTCAGCGCATCCCCCTTCGCCGTGGCCTGAAGAGCCAGGAGCTGGACGGACTTCATGGAGGACACGATCGCCGTCGCGGCGTCGTCACCCGACACGTGAACCTTCGCGCGCCGCATCGCGGAATCCTTCGCCGGGATGCGCGACACGTCGACGAGCGCCCACGCCGAGGCGCCGGAGTCGATGCGGTTGAGGTGACGCCCGAGGCCCGCACCCGAGGAGAAGCCGGTGCCGCCCGCGCTCCGCTGCGCGAGCGCGGTCACGACGGCCGACTCGGAGCCCGCGATCACGAGGCGTGCGCTCGCGAAAGCGATCCCCGCCGGACCGCTGCCGTGGCCGGATCCGTCGGCATGGCGGTCGGGAATCAGGTAGTAGTCCCCCGCGGGTGTGGACTTCTTCGTCGCACCTCTCTCGGCGAGGGCGGCCGAGAGGCGCGCCGGATCGAAGCGTCCTTCGAAGAGCACGAGGCCCCAGCCGTCGCTCCCGCCCGTGCCCTTCGGTGAGCCGGCTGCGACGACGAGATCCACGTCCTCCTTCGGGTTGAGGCGCGCCTCGTCCAGGAAATGCTGGGCGTCGCCGTCCACGGCGATGCGGTCGGTGTCCGAGAAGAGGCGCGCGGCGAGCGGCCTCGAGCGGAGGTCCGCGACGTGAATGACGCCCACCGACGCCGCGTCGAAGATGGACAGTGTCTGGCGCGCCGTGAGGTAACCGGGAAAGCGGTGGCCCTCGGGCAGGTAGCCCACGGGGCGGCGGCTCTCCGGATCGGAGACCGGCCTTCCGAGGAGAGCCGCGCTTCCCGCGGTCGCGTGCGTGAGGCCCAGCAGGATCTTCACGGTCGTCGTTTCGCCCGCGCCGTTCGGGCCGAGGAGGCCGAACAGCTCTCCCGGTTGAACGGCGAAGTCGATGTCCGAGAGCGCTTTCACCTCGCGGCCCCCCAGTCCCGCGCGGTAGTCCTTCCGGAGCCCCGGACCTCGATGGCGGCGCTCATGCCAACATCCTCACCCCACGTTACGTGAGGAAGCCCCGCAAGGTTCCCGACCAGGAGCGACATGGACCCGAAGTTCGTCGAAACGACTCTCTCAATTCGCATTCCCGTGCGCCTCCTCGCGGCCGAGGCGGCGGAGGGCCGGGGGCCCGCCGCCCCGATCCTGATCGGCATGCACGGCTACGGGCAGGACGCCGATTCGCTCCTCCCCGTTCTCCTCCGCGTCGCACCGCCGGGATCTCTCGTTCTCTCGCTGGAAGGGCCCGAATCGGCGTACCTCGAAGATACCGACACTTCCGGCGCGCGGCGCGGTTTCCACTGGGGCGTCTCGACGCGCCACGAGGACAATCGCGCCGTCCACCGCGCCTGCGTCGCCGAAGCGATCTCGTGGGCCGGCGCGCACGGCGGCGACCCGGAGCGCGTCCTTCTCTTCGGCTTCAGCCAGCCGTGCTCCTTCAACTACCGCCTCGCGCTCGCCCCGCCTCACGGCGTTCCCTTCCGCGCGATCGCGGGGATCTGCGGCGGCATTCCGGGCGAGTGGAAGTCGAACGACTCGGGCACCGGAGCCTCGCGCGAGACGGACGTCCTCCACGTCTCGACGCGCGAGGACGAGATATACTCCCTCGACAAGATCGCTCACTACCGCGAGCGTCTGGCGGCGCGTTTCCGGAACGCCACGCACAGCCTCTACGACGGGGGCCACCGCGTCCCGTCGGCCTCGGCGCACGAGGTCAAGACCTTCCTCGCGGCGCACGGGTGAAAGCGGACGCGCGAAGAATGAGCCGTTCTAATCATGTCTTCCGGGATCTGGGCGCCTAAAGTCTGAAGTAAGGCCCTTTTGGGCCGCGAGGAGGACTCTGTGATCGACGAAACCCTGACGATGATCCCCGGCCCGACCCCTGTTCACCCCCGAATCCTGGCGGCGCTGGCGCGGCCGACCGTCTCCCACGTGGCGCCGGCCTTCGTCAAGGGGTTCCGGGAAGCTCTCGACGCGTTCCGCCGGCTCTGTCAGAGCGAGTCCGGCCAGCCGTTCGTCGTCTCCGGAGGCGGCACGCTCGCGATGGAGATGGCGCTCGTCAACGTCGTCGCCCCCGGCGAGAGGCTTCTCGTCATCTCTCATGGCTACTTTGGCGATCGGTACGCGGAACTGGCGGGCGCGTTCGGAATCTCGTGCGACGTGCTCCGCTCCGAGTGGGGCCGCGCCGTGCCGCCCGAGGAGTTGGCCCGGAAGCTCGCCGCCGGTTCGTATGCCGCCGTGACGATCACCCACGTCGACACCTCCACGGGCACGGCGTCGCCCGTCGAGGACTACCTCCGGCTCCTTCGGGGACGAGACGAGCTCGTCATCCTGGACGGCGTCTGTGCGACGGGCGGCATCGACGAGCCCTTCGACCGATGGGGAATCGACGTACTCCTCACGGCGCCGCAGAAAGCCATCGCTGCGCCGCCGGGGCTCGCTCTCTGTCTCTTCTCCAAGCGGGCAATGGAGCGCCGCCGGTCGCGCGCCTCGGTTCCGGCCTACTACGCGGACGTCAACCGCTGGCTCGCCGTCATGGAGGACCCAGGCCGCTACTACTCGACGCCCTGCGTCAACGAGATCGTCGCCCTCGGCGAAGCCCTACGCATCGTGCACGAAGAGGGGCTCCCGGCCCGCTTCAAGCGCCATCACCGCATCGCCACGGCGATGCGAGCGGGTCTTCAAGCGCTCGGGCTCGAGATCTTCACGAACGCGGCCTGTTGCGCCGACACGTTGTCGGTCGTGCTTCTCCCCAAGGGGGTGGCGGACGCCGATCTCCGGAAGGAAACCGCGGCACGCGGCGTGGTCCTCGCCGGCGGGCTCGGACCGATCGCCGGCAAGGCTTTTCGCCTCGGCCACATGGGGAACATCGGCGTCGGCGAGGTGGCAGCCGTGCTCGAGGCGATCGAGGAGAGCCTGCGCGCGCTCGGCCTGGCGCCGGCTCCGGGTGCGGCGGTCTCGGCGGCCGCGCGGCATCTCGCGGAGGTCGAGCTCGTGCCGGCGCTGCATAGGTAGGACGCCGCCCTCTCCGGATACACTCTCCTCGACGGCCCGCGGCGGCGCCCTCCGTAAGCGCGGTGGATGTCGTCATGAAGCATCCGCACCGTCGCGGGCTCTCCGCCAGGCGACTACAATCGCCGCCCGTCTCGGAGGATTCCCATGCACGACAGCTTTCAGACCAGAACCCGCCTCGCCGCCGGCGGCAAGACGTACGACATCTTCAGCCTCAGGGCCTTCGAGAAAACGGCGCCGAATGCCAAGCGCCTCCCCTTCTCGCTCCGGATCCTGCTCGAGAATCTCCTCCGCAACGAAGACGGTCGCTCGGTCACGAAGGACGACGTCCTCGCGCTCGCGAACCGCGACGCGAAGGTCACGTCCGAGAAGGAGATCGCGTTCACCCCCGCACGGGTCCTCCTGCAGGATTTCACCGGCGTGCCCGCGGTCGTGGACCTTGCCGCGATGCGCGAAGCGCTCGCGTCGCTCGGCGGGAATCCGGACAAGATCAACCCGCTCGCGCCCGCNNTACCTCGCGAGCGTCGTCTTCCGTTCCGAGAATGGCCTCGCGTATCCCGACACGCTCGTCGGCACGGACAGCCACACCACGATGATCAACGGACTCGGCGTCCTCGGCTGGGGAGTGGGTGGCATCGAGGCCGAGGCCGCGCTCCTCGGCCAGCCGCAGTCGATGCTGATCCCGGACGTGGTCGGCTTCCGCCTCCACGGCCAGCTTCCCGCGGGCGCGACGGCGACCGACCTCGTCCTCACCGTCACGCAGATGCTTCGCAAGAAAGGCGTCGTCGGGAAGTTCGTGGAGTTCTACGGCCCCGGCCTCGGCGCGCTCGCCCTGACGGACCGCGCGACGATCGCGAACATGGCGCCCGAGTACGGCGCCACGATGGGCTTCTTCCCCGTGGACGCCGAGACGCTCTCGTACCTGCGTTTCTCGGGACGCCCGGCCGAGCTCGTCGAGCTCGTCGAGGCGTACACGAAGGAGCAGGGTCTCTTCCGCACCGACGCGACGCCCGAGCCCGCGTTCACGAGCACGATCGAACTCGATCTCGCCACGATCGAGCCTTCGCTCGCGGGCCCGCGCCGCCCGCAGGACCGCGTTCCTCTCAAGAACAGTAAGAAGATATTTCGGGAGAATCTGAAGATTTTCTTGGAAAAAGAATGTGCGACCGTCGACCCGAAAGTGATCGAGGAGTGGATTGAGGAGGGCGGCGTGACTGCGCCCGCCACGGCTTCCGCCTCCCCCTCTTCCCTTTCTAAGCGGAAATCCCTCGGCGCCCTTTCCCGAACCGCGCCCGTGAAGCATGGAGAGGGTTCCTACGACCTCCCCCACGGCGCCGTCGTCATCGCGGCGATCACGTCCTGCACGAACACGTCGAATCCGTCCGTGATGCTCGGCGCGGGCCTTCTCGCGCAGAAGGCCGTGGCGAAAGGCCTCACCGCGAAACCGTGGGTGAAGACCTCGCTGGCGCCCGGCTCGAAGGTCGTGACCGAGTACCTCACCGAGGCCGGCTGCCTGCCCGCGCTCGAGAAGCTGGGCTTTCACCTCGTGGGGTACGGCTGCACGACCTGCATCGGGAACTCGGGCCCGCTGCCCGACGCGGTTTCCGAGGCCGTCAGAAGCGGCGACCTCGTCGTCGCGGGCGTCCTCTCGGGCAACCGCAACTTCGAAGGGCGCATCAACCCGCAGGTGAAGATGAACTACCTCGCGTCGCCGCCGCTCGTCGTGGCGTACGCGCTCGCCGGGAAGATGGACATCGACCTCACGAAGGAGTCGATCGGCACCGGAAAAGACGGCAAGCCCGTGTTCCTCTCGGACATCTGGCCCTCACCCGAGGAAGTCCGCGCCGCGATCGCGAAGGCCGTGAAGCCCGAGCAGTTCAAGAGGGCCTACGCCGAGGCGTTCGACGGCGACGCGCGGTGGCGGAGCCTGAAGGTTCCCCAGGGCCGGACGTATCTTTGGGACGCGGCGTCGACGTACGTGCGGAAGCCTCCGTTCTTCGAATCCATCCCGAAGGCTCCGGGCGCGCTCCAGGACATCCGCGGCGCGCGGGCGCTCGCCGTCCTCGGCGACTCCGTCACGACCGACCACATCTCGCCCGCCGGCTCGATCGCGAAGGCGTCGCCCGCGGCGAAATACCTCACGGACCACAAGGTCGACCCGAAGGACTTCAACTCCTATGGTGCGCGCCGCGGGAATCACGAAGTCATGATGCGCGGCACGTTCGGGAACATCCGCCTGAAGAATCTGCTGCTTCCCGGCAGCGAGGGCAACGTGACGGTGCATCTCGGCAGCGGGCAGCAGATGTCGATTTACGACGCATCCATGAAGTACCAGGCCGAGAAGACCCCGCTCGTCGTCCTTGCGGGCGCCGAGTACGGCACGGGCTCCTCGCGCGACTGGGCCGCGAAGGGCACGATGCTCCTCGGCGTCAAGGCCGTCGTCGCGAAGAGCTTCGAGCGCATCCACCGCGCGAATCTCGCCGGCATGGGCGTGCTGCCGCTCCAGTTCGAAGCAGGACAGGACGCGCAGACCCTCGGCCTCACGGGCCGCGAGTCCTTCGACGTCACGGGCATCGCGGATGGCCTCAAGCCCCGCAAGAAGGCCACGGTCACGGCGACCGCCGAGGGCGGGAAGAAGACGACGTTCACGGTCACGGTCCGCCTCGACACGCCAAACGAGGTCGACTACTACCGCCACGGCGGCATCCTGACTTACGTGCTGAGGCAGCTCGCGGCGGCGTGACGCGGCATCCTCTGTTCCTCGATCGAAGGCCGCCGATTTCGGCGGCCTTCTCTTTCCCCCGTTTCCATAATTGACTTACTTTTCGAAATATGTAAGGCTCCCTTCCATGAAAGAGACGTCGTTCGAAACCTCCACGGTCAGCTCGAAGGGGCAGCTCGTCGTCCCTGCGCGAATCCGGCGGCGTTTTGGGATCAAGCCGGGCACCGAGATCCGGTTCATCGAGCGCGAGGGCGAGATCGTCTTTCAGCCGGTCACGAAAGAGTTCATACGGAGCCTGAGAGGCTCCCTGAAGAGCGAGACCTCCGTCACGCAGGATCTGTTGCGTGAAAGGAAGGCCGAGCGGGAAGCCGAGGAAGCGAGCCTTGCGGGCCACCGTTCTCGATAGCTATGCGATCCTCGCGTTCCTCTTCGGCGAGCCGGGAGACGGATTCGTGTCGGCAGCCTTTGAGAAGGCCGCCGAGGTGGGAAAGCGCCTCCTCGTCGCGGCGCCAAACTGGACCGAAGTCCGCTATCAAGTCGAACGCAAGGTCGGCCTGAAGCGTTGGAACGAGGTCCGCACGAGACTCCTTTCGCTCCCAATCGAAATCGTGTCGATCGACCAGCAGCTCGCGGAGGACGCGGGTGCGCTCAAAGCCGTCCACCGGATGTCCCTCGCGGACTGCTTTGCGGCGGCGCTGACCGCGAAGGTCAAAGGCGAGATTTTGACCGGAGACCCTGAATTCAAGGCCGTCGAGAAGCTGATCCGCGTCGTGTGGCTGAGCGCGACGAGATCGCGGTCTTGACGTATCGTACGGTTTTCCGTACGCTACGCCGATGAAGACGATCACGGCTACGAAGGCGCGGGAGAACCTCTACCGGCTCATGGATGAGGTCGCGGTCACGAGCGAGCCGGTTCAGATCACGGGCCGAAGGGCGGGAGCCGTGCTGCTCTCGGAGACGGACTGGCGCGCCATTCAGGAGACGCTCTACCTGCTGTCGATTCCCGGCATGCGCGCGTCGATCCGGAAGGGCCTCAAGACACCTCTTTCGGAGTGCGTGGAGGAGCTGAACTGGTGAAACGCTGGCGGGTCGTCTTCACCCGCCAGGCGCACAGGGACGCGCGCAAGCTCGCGCACTCCGGTCTCAAGGAGAAGGCACAACTCCTTCTCGACCTTCTCGGGGAGGACCCCCTCCGGAACCCGCCCCCCTTCGAGAAGCTCGTCGGCGATCTCGCGGGCGCCTTTTCGCGGCGGATCAACGTACGGCATCGCCTCGTGTACGAGATCCTCGAACGAGAACGCACCGTGAAAGTGATCCGGATGTGGACTCATTATCAATGACAGTCACGTCCTGCCGTAATATCCCCCCACCTTGAGCGCGCGCGCGGCGCAATGTCCGAATTGCGGGGGCGAGGTCCGGTTCCGGACCGGAGCGTCGCTCGTCTCGATCTGCCCGCAATGCAAGTCCGCCATCGCGCGCAAGGGGGCGGACCTCGAGGCCATCGGCAAGGTCGCCGAGCTCGTGCCGACGTCCTCTCCGTTCAAGGTGGGCATGGACGCGCGGCCGCAGAAGGGAACGCGCCCGTTCCACATCGCCGGGCGCCTTCAGCTCTCCACGGGCGAGGGCACGTGGGACGAGTGGTACGTCGGCTTCGAGGACGGGACCTGGGGGTGGCTCGCCGAGGCGCAGGGCGGTTTCTGGCTCATGGCGCCGGTCAAGCCGCCGGAGGTTCCCGCGTACGAGGCGCTCAACCCGGGAGAGACGCTCGACCTGGGCGCTTACGGACGCTTCGCGATCTCCGAGGTCCGTGAGGCCACGTACGCCTCGGCCGAGGGCGAGCTGCCGTTCGTCGCGCCGCCGGGTTCCGTCTTCCGCTACGCCGACCTTTCCGGTGCGGACGGGAGCCTCGCGACGCTCGACTACGGCGACGGCCCCGGCCTCGACGGCTTTTACGTGGGCAAGTCCGTCGCGCTCGAGAACCTCGGCATCGCGGGGCTCGTCGCGTGGTCGGCTCGCGCGGTCTCCGCCAAGGCGCAGGCGCTGAACTGCCCGAGCTGCGGCGGCGCGCTCCAGCTCCGAGATCCGGCGAACACGGTACGGATCGCCTGCGTTTTCTGCGGGTCGCTCCTCGGCGCGGCCGACCGCAAGGAGCAGGGCCCGCCTTCCAAGTTCGCCGTCCTCGAGAAGCTTTCGGCGGTCGCCTTCAAGCCGGCGCTTCCGCTCGGGACCGAGGGCACGCTCCGCGGCCACAAATACGCGATCCTCGGCGCGGTCCAGAAGACGTGCTCCTCGGACGGCGAGGACTACTTCTGGATCGAATACCTCCTCAAGGACGAGAAGTCCGAAAGCTACCACTGGCTCGCCGAGTCGAACGGCCACTACACGCTCCTCGAGCCCGTGCCCGCGGGAGAAGTGACCGACGGGCCCCGCGTCGCGATCTTCCGGGGAACGTCCTACCGCATCTTCTCGCACAGCCACGCGACGGTCGCGGCGGTGCTCGGCGAGTTCTATTGGACCGTGCGAAAGGGCGAGGCCACCGAAGCGACCGACTACATCAGGCCGCCCCGGATGCTCTCGAAGGAGAAAGCGGCGAAGGAGATCTCCTGGACCGAAGGGGCGTACGTCCCGCCCGGGGAGATCGCTGCGGCCTTCGCGCTCAAAGATCCGCTTCCGTCGCCCGAGGGCGTCGGCGCCTGTCAGCCCTGGCCGCACGCGGACACGAGCCATCTCTGGTGGAAGACGGCGTGGATCCTGTCGCTCGCCTCGGTCGTCGTGTTCTTCCTCGCGCGCCTCCTGACGCCGCACACCGTCGTCTACGACCAGACGTTCGATCTCACGGATGCGCAACGCGGGATCTACACCGTCCGCGGTTCAGAGAAGACGACCTCGGCAGGCTGGACGCCGGACAACATTCCGGCTCCAAAACTCGCGAATCCCATCGCGGCGCGCGAAGCCGCCGAGGCGGCACTCTCCGCAGCGCGCGTCCTCATCTCCAAGCCGTTCGAGACGAAGCGCGGCGCGAATCTCGCCGTGGATCTCTGGGCACCCACGAACAACACCTGGGTCGAAGTCAGCTTCAACCTCATCTCCGAGGCTTCCGGCGAGGTCCGGTCGTTCGGCCTGATCTCGGACCGGTATTCGGGCGTCGACGACGGCGAGAGCTGGAGCGAAGGCAGCCAGAACCGCCGCATTTACGTCCCACGCATTCCCGCCGGGCGCTGGATCGTGCGCCTCGAGCCCGAGACCGAAGCCGGCAACGCGCCGCCGTCCTTCCGGGTGCGGCTCACGAGCGGCGTTCCGCACGTTTCGCATCTCGTCCTTCTAATCTTCATCCTGTTCCTGATCCCCACGCTCCTCGTGTTCTCGAAGTTCGCCTTCGAGGGCCGGCGGTGGGCCGAAAGCGACTTCACGAAAGCCGGCGGGGAACCCGAATCGGACGACTCGGACAACTCGGACGAGAAATGACGGAGGCCCGATGAGACGCATCTTCCAGGTCTTTGGCAGCACGCTCCTCCTGACGTACGCCCTCGCGGCGTTCTCGGGGTGGGAGACGGCCGGAAACACGAAACGCAACACGCTGCCTCCGGGAGCCCGCAACGCGGGCGGATACCGGACGTGGCACTTCTGGAGCGGAGGCAAGTGATGGACTGGTGGCAGCTGCACGGGCATCAGGTGACGTCGACGGTCGTGTTCTCGGTCCTCGGCATGGTCCTCTTCGGCATCTTCTTCGCGATCCTGCCGAAGCTCCTCCCCTTCTCTCTGAAGAAGGAGATGGAGGACGACCAGAACACGGCGCTCGGCATCGTCCTCGGGTCGATCGTGATCGCGATGGCGATCATCATCGCGGCCGCCGTCATGGGAGACTGACCGCATGGGCAACGGCGAGGGAAGCGCCGGGCCCGGAGCGGCCCCGGCACTCCGGCCGGGGCCCGTCTACCTCGCGGTCCTCCTCATCGCCTCCTGCGGCCTCGTCTACGAGCTCGTCGCGGGCACGCTCGCGAGCTATCTCCTCGGCGACTCGGTCACCCAGTTCTCCCTCGTCATCGGCGTCTACCTGAGCTCCCTCGGGCTCGGCGCGTTCCTTTCGCGCTACGTCGAGCGCGGCGTGGCGCGGCGGTTCGTGGAGGCGGAGATCGCCGTCGCGCTCGTGGGCGGCCTCTCGGCGCCGATGCTCTTCTTCGCTTTCTCGTCGCCGCGCTGGTTTCCGCCGGTCTTCTACGGCGTCATCGTCGCGATCGGCGCGCTCGTGGGGCTCGAGATCCCGCTTCTCATGCGCCTGCTCAAGGGCACGGTCATCTTTCGCGACCTCGTGGCGCAGGTCCTCACGTTCGACTACCTCGGCTCGCTCGCGGCCTCGATCCTCTTTCCGCTCGTGCTCCTCCCGCGCCTCGGGCTCACGCGCACGTCGGTTCTCTTCGGCCTTCTGAACGCGGCCGTCGCGTTCTGGTCGATCCGCCTCTTTCGCGACCGCGTCGGGCCGCCCGGCGGCCTCTTCGCCCGGGCCGGGATCGTCACGGCGATCCTCCTCGCCGCCTTCGTCGTCGCGGACCGCCTCACCGCCGTGGCCGAGGAGAACCAGTACGCCGACGAAGTCGTCGTGGCCCGGACGACCCCGTACCAACGCATCGTCGTCACGCGAAACCGCGCGGGCTTCCAGCTCTTCCTGAACGGGCACCTCCAGTTCTCGTCCGTGGACGAGTACCGTTATCACGAGGCGCTCGTGCACCCTGCCTTCGCGGCGGCGCCGCGCGCGCGGCGCGTCGCGGTGCTCGGGGGCGGAGACGGCCTCGCCGTGCGCGAGATCCTGAAGCACCCCGAGGTGGAGAGCGTCACGCTCGTGGACCTCGACCCCGCGATGACGCATCTCGCCACGACGCATCCTCTCTTCCTCGCCCTGAACGGGGGCTCGCTCCGGTCCCCGAAAGTGCGCGTCGTGAACGAGGACGCGATGATCTGGATCGAAAAGGAGCCCGACCTCTTCGACGTCGTCCTCATCGATTTTCCCGACCCAACCAGCTACGCCGTGGGCAAGCTCTACACGTCGCGCTTCTATTCGCTCGTGAAGAGGAAGCTCGATCCCGAGGGCGTCGTGTGCGTGCAGTCCACGTCCCCTCTCTTCGCGCGCCGCAGCTTCTGGATCGTGGACGCGACTCTCCGGGCCGCCGGCTTTTCGACGCGCCCCTACCACATCGCCGTGCCGTCCTTCGGCGACTGGGGCTTCATCCTCGCGTCCGCGAAGCCCGTCGAGGTTCGGCCGCGCTTGCCCGAGGGCCTTCGCGCGCTGTCGACGGAGCTCCTGCCCTCGCTCTTCGTCTTCGGCCCCGACGTGGCGCGCATCGACGACGTCCCCGTGAACCGGCTCAACGACCAGGTCCTCGTGAGGACCTACGAGGGAGAGTGGAAGCGCTTCGACTGAGCCGGCGCGACGCGATCGCGTCGCTCGCCGGCCTCCCCGCGCTTTCGGCCCTCGCCGCCGCCCTCTCGGCCTGCGGAAAGAAGGACATCCGGGGCCTTCCCTTCGACGGCAGGATCGTGGGTCCGGACGTGGCGCGCGGCCATCTCCTTCGCACGGGAGATCTCCTCTCGCGCCCCGCCGTCCGGACGGAGCGCGTCGGCACGGCGATCGTGGGCGCCGGCATCTCGGGGCTCTCGGCCGCGTGGCGTTTCGCGCGCGCTCTCGACACGGATTTTCGCGTCTACGACCTCGAAGAGGCAGCGGGAGGCACGGCCATTTCCGGTGCGAACGACGTGTCGGCATTCCCGTGGGGCGCCCACTACGTTCCGGTACCGGCCTCGCCGAACCGGGCGCTCGAGGCCGTCCTCGAGGAGGCCGGCGCGCTCATCGGGCGCGACGCGAGCGGAGCCCCCGAATGGGCCGAGGAGATGCTCTGCCGCGAGCCCGAAGAGCGCCTCTTCTTCGGTTACACATGGCGCCCGGGCCTGTACCCGCGCGACGGCGCCTCACACGACGACCTCGTCCAGCTCGCGCGATTCCAGCGCGAGATGAACGTCCTCGCGGCCCGAAAGGACTCGAAAGGCCGGCGCGCGTTCGCGATCCCGACGCGCCTCTCGTCCGACGACGCCGACCTCGCTGCCCTCGACCGCATCACGATGGCCGAGTGGATGCGCACGCGCGGCTACACGTCGCCGCGCCTCCTGTGGCTCGCGGAGTACGGCTGCCGCGACGACTTCGGCACGAACCTCGAGGGCACGTCGGCGTGGGCGGGCGTGCACTACCACGCATCCCGCCTGCCTGGCGAGGACGACGACGAAGACGCTTCGGAGTTCCTCACCTGGCCCGAGGGAAACGGCCGCCTCGTCGCCCTCCTCGCGAAGAGCGCCGCGGGACGACTGTCCGCTTCCTCTCTCGTGTTCGACGTGGTGCCCGCGCCGAAACCCGGCGCGCCGGTGCGGCTGCGCGTCCTGGATGCCGCCCGAAACGAGGTCGTCGCGGTCGAAGCCCGGCACGCGATTCTCGCCCTGCCGAAGTTCGCCGCCGCGCGCGTCTTCGCGCCGTGGCGCGCGGCGCCGCCCGCTTTCCTCGCCGACATGTCGTGGGCGCCGTGGCTCGTCGCGAACCTCACGCTTGCCGCCCGGCCCGAAGAAAAGGGCTTCCCGCTCGCCTGGGACAACGTCCTCCACGACTCGCGCTCGCTCGGCTACGTGGTCGCCACGCACCAGTCGGGCCCCGAGCACGGGCCGACCGTCTTCACGTACTACCAGCCGTTCACGGACGAGGCGCCGGCGGCCGCGCGGGCGAAGCTGCTCGGCGCTTCGTGGGAGGACCTCGCCTCGGCCGTCCTCGCGGATCTCTCGAAGGCGCACCGCGACCTTCCGGATCTCATCACGCGCCTCGACGTGGTGCGCTGGGGCCACGCGATGGCGCGCCCCACACCCGGCTTCCTCTCGAACTCCGTCCGGCATCTCGCCCCCTCGGGAGGCGTCCACTTCGCGCACGCCGACTCCGCGAGCCTTCCGCTTTTCGAGGAGGCGCAGGACGCGGGCGTAAGGGCCGCCGAGGCGATTCTCGCCGCGCGCGGTGTGCGCTTCGCGTCGCTTGCCGCGGGCTAACATGACGGGTCCCGTGATTTCCCCGTGGCTCTTCAGCCGGCGCGCCGACCTGCTCCTCTTCGGAGGCTCCACGGCGCTCGCCCTGCTCTTCCTCGGCGTCGGCCACGCGACCGGCCTCCTGGACGGAGACGCTCCGCCCTGGCTGTTCCTCGTCGCGGTCGTGGGCGTGGACGTCGCGCACGTCTGGGCGACGGGATGGCGCGTTCTCGCGGACGGGGAGAAGGCGCGCGAGCGGATCTGGCTCTACGCGGGCGTCCCGCTGGCCGCATGGGGGGCGGGCGTCGCCGCGTATTCCGTTTCGCCGCTCTTCTTCTGGAGGGTCCTCGCGTATCTCGCGGTCTTTCATTTCATCCGTCAGCAGTACGGCTGGGTCGCGCTCTACCGGAGGAAGAACGGCGAGGGACGGGAAGGGCGCCTTCTCGATGCCGCAGCGATCTACGGCGCGACGCTGACGCCGCTCCTCTTCTGGCATGCGCACCTGCCCCGGAAGTTCCAGTGGTTCCTGAAGGGCGACTTCCTGTCGGGTCTGCCCGGATGGGTCAGTCGCGCCGCGTTCGCGATCTATGCCGGGATCTTCGCCGCGTGGGTCGTGAAGGAAGTCGCTCGCGCGCGCGCCGGCCGCCCGGTGTCATGGGGGAAGGTCCTGATCGTCCTCTCGACGGCGGCGACGTGGTTCCTCGGCATCGTCGTGTTCGATTCGGACTACGCGTTCACGGTGACGAACGTCTTCGTCCACGGCATTCCGTACATGGGCCTCGTGTGGTTCACGTCGAAGTCACGCGCCGCCGCGCGGCGTGAAGCGGGAGAGCTGCCCGCGCTCGCGGACGGGATGGCTCCGAAGCTCGCCTTCTTCCTCGCGCCGCTCCTCCTCATCGCCTTCGCCGAGGAGTGGGGCTGGGATCGCCTCGTCTGGCACGATCACGCCGTGCTCTTCCCCGGTCCCGCGCTCGACCCCGGCGCCTTCCTGCTCGTCTTGATCGTGCCCCTTCTCGCCCTCCCCCAGGCGACGCACTACGTGCTTGACGCGTTCCTCTGGAAGGTGCGGCCCGAGAACCGCAGTACGGTCGAGGCACTGGGAATCCGATGAGCCTCGGCCTTCACATCCTCCTCGACGTCGCGGGCGCGCCTTTCGCCACGCTGGACGATGCCGTGCTTGTCGAGCGAGTCCTCGTCGATGCCGTTAGGTCGATGGGAGCGAAGGTGCTCGGCATCCACATCCACCGCCTGAGTCCGCAAGGCGTGAGCGGCGTCGTCGTCATCTCCGAGTCGCACCTGACGATCCACACCTGGCCCGAGCGCGGCGAGGCGGCCGTCGACCTCTTCACGTGCGGCGACGCCGGCCGCGCGCGAACGGCCGTGCGGGCGCTCGCAACGGCGCTTGGGGCCGAGCGGACGAGGATCGAGGAAAAACAGCGTGGCGTGGACGGATCGCGGTGATGCCGGCTGCCGTCGCGGGATCGGCTCAGCGGGAGACGGGAGCTTCTTCCAGGACGCGCGGGAGCGTGAAGGCGTCGACGAGGCCTGAGACGCCGTAGAGCGCGGGGAGGATCTTCTCCGGCGGGTGGCTTCGGCGGAGCCGTGCCACGAGCTCGGTCCCGGCGCGATATGCCGGCAGGTACATGCGGCCGAGGAGCGGGTGACGCCCCCACGCGCCGGAGAGCTTGTCGGCGCGCTCCTCGGAGACGAGGAATTCCCTCCGGAGAGCGCCGGCCACCTCCTGCTGCGGAAGCTTCTCCTTCCAGGTGAGGTACGAGGAGTGGTTCTTCGCGTCGTCCTGGAGAAGCGCGAGGAGGACGCCGACCTGGAGGTCGGGGTCCGGGAGGTCCTGGACCTCGGTGACGCCGTGGGCGATCAGGACGCCGTTGTTCGCGATGCCCTCGAAGAGGACGGCGGCGCGTGTGTTCATCGTAAGCACCGAGGCCTCGAAACCGGCGAGCCCTCTCACGAAGAGGTCCTGCAGGTACGCGAACGTCGTGACGTGGCCCGGAACGACCTCGTGGCTGACGAGCTGCTGGAACTCGGGAACGGAGATCTGGAGCGCCGCGTTCAGCTCATAGGTCGCCTCGTATTCGGGCGAGCCGTCCGGCTTCCTCGCGTGGCCGAGGTAGTTCATCGAGCCGGAGAACCACGCGTTCTCGATCGCCAAAAAGCGGACGTTGGCGCGCGGCACCCGCGCCAGCTCGCGCGGCAAGTGCGGAAGGAGGTTCCGCACGGTGAGCGCGTCATACCGCGCGATGAAGGCATCGCCGAGGGCAGGAATCGACTTGCCGGGAACGAGCCGGTCCTTACGCCATGCGTCGACCGCCGCGAGCAGCGAGTCGGATCCGTTCGATCGGTAGCCCGCGGCGGCAAGGAGGTCGGCCACGCGCCGGCGCTTCTCCTCCGGCTTCGACGGCTCAGGCGCCGAGCCGGTGATCGTCTTCACGCATCTCTCGTAAGGGACTTCCGGCCCTTTGCCGAGGATTTCCATCGCGAGGTCCCACATGACCTCGCTGCACAGGCCGAGGCCTTCGAGGTACGCGCCGCGCATCCCGCCGAGCGCGCGCGATCCGGAGATCACCCGCGCGATCGCGCCCTTGACGTTCACCGCGGCGATGTACGCCTCGATCGAGGGCTTGTCCGGCGTCTTCGCGCCCACTCCGCCGCTCGCGCGGAGCTTCGCGGCCGCGGGATGCGTGTACGCGGCGGGCAGCGGCTCGTCCGAAAACCAGCAGTCGGCGATGAAGCGGCCGGTCCCGGACGGGTCCATGACGTCGCCGCCCCAGAGAGTGTCGATTCCGATGAGAGCTTCGGCGGTCGCGGCGTCGAGACCCTTGAGAGGCATGTTCAGTTCTCCCTGACCTTTCGGGTCGAATCGATCCAGAGGTAGAGACAGAGGCCGACGAAGAAGATCATCGACACGCCCTGCGAGACGGCCTCGTTCCCGTAGAACGGCGTCCGGATCAGGTCTTCGCGATACCACTTGGGAATGCGCAGCGCGGCGCCGAAGACGCCGCCGAGGGCGCCCCCGGCCATCAGGCCCGAGGCGATGACCACGGCGCGCTCGCGCATGGTGCGCCCCGTTTCTCCGCCCGCGCTCTCCGACTTTTTCGTGACGTAGTAAGAGATGATGCCGCCGACGAGCGCCGGGGTGTTCAGCTCGAGCGGCAGGTACATCCCGAGCGCGAACGTGAGCGCCGGCACCTTGACCATCTCCAGGATGATCGCGATCGCGGCGCCGGTGCCGAAGAGGAAGTACGCGATCGGCTGCCGGTTCATGAACCCCTCGACGATCGCCTTCATGATCGAGGCCTGCGGTGCGGCGAGGACCTCGCGCGCGTCGCCGGGCGCCTTCTCCCCGAACTGGTACACGTGGGCCAGCACGACGATCGTCAGGCCGACGGCGATCGAGGCGGCGATCGCGCCGTAGAACTTGACCTTTTCCTGGGCCGCCGGCGTCGAGCCAAGCCAGTAGCCGGTCTTCAGGTCCGTGATCATCTGGCCGGAGATCGAGAGCGCCGTGCAGACCATGCCCGCGAGCGCCATCACGAAGAACATCCCCGTCGTCCCGGAGAGCCCGAAGCGCAGCAGGATGACGGACGAGATGATGATCGTGAGCATCGTCATCCCCGAGACGGGATTGCGGGCGATCGTCGCGATCGCGTTCGCGGCCACCGAGGCGAAGAAGAAGGAGAAGACGAGCGTCAGGACGAGGGCCACGGCGACGACGGCCCACGAGGCCCCGAGCGTGCCGTAGAAAGCCGCGATGCCGACGGCAGAGAGGACCGTCCCCAGGAGAAGGGCGATCAGGGGGATGTCGCGGTCCGTGCGTTCGGCCGAGGCGGCGGCGCCGCCGCCGCGGAACGCCTTCGCGGCGATCCCGAACGAGCCGGCCACGATCTTCAGCGACTTCACGATCCCGAAGATCCCGGCCGTCGCGATCGCGCCGACGCCGACGTACCGCACGTAGCCGCGGAAGATCTGCTCGGCCGTCATCTGCGCGATCGGGGTCGTCGCGGGATAGACCGCGTCCGGCAGGTGGCGGCCGACCATCCAGATGAGAGGCACCAGGACGAAGTTGGAGAGGAAGCCGCCCGCGCAAAGGATCATCGAGGACCGGATCCCCATCACGTAGCCGAGGCCGAGGATGAAGGCGATCGCGTCGAACTTCACGATGACCTTCGCCTTCTCGGCGGCGTCCTTCATCACCGGCAGGAACTGGAAGTCGACGTACTCCTTCCAGACGTTGAACGTCGTCACGAAGAAATCGTAGATCCCCGAGATGACCGTCGCCTGAATGAGGAGCTTCGCCTGCGCACCGCCCTTCTCGCCGGTGACGAGCACTTCCGTGATCGCGGTCGCCTCGGGGAACGGGAACTTCCCGTGCATCTCCCGCACGAAATAGCGGCGCAGCGGGATGATGAAAAGGATTCCAAGACACGCGCCCGCGAGACAGATGAAGATCGTCTGCACGGGGTGCGGGTGCAGNNTTCTCCAGCAAGTGCGATCGCCGCGCGTAGAGCCGGGCAAGGCCGATCGCCAGGATCGAGATCGGGATCGCCGCCTCCATCACCTGCCCGACCTTCAGCCCGGAGTACGCCGATGCCACCGTGAAGATGACGCAGAAGAGAAGCCCCCAGACGAGCGAGCGGGTCGTGACCTCGGGCGGCGCCTTCTCCGCGGGCACCACCGGCTCGTAGGTCTCGCCGGGGGCAAGCGTCTCGTATGCGTTTTCGGGCAGCGATTTCGAGTCGGGAGCGTCCATCAATCCTCCCGGTGCACGTTCTCGGGGATAGGGCGGAGTCTAGCGTGCCCGCACGCGCTTACGATCGCCGGACGCCCGCCGGGCCGGCTCCAGCGAGCCGGTCCCACGCCCGCTGGAGCGGCGGCGCTACGATCACCGCCAGCCCGGCCGTCGCGATGCCAAGGATCGCGTCCGTCACGTAGTGGTACCGGCCGTAGAACGTGGAGACGTAGAGGGAGAGGATCACCGGCGTGAGGACCCAGAACGTCGGACGGTGGTNNCCATCCGTGAAGCGGCACGCGGTACCGGTCCGGCATCCAGTACATCGGGCTGGCCACGGGGAAGAGGATGAAGCCGGCGTCGCACAGGACGTTCGCGAGGCCTAGCGTGAAGAAGTACTCCTCCGCCGCCGCCTCGCCCCGCTTGACCCAGAGAATTGCACACAGGACCGGGTAGAGCGGTACGTAAATCACATAGCAGAACATCATCCACTCGGTGAGAGAGGGCGTGATGAATCGCTCCATCCACAAGGTGGGTTGGACGCCGAAGAGCCGCGCTTCGAACGCGAGAACGAGGTCGTCTCTGAAGCGTCCGTGAAAGATCAGCTGAAGGCCAGCGACGGCACTGAACAGGTAGGCGTACGAGAGGGTGACCGTGGCCGTGCGGAGGAGGAACGCAAGCAGGGGACGCCGGATCCGCGGCGTGACGGCCGCCGAGATCAGGACGGCCGCTGAGACGCAAAGGTTCCTGGCGACCAGAAGAGGCCAGCCCTCGACGGCCGCCCTCCCGCCCACCGCCAGGAGGCTGAAAACCGCGAGCGAAGCGAGGATGACCCCGTCGGCCGCCCGCAGCTCCACCCGCCCCAAGAGCGGTCGCGCCGTGCCGTCCACCTTCAGCCTCGAGGTCATCGCCCGGCACCGCTACCGGCAGACGATGAAGAGGTCGAGGGACAGGCCCAGCACCCAGTGGGTCAGGAGCGGGACGAGCAGCGAGCGCGAGCGGAAGGCGATGACACCCCACACGAGCCCGCCCAGGACCGCGCCGAGCGTCTCCTCGAGGGGCTTGCCAATGTGGAGGATGGACGAGGCGAGCGTCTGGACGAGGATGGCGTTCCAGTCCCCTATCTCGTCGCGCAATCCGCACTGTACGAACCCCCGGAAGCCGAACTCCCAGCCCGCGTAGAAGGCCAAGTAGGCAATCGCGTGGCCCACGAAGGGGAGCGGGCCGTCGCCCGCGGCTCGGTTCAGCGGGTACTGGGCGAGGAACTCCGGCATCCTCGACGCCGAGAAGCTCAGGAGCACCATGACCGGCGCGACGACGGCGAAGGCCTTCCAGCCGAAGGACAGGTCGCCCGACCGCACGCCGTAGGCCGAGAGCGGCTCCCGAAACACGAACTTCACGATCAGGGCTGGGATCAGGCCCAGGAGGACGAACGCCGACGCAAAGGTGAAGAGCCCGGCGGTCAGCTCCGCGTTCCCCGCGAGGACGAACGAGGACGCCAGGTGCCGGAAGTAGAACGGCTTGCTTCCGAGATACACGAAGACGATCCCGAGCGTCGGTGCGCTGAGGAGCACGATCGTCGACTTGCGGTGGGCGGAGCGGATGAGGCCTCCGGTCGAGGGCGGCGTCTGGCGCGGGATCATCGAGCGTCTCTCTGCCGATGCAGCCAGTCGAGGGTCCGGCGAATGCCCTCCTTGAGGGGTGTGATCCGGTAGCCGAGCTCGCGCTCGGCCTTCGCGCTGGTGTAGGCCCAATCCTCGAGAAACGTCTCCATCCACCCGGGCGTGATCCGGGGGTAGACGCCGAGCCACTCGGCCTTGCGCTTCTCGAGGGCGGCGTAGAACATCGAGATCGAGCGAGGCAGGCCGACCTGGACGTGTCTCCTTTGGGTCAACTCGTCCACCAGCTGCAAGAGGCCCTTCAGCGAAGAGTTCTCGCCGCCGAGGATGTATCGCTCCCCCACCCTCCCCTTCTCCATCGCCAAGACGTGCCCCTCGACGAGGTCGTCCACGAGTGCGTAGTTCCCGACGTTCTCGCCCCGGCCGGGCAGCACGGGGAACCTCCCGCGGTCATATTGGTCGATCATCAGGGAGACCGAGTTGCCCTCCGTCAGCTTCCCCGGTCCGTAAACGCGCGTCGGGTGGACCGCCACGATCGGAAAGCCCCGCGAGGTCAGCTCGAGGGCCTCCTTCTCGGCGACGGCCTTGCTCTCCTCGTACTCCGTGAGGAAGCGGGGCGTCGCCCTCGGCATCTCCTCGTTCCCCACGACTCCCCGAGGCGTCGGCCCGAAGACCACCACCGTCGACGTGTAGACGATGCGCCGGACGCCGGCCTCCGCCGCCACCTCGAAGACGTTCCGGGCGCCCTCGACGTTGAGCCGGAAGAACAACGACGGGTCCTTCGCCCAGTTCTTGGCGTAGGCGGCCAGGTGAAACACCTCGGTACACCCGGCCAACCCGCGCCGGAGCGAGTCGCGGTCCAGGATGTCACCGGTCACCCATTCGAGCCGTTCGGCGGCGGCGGGTCGTTCGCTCGTCGGACGCGCCAACCCCCGTACCGATCGCCCCCGAGCCAGGAGGGCCGCCACGAGCCTGTCACCGACGAAGCCCGTACCGCCCGTGACGAAGACCCGTCCGGAGCTCAGGTCGCCTCCATTCCGCTGAAGGCGAGGCGGCTCCGCCGCCATCTCTCTTTCACCTACCACCGATGCTAGCAGGATGGCTCGACTGGAACCCTCAACGGCCTGAGCGTACGAACGAGACGGCTGAATGCCCCGAGTGTCAGGGTGCCGGCTTGCGGAGTGTCGGGAGCGTGCGGAGGTAGAGGACGAGCTCGTCGATCTGGCGGGCTGACAGGGTGTGCCCCCACGGCGGCATGAGGGCAGAAAGGCCCACGCCCGCCCCGCCGCGCTGGATCGCATCGGCGAGCTCGGCATCGCTCTTTTTCTTCTGGAATTGCGAGTCGGAGAGATCGCGCGGATGCGGATCCAGGTTGAAGGCATTGAAGCCATCGCCGGCGCCCGACTCGCCATGGCACGTCTCGCAGTAGTGCGTGAAGGTGATCTTGCCGAGGCGCGCCTCGTACGGGAGCGGCGCCGGAGCGGCGGGCGTCTTTGCCGCCGCTGTCACCGGCTTCCTGGCGCAGGCACCCGGCACGAGCAGGAAGACGAACAGGGTGAGCGGCGCCGTCCGGAATTTCATCGAACACCTCGCGCCGCACTCTCGGGCTTCGCGGAGGACGCGGCCGGCCGGAGCGTCTCGAGGTAGGCGGTCAGGCGGAGCGCGTCCGTGTCGGACAGGCCGTAGTCGGGGCAGCGGACGTCCGCCCTCCAGCGTTGCGGCCCCTTGAGCCACGCGTACGTCCAGCCCGGCTTGAGCCTCTTGCCGGCCTCGGTCAATGGGGGCCCGTAATAGCCTCCCGACGATCCGAGGATGTGACAGCCCCGGCAGCCGAGGCCCACGTAGAGCCGCTGGCCCTCGGCAGGGTCGGCGTCCGACGCGGGACGGCCGGCGAACGGGTCCTCGTGGAGCGACGGATCGACGTAGAAGTTCTGGAGCGCATCGGCAAGCTGCGTCGCGTCATCTCTCGGCATTCTCAGGACGGGCATCCGTTCCTCGAGGATCGGCCTCAGCGTGTAGGAAAGCATCAGGTAATCGACGAGCCAGTCGCGCTTGACCTTGCTCCCCTCGAAGGTGAGCGGGGCGGTCGAGACGTCGGCGCCCCGGTCGCCGATCTGGTGGCAGGAGAGGCAGCGGTAGCTCTGGATGAGGCCGCCGACGGGTCCCCCGGGCAGGAGCGCCGGCTTCTGCGGCGGCGCGTACCGATAGCGGTCCGGCACGGACTGCGCGCCGAGCGCAAGGAGGGCGGTGGTGACGGCGCGGGAATCGTCGGCGTTGAAGCCGTAGGAAGGCATCTTCAGCCCGTCGGCGAACGAGCGCGGCGACTCGAGCTTCGCGGCCAGCCAGGCCGGGAGCGTGCGGGCGAGGTCGGTGCGGCGCCCGAAGTCGAGCGACTGGGCCCTCTTGTCGCCGATCCCGTCCAGCTCCGGCCCGAACTTCTCCGACGCCGATCCGGCCGGGTCGTGACAGGAGAAGCAGCCGTAAAGCCGGAAGAGCTTGCGGCCGTTCTCGGCGAGACTCTGGTTCACGCGAAGCGGCTCGAGAATCCCCTTCGGGGCGTCGAAGTCGCGGAACTCTTCCTCCAGAAAGGCGACGATGTCGCGCGACTCGGCCTCGCTGAAGTGATAGCGCGGCATCGGGGTGCGCGGGTTGAAGGCCTGCGGCTCACGCAGGAACGCGAGCAGCCAGCCGCGAGACGCGGTGGAGGCGATCTTGGAGAGCTCGGGCGCCGTGCCCTTCCCCTTTCCTTCGACGGTGTGGCAAGTGATGCAGCGCGACTCCGACACGAGCTTCTTGCCATTGGCGGAGCTGCCGGCCGGTTCGGCCGCCGCGGCTTCGATCCGGCCCGCAAGCTCCTTCGGCACCTGGACGGCGAAGAGAAAATGCGAAAGCTCGTCGATCGCCTGATCGGTGAGGTGAAAGTTGGGCATCGTGGCGTTCGGATCGATCGACTTCGGATCCTTCAGCCAGCGCTTCACCCACTCGCCGCCGGTCTTGAGCGGAACGGTCGCGAGCGGCGGGGCCTCCGAGCGGAACGTGTCCTGCCCGCGCACGGCGTGGCAGGCGTAACAGCCGGCGCGCGCGATCAGGGTCCGCCCGCGCGACAGGACCGGCGCGCCGGCCACGCTCTCGGAAAGGTGGCAGCGGCCGCAGCCCGCCTCGATGAAGACGGGAGGCGTCATCGGGGGCCCGGCATCCGCCGTGGATCCGTGGGCGTCGGCTTGCGTCGTCGCAAGCCCCTGTCCCCCGTGGCAGGACGTGCAGCCGAAGCGGTCGAAGCCCCCCGGCGTATGCGGCGTGCCGGGATGCAGGTCGAAGGGCCGCGGCGCGCCGGCCATGAGCGGATCGGCGACGCCGAGGTGGCACGTCGTGCATCGGTCGACGCGATTCTCGAAATCGCGCAGCCAGATCTGCTGGATCGCCACCGGCCGCGCTTCATAGCCCTGTGCCGCCTTCAGGCTGTGCGCGCGCGAGGAGGCGAGCTTGCGATATTGCCGCTGGAGCGAGCGGTAGGGTCGGAACGCGTTTTTGGCGGGTGAGATCGCGAGGACGAGCAGGAAGAGGACGCTCGAGACGGCGAAAAGTCGGCGAAGCGGCACGGCCGTGGCCCTCAGATCGGCCCCGACCACGGCCAGACCAACGTCCAGCCGGGGCCGCGGAAGAAGGTACCGATGACGGTGAGGAGCGTCGCGATGACGACGAACCAGGTCATGATCCACTCGGGAAGGGTCACGCGCGCGAGTGCGCGCCGCAGGCGCCCGCCTTCCGCGCCCCCGCGCGCCGCGAACATCGCCCCCGCCGTCAGGAGCGTCGGAACGGCGATCGGCCAGCAGCCGAAAGCGCCGAAGAGGATGAAAAGGGCGGCCGTGACCGCGGCGAGGGCGAGAGCGAGGCGTCTGCCTCCCGGCGACCAGAGCGGCCCGGCGGTGAGGTTGATCCGCGCATAGGGAATCACGGCGAGCGAGAGGACGACGAGGCCCGGCAGGAGGACGCCGGCGACGATCGGCGGGAAGTAGTGAAGGAGCTCCTGCAGCCCGAGGAAGTACCACGGGGCCTTCGCGGGATTGGGCGTCTCGATCGGGTTGGCGATCCCCTCGAGAGGCGCGTCGAAGACGAACGCGGCGAGGGAGAGCGCGATGACGACGACCTGGAACAGGATGACCTCGCGGACGATCAGGTGGGGGAAGGTCATCACGTACCGCTCGTCGCTGCGACGAACGGCGGGTCTCGTGTCGGGCCTCACCAGCGCCACCCGGCGCGGCACGGCGAGCGGATCGGTCGATTCGACAACGTGAAGCTCAGGGCTGGGGCTCATTCGGCCTCCTCTTGGCGCGGGTCGTCCGCGTCCGTGGGCGGCCCTTGGACGCCGCCGTCCTTGCGGATGCGCCAGATATGAACGGAGAGGAAGAGAAGGAGCGCCACCGGGAGAACGACGCAATGAAGAACGTAGAAGCGAAGGAGCGCATTTTCGGAGACGACGTTCCCGCCGAGAAGAAGGAAGCGGATCTTCTCGCCGACGAGGGGAGCTTCCTTGGCCATGTTCGTGCCCACCGAGACTCCCCAGAACGCGAGCTGGTCCCAGGGGAGGAGGTAGCCCGTGTACGAGAGAAAAAGCGTCACGATGAGGAGCACGATTCCCACGACCCAGTTGAACTGACGGGGCGGGCGGTAGGCGCGGTGGTAGAAGACCCGGAGCATGTGGAGAAACGCCGCGAATACCATGAGGTGGGCCGCCCAGCGGTGCAGGTTGCGCAGGAACAGCCCGTTGTCGACGACGTAATTCAGCTCCTTCATGTCGCGGTAGGCCTGCGGGACCGATGGGTGGTAATAGAACATCAGGAGAATCCCGGTCGCGATCAGGACGAGGCAGCTCACGAGCGTGACGCCGCCGAGCCAGTAGGTGTGCGAGAAGCGGAGGGTCTTCTCCCGCACCTTGACCGGATGCACGTGCAGGAAGAGGTTCTCGAAGATCACGAGCGAGCGGTTGCGGTTCGTGTCGGCCGTGCCGTGCCGGACGATCGATCGGTAGACCGCCGAGCCGCGCAGCCAGTCCGCCATCGAAATTCGGGCCGCGCTCATGCCCGGGTCACCTTTCCGTGGGGGATGATGATGCTGGAGTCCACGACGAGGTTGCCGGCGGCGTCGGCCGTGACCTCCAGCCACGGGAGCGGCCGGGGCGCAGGCCCGTGGACGACGTTGCCCTCGAGGTCGAAGCGGCTTCCGTGGCAGGGACACGCGATGGCCCTCTCGTCGGAGAGGTAGCGCGTGATGCACCCGAGGTGGGTGCAGACCGCCGAGAGGGCGAACACGCCGCCGCCACCGCCGATCACGTAGGCGCGCTGCTCGCGGTTGAAGCGCACCGTCCCTTCCGGATAGTCGACCGCGCTGCCCGCGCGGAACACGGTGGGAGGCTCGAAGAGGACTTTCGGCTTCAGGAAATCGAGGGTGACGACGAGCGAGCCCGCGCCCGCCACGGCGCAGGCCCCTCCGCCGATCCGGGTCAGGAAGTCGCGCCGGCTCGTTCCGGCCGGACCGGGGCTCTCTCTCCGTTCGGATTCTTCAGACATGGGCGCCCTCCGGCGTGTGGAAGCTCTGCATGGTGATGGTGCCGACGGGGCAGCGCGCGGCGCAGAGGCCGCAGCGGATGCACGTTTCCTCGTCCTTGATGAAGATGGATCCTCCGCGCGCGCCGTCGGCCAGAATGGGAGCGAGCTCGCGCGCGGCCACCGGAAGGCGCGTCACGCGCTCCGAGAGGAGGATCTCGATGCAGTCCTCCGGGCAGA
>PLZI01000050.1 GCA_003152095.1 Acidobacteriota bacterium | reverse complement strand
TCGCGGCCACGGGCGACCCGAGGAAAGTGCCTGTCGTCAACCTCCAGTGCGACATCGACCATCCCACCCAGACGCTGGCCGACCTCTGCTGGCTCCGCGAGAAGTTCCCCGAGGGCCTCGAGGGCAAGCGCATCACGGTTTCCTGGGCCTACTCACCGAGCTACGCGAAGCCGCTCTCGGTGCCTCAGGGGCTCATCATGCTCATGACGCGTTTCGGCGCCCGTGTGACGCTGGCGCACCCGGACGGCTACCGCCTCATGGAGCCGTGCCTCGCGTCCGCGGCCTCGCATGCCGCCGCCTCGGGCGGATCGTTCCGCGCGGCCTCCTCCATGGACGAGGCGTTCGAGGGGGCCGACGTGGTGTACCCGAAGAGCTGGGGGCCCTACGACCTCATGCTCGCGCGCGTCGAGGCGAACCGCGCGCGTGACGCGAAGAGGATGGGCGAGATCGAGAAAGAGGCCCTGGCCCGCAATGCGCAGCACCGGGAGTGGATCTGCGACGAGCGGCGGATGAAGACGACACGCGGAGGCGACGCGCTCTACATGCACTGCCTTCCCGCCGACATCGGAGCCGAGGTCTCGCCCGGCGTCATGGCGAAGCACGTCGTGAACGTGGCACGGGAGGCGAACTGGAAGGTCTACGTCGTGATGGCGGCGCTGGCGACGGCCAAGGTCCCTGATCTCGCCCGTCGGCTCGCGGCGCTGTGAGTGAAGAGGAGAGAATGACGATGAGCGATCTCGACGCCCGGGTTGCCGAGCTGGCGGCCCTTTACCGGCCGCTTTCGGCCACGATTCTCAGGGAGGTCATCCGCATCCCGGCCGATTACGTCGACCGGCCGCGAGATGCCGGCGGCGACCCGAGCTGCGGACTCTCGAATCACGAGAAGCCGCGCCTCGAGTACCTCAAGCGCATGATCATCGAGATCGGCGCGGTCCGCCGCCCTGAAGACGTCGGCTACGACGGCTACGGCAACCTCGTCTGGACGCTCGAGGATCCGGGTGACGGCATCCCGGAGTCCGAGAAGCGCGTCATCTACTTCGACGGCCATACCGACACCGTGAACGCCCTGCGGCCGGCGTGGCGCGAGAAAACGGGTGGCGTCGACGCCTACGATGGGCTCTTCGATCCCGCACGCATCCAGCGCGACTTTCTGAAGTGCGAGCTCGGATACCTGCCGCCCGAGTCCGAGTGGGACAACCTCGTCTTCGGGCGCGGCTCGGCCGACCAGCTTTCGGGCGTCGTGGCGCAGGTTGTGGCGTCGAAGATCCTGCTGGAGCTCGCGCCACACGGCTCGCTGCGCGGCGCGGTCGTGCGCTCCTACGCGACCGTGACCGAAGAGGACAACGACGGCGGCGGGCCGCAGTTCCTCGTGAGGAAGGTCCTGCCGGGCGCCCCGCCGAAGCTCATTCCCGACGTCGTCATCCTCACGGAGGGCACGGGCGACTCCGCGAAGGGGGCGCTCGGGATATACCGCGGTCAGCGCGGCCGCATGCAGATCCAGGTGAGCGTGACCGGGAAATCCTGCCACGGATCGATGCCGTGGGAAGGGAGGAATCCGCTGGAATGGGGCGCGCCCATCCTCGTCGAAGCGGCGAAACGTTACGACGCGCGGGACGGCTTCCTCGACCACGCGTTCCTGGGGCACGGCACGCGCACGGCCTCGTGGGCCCGCCTCGACACGCCGAGCGACTGCGCCGTCCCCGAGCGCTTCGTCTTCCGCTTCGACCGGCGCCTCACGATCGGAGAGACGCCCGAGAAGGCGGTGGCCGACGTCGAAGGTCTTCCCGCCGTGGCCGCCGCGCGGGTTGCGGGTCTGACGGTCGACGTCACCGTGCCGACGTACGACGAGCCGACGTGGACCGGCTTCGTCCTCCACAACCCGCAGATCTACATGGGCTGGCTCACGCCCGAGGAGCATCCGGCCGTTCAGGCCGCTGTCGCCGCGTATCGCGGCGTCGTCACGCCGCACGTCGCGGCCGGAGGCCAGCGCGGCGCTCTCCGCAAGGAGCCGCGCGTGGACCGGTGGATCTTTTCGACGGACGGCGTCGGCTTCCCGGTCCGGGTCGACGACACCTCGATCGCCGTTCCGTCGCGCAAGCGCTGGGTGACGTCGGGCGCCGTGAAGCACCCGGCCATGCTCGGAATCGGGCCGGGAATCGAGCAGAACACGCACAAGATCGGGGAGTGCGTCGATCTGCGCGAAGTGGTCGATGCCGTCGCTCTGCTGGCCCGCTTCCCGAGCTCATTCGTGGCCGTGGCGGGCTAGAAGGAGCGACGGCCTTCACACGATCCGCGTCGCGGCGCGTTCGAGGCGGTCCATGATCGTCCGGCCAAGGCCGCGGCGCGGCACAGCGAGCGCGAGCAGCTCGCTCCCGCGTCGGCGCGTGCGCAGGGCGGCGAACAACCCGTGTGCGATCTCCTTGGGGGTGTCGCCGAGGGCGAGAATTCTTTGCTTCGGAAAGAGAAAAGAAAGACCCGTCGGGCAGAGGACGAGCGCCTTCGGATGCGCCTTCGCGTAAGCGACCAGGGAAGATTCTCTTAGAAAGAGGATCAGCGGACGCGTCGGAGCGTAATGGGTGTACTTCGTGCCGGGGCTGGCGGGTGGGGCGGGGGCGCCGCGGCGCGTACGCCGCGGCGCCCCCGCCCCCCGGACACGCGGGAGAATTTTTCTCAGTTGCTCCTCGGTCACCGCGCCCTGGCGGAGGATGACGAGCCGAGGCTCGAGCGCGACGACCGTGGACTCGACGCCGTGCGCCGTCGGCCCGCCGTCGAGAACGAAGACATCCGGAAAATCCTCGGCAACGTGCGCGGCCGTGGTGGGGCTCGGGCGCCCGGAGACGTTCGCGCTCGGCGCGGCGATCGGGACACCCGCGAGGCGGACGAGGTCGCGCGCGATGCCTTCAGGCATCCTCACTGCAACGGTGGACAAGCCTGCCGTCACGAGAGAAGGCACGGAAGATCTCTTCGAAAGGACCAGGGTGAGGGGCCCGGGCCAGAACTTCCGCATGAGCGCCTCCGCTGCCGCCGGAACGCTTTTCACGACCCTTCGCAGCATCCTCCGGTCGCTGACGTGGACGATGATCGGGTTGTCGGAGGGACGGCCCTTCGCCGCGAAGATCTTCGCGACGGCCTTCTCGTCGAGCGCGTTCGCGCCGAGGCCGTAGACCGTCTCCGTCGGAAACGCGACGAGCTCGCCGCGGCGGAGGCGCGCGGCCGCCTCACGGAGCGAGCGGGTGTCGATTGGATGGACGTTTTTCCGGCGGCGAGCGGCCATTCACGGATCTTAGGGCCTACCGCATCGCCTCCATCGGCGAGAGGCGCGAGGCGCGGATCGCGGGGTAGAGGCCGAAGACGAGCGCGAGGCCGAGCGCGACGGCCCATGCCATGGCGAGGCCCATCGGGTTGACGACGAGGCCCCACGGGAACATCGGAGAGAGGGCGCGGCAGAGCACCGCGCCGCTCACCGTGCCGATGCTCGCTCCGAGCGCAGCGAGGACGCAGGCCTCGAGGAGGAACTGCACGAGGATCTCGCCGTCCGACGCGCCGAGCGACTTGCGAAGGCCGATCTCGTACTTGCGGTCCGAGAAGGAGATGAGCATGACCGAAAGGACGCCGACGCCTCCCACGAGGAGGACGGTCCCCGCGAGGCTGGAGAGGACGACACGCCAGCCGCGCATCTCTTCCATGAAGCCCGCGTAGCTGCGCGCCGCTTCGGACTCGAGATCCTTGATCTCCACGTCTTCGATTCCATGGTGCGCCTGCTTCGACCGTCCGAGCACGAGCGCCGAGACGTCGGAGAGGTCGCTCTTCTTCCGTAGCTTCACGGCCACGCTCGTGAGCTTGTGGTCCGCGTCCATCCGGTCCATGTACGTTTCGAGAGGGATCATGAGGCCGTTCGAATCGAGCCACAGCTCCTCGTTGAAGATCTGCAGCGGTCCCTGCAGGCCGACGATCCGGAAGGGCACGCCATCCACGAGGACGTCGCGGCCGACGGGCTCCGCTCCCCCGAACAGCTTCGCGCCCAGAGTCGAGCCCACGACGGCGACGGTGCTGTGGCGCCGCCGGTCGTCGTCGGTGAGACCGCGCCCGGCGGCGATCGGACGATTCATGAGGAGCGCGTAGTCAGGCGTCAGGCCCGTGACCCACATGCGCTCCGTGCCGCCCGCGATCCTTACGCTCGTGCGCTTCGTGGCGCGCGGCAGGAACGCGACGACAGACGGGTGCGGCGAGGCCAGACGCGCGAGGTCCTCGTAGCGCAGGCCCGGGCTCATCGCGAAGCGCTTCTGCTCCTCCGTCGTCTCGGCGGTCTTCGGCTGGATCACGACGGTGCCGTCCCAGCTCAT
>PLZI01000123.1 GCA_003152095.1 Acidobacteriota bacterium | reverse complement strand
CTGCGGGGTGGTGATGGAAGCCCTTCCGCACCGCGAATCCGAAGAACGCGAGTAAACCGGTAGCCAGGATCCACACGGCGAGGACGGAGCCTTTCGCGAGAGGGCGCTCCCGGGGTACTCCCCCGGCGCCCGGCACGGCGGCGAGAAGGACCGCTGCGCCAGTCAGGACGAGCGCCAAGGCCAGGAGGAAGGTCTCGGGGAAGAGCACGAAGAAGGGATGGGAGGTCGGGTCGTGGAGCGCCACCCTCGCGATGGCGGGGAACGCGTCGACCAGCACGTGCACCGTCTCCGGAAGGCGAGCCGCCAGCACTCCGGCCAGAGCGAGAAGCGCTCCGCAAGCCGTCGAGACTCCGGGGACCATTCGCGTCCAGCGGCGAGACACAGAACAGGATTATCGGGGCGGTTCAAGCTCCTGGTGGGCTCGTCTGCGGGCGGGCTCACCCTGCCCGCCGTGGCCGTCGGTAGGCCGTCGGGCTCATTTCGGCGGGGCGACTCTCACGAAACCCCTGTGTTTAATGGTGCGCCCAGCAGGAGTCGAACCCGCAACCTTTTGATCCGTAGTCGGTTCCGGTCGCCGACGCCTGCGGAACGCTGCGGCTAAAGCGTTGAAACCGGGGGTTGCGAGCCCCCGTCTTCTCTTCTCTTTGTCGCCGTTCGGCAGGGGTACACGGACAGAAGGCGGACAGACGATGCCGGACGGAAGGTCGCCTCTCAACCGGGCATCGATTCCTTTCACTGCGATGACGGACTTTCGAGTCCTCCGTTCGGAAGCTACGGCCCAAGCGTTCTTCTTTGAGCCAGCGTTTCAGCTGCCGAGAGATCCACTTGCTGTGGTCGCCCACCGCCGCCTCAACTGCCTGCAGGTGCCGTGCTCGTGGCTCAGTTCGAGACGCCGCTCCTGAAACGCAACCACCCGCCGGTCTACACGACGCCCTACGACTGAGCACATCACCCGTTCGGGGGAGAGGCCGACGCGCGCGTCGTTTCCACCTTCAGGCCCTCCTCCCGGCGTAGACTCTAGACATGGACGGGGAGGCGGACGGCGCGGCAGCCCGCGAGCTGTTGGACATAGGTCTCTACAGCGTTCCCGAGGCCGCTCGTCTAACGGGCGTCTCCCCTGGCCGTATTCGTAGATGGCTTAGGGGCTACAGGTTCCGCACGCCATCCGGCGAGGCTCGGGTCTCTCCTCCGGTGTGGGAACGCGATCTAGCAGATTTCGACGCTCTCGTCCTGACGTTCCGCGACCTTATTGAAATCCGGTACGTTGATGCGTTCATCGAGCAGGGGGTCTCATGGGCCACGCTCCGCCGCTCGACAGCGAAGGCGAAGGAGCTTACTGGCAACACGCACCCCTTTTCCTCTCGGAAATTCAAGTCTGACGGTCGCTTACTGTTCATGAATATCGCGAAGGTGGGGAAACGCGACAGAGCCCTTCTCGAAGTGCTGAAGAATCAGTACACGCTAGGAAAGATCGTTGATCCCTTCCTGTTCGGTATGGAATTCTTGAAGGACGATCCCTCCCGGTGGTGGCCACTGGGCCGGAAGCGCGAGATCGTTCTCGACCCGAGAAGGTCTTTNNTCGGGCACCCCATCACGAATCGCGGTGGTGTTTCGACGCGCGTCCTCGCCGCTGGCTTTCTTGCAGAGAGGTCGTACGAGAAGGTGGCGAGCTGGTACGAGGTCCCGATAGCCGGTGTCAGAGACGCCGTAAGGTTTGAAAACAAGCTCGCTGCTTGAGATTCTTTTTCGACGCCAACGTCTCTTCTCGAATCGCCGGTGCTATTTCGATTCTGGCGACGCAAGAAAAGGACGAAGTGACCTATCTTCGTAAGCGCTTCGCTGAAAATGCGCTTGACGTTCAGTGGATTCCCACACTGGCAAAGGAAGGCAACTGGATCATCATTTCGGGGGACGAGGCGATTCAGCGTAGGCCAGCAGAGAGAAAGGTCTTTTCCGACGCGAAGCTAACGACGTTCTTCCTCGCGTCCGCGTGGCCGAGGGCTCCGTTTTGGGACCAAGCCTACTTGATGGTTCGCTGGTGGCCGAGGATAACGAAATTCGCCCAGCAAGCGCCAGCCGGTACCCTCGTACAGATTCCGTTCGGCGCAAACGGCCAGTTCAAGGACACGTTCAAGTAGAGCGGCTAGGGTCCACCGGGCGCCTTCCCGGGGTGATAGCGTTTGACACGACGGCGCCATGATCGACGCTCTTCTTTCCCCGCTTGCCCTTTGCAGCCTCGTAGCGACCGTCGCGCTCCTAGTTGCTGGTTCGCTTACCCTGCGAAAGCGTCAAGCTCGCATCTTCTGGCGGCGCCCGAGCTGATCCCTCGGCCGAATGCGGTCACCCTCGCTACCGCGCCGCCCCGGCAACTTTCTCCAACCTGGCGGGCGAGGGGGGAGGGGCCCATGGGCCGAAAGATCGAACACGTAACCGCGGCGAGGCAGAAGCAGTTTCGCGAGGCGGAAGAGCGCCAGGAGACCGAGATCCGCCCCCCAAGGCGGGGAGAAAGTCGCGCGAGGCGCGTGTGAGCCGGAAGAAGCTGACGGCCGAGGAGTTCTATCGGGCTCAGGCCGAGCTCGAGGTCGATGCCTTTCTCCGTCGAAAAAGAAAGACGAAACTCGACGACTCCGACCTTCCCGGCGTCTTCGGGCATTGCGTGCTGGCTTGCGCATCTACTCGCGTACGCGAGCGTCTCGGGCGGCTACGTGCGCCGGACTTTATGCCGAAGGCGCCGCCCCCACCGGACTCCATGCGAAGGTGGGTGAAGAGCCTCAGCGCAGAACGCACCCAGCGCGAACTCGACCGACGGAGGCTTCTCCGCAAGATAGGCAACGCGATCGCCAGGCCCAGGCGTGAGTGGCCCGGGATGAGTAGGGTCGAGCTCGAGCGGCTCGAGCAGCTCGACTCTCTCGCCACGACGCTGGCAAAAAGCGGATTCGTCTCTAAGAAGGCCGCCGAACTCAAGGCGCGTGCTAAGAAGCTGCGCGATTCTTACGATGTCGGAAAGGCGGTGCGCACCCTCCGCACCTTCCTGGAGGAACCGGCAAGAAAAGACCGCGTAACGGCAAAGAGAAGGGCGGCCCACCACGAGCTCTCGGCCGAGCTAACCGGCGCTCTCGATGCCAAGAGGCGAGCGGTCGAACTAGATCGGGTTGCGGAACAAATTCTCGCGTACTCGAAAGAGGAGTTCACGCCGAAGCGAAAGGGCAGCAAGCCGGCGCGACTCGAGGTGTGGCGCCACGTCGTCGCTCGGATGAATGGGTTTCGTTCGGGGCCGGCTTTTTGGAAGCAGCTCAAGCACGAACGCAAGAAGCCCGCCTAGAAACGCGTCCGCGCCGGCGGGGCGATAGGGGTACGTCGCAACGCTGGAAACCGTACCCCGCTAAATGCGCTCGCGGTCTGGACTCCAACGCCACGCGGCGTTCATCGTAGTCGTGTCATGGCCACAGCCCGCAAGCGTCACCTCGGAGCAGCCACTTGGATTCGCCAGCGGCGGCTCGCCCTCGGTCGAACGGCCCAGGACGTCGGGCGCGCGGCCGGCTTTTCAACATCGAAGACCTTGCGGATCGAGCGCGGCCCGGAACGGGCTCGCCTCGGCGATGTCTTACTCCTCGAAGAGACGTTGGAGCGGCTCGAGCCAGCGGCGGCCGCGAATCCCGACTTCCACTCGGCGCTCATTTCTGCGCTCGAGAGGCGGTCGGAGCTTCTCCCGTTCGGAAAGAAGAAGGGAGGCCGCTGATGCGCGCCACTATCGTGGCCCCGCTCTTCGATGTCACCGTCACCCGCTCCGGCCGCGAGGAGCACGTACTACATCTTGGTGAACCCGACTCGCCAGCCGCCGAGATCCTCGGGCTCTCCGCCGCACTCTCCCGCTCTGGCATTGACCCGCTGGCCGTGCTGAGCGAGAGACTCGCGGACGAAGTGCGCGCCATGTGGCGCCGCCTCAAGGAGAAGTCGGAGGCGTCCGCCCGTGCGGCCGAGCTCCGGCGACACGTCCGTGAAGAAACCGGGAACGTGAATGAGTCGCTTAAAGAGCTCGCGCCGAAGTGGGGCACGACGCCGCGCGCGCTCCGAAAACAGATCGAGCGGGCGCGCGAGGTTCATCCCGGTGACCTGGGCGGCGTCGTGATCCCGAAGACGAAGAACCCGGCCACCGCTCCGATCTTCGCGCTCCTCGAGGAGGCGGAGCGAAGAGTGGCAGACGGGATCGTGCCGGTTACACCGGAAGTCGCCGCGCTATGGAACGCCGCTCTCGCCGGCTTCGACCGAGACGAAGACGGGATGGTGACGTTTACTCCCGAAGTGCAAGCGCGACTCGTCGCCGCGTTCGCGCCCTACTTCGCGCGTGTGGGACCAAAAAAGAGTGAGACATCCGCCGATGTCGCAGAAACGACCCCTACGCTTCCACGAGAAGGGGGAACGCGACGGTATGAAACACAACGCCGAGCCGCTCATGAGCACGATCGAGGCCGGGGAATACGTGGGCCTGGCGGAACAGACGATGCGAGCGAAGAGGAGCCGCGGAGACTCGCCTCTCTTCGTCGTTGTGAGTCGGAATCGAATCCTCTACAGGCGGAGCGATCTGGACGAGTGGATCGCGGCGCGAGTGGCGAAGAACACGGCCGACGCACGGCTCCGCGGGCTCACCGGCCCCGACCGCGCGGCGTGAAGCGGAGGCCGCCACCATGACCATCAACGAAACGGCCGCGCTCGACTTGACCCCGAACGCGGCCCACGAGAATCCCGACCCGACCGCTAAGTTGGACCAGAACGGCTCGCGCCGGGATTCTAAGGCGCGGCGCTGGCGGGGGGCGTCGTGAACGCGCTTCTCGAAACCGCCCTCGTGTATGTCCGCGCGGGCCTGGCGATCTTCCCGTTGCACCCGCGCTCGAAGACGCCGTTTCGAAAAGCGAGGCCTGAAAGTGGAGATTCCGGACACCTCTGTGCAGCTCCACTGCATCAGCACGGCTTCAAGGACGCCACGACCGACCCGACCGTGATCGAGGCCTGGTGGCGGGCCCATCCGTCCGCGAACATCGGACTCGCCACTGGGCGCGGGCTCGACGTGCTGGACGTGGACGGCGACGAGGGCGAGGCGGGCCTCGCCAATCTCATCGCCCGCCGCTGGCCTTTGCCCGCAACCTCTGAGGTTCGGACCGGGCGCCCTGGCGGCGGACGTCATCTCTACTTTCGCTCCGCCGCCTGGCCGAACACGGCAGGAACGCTAGGGCCAAACCTCGACACGCGCGGGCTCGGCGGATTCGTCCTCCTGCCACCGTCAGTGCATCCGAGCGGGGCGATCTACACCTGGACGAACCTCTCGAGGCCTGCGCCGGCTCCCGCCTGGCTCACGGCGCTCCTCTATCGCGTCCCTGAGCCCGCTGCAGCGCCCCCGACGCCGCGCGTGCTCTCCTCGAACGAGACGGACCCCGTAGAGCGCGCGTCGCGCTACCTCGCGAAGATGCCGCCCGCGATTTCGGGGCAGGGCGGCCACCTCGCTACGTGGTACGCGGCACGCGCGATGTGCGGCTTCGGCCTGACGAAGGATGAGGTCCTCGAACTCCTTCTCACGGAATACAACCCGCGGTGCGTGCCGCCATGGCGCAGGGACGACCTTCAGCACAAGGTGGCCGACGCTTTCGGGAAGGCGAAGAGAGTTCCTGATCTTCGGGGGCGCGCGTCATGAGTGCGTCCCTTCCCGTACCAGACCTGAATGTTGTCGACCCTACGCGCGAGGCCGGAAACGACTTCGGCGAGGAATGCCGCACGGAAGCAACGCTGAGCCCATCGGAGAGGGTTTGGACTGGCACCTATGACGTCGCCGGCATCCTCGCGCGCTCGGGCGCTGGCGGCCCGAGGTTCAAGACCGGGATCGAAACGCTCGACGAACGCCTCACCCTGCGGACGGCTCCGATGAATGTCGGCACGCCACTCGGGCGGATCATCTGCCTCATCGGCGCCGCAGGCTCGGGGAAGAGCGTAGGGGTCGATCAGTGTGCCCTCGGGCTCGCGACCCAAGGTCTCCGCGTCGTCATGCTTGTCGTCGACGAGCCTCGCGAGGATGCGGCCGAGCGGATCGGCCAGGGGCTCGGCTTCCGTCACGCCGAGCTGAACGCCGAGTATCCGAAGACGATCGAGCGGGTGCGCGAGAAGCAGGCGCCGCTCGACCTGTCGATCCTGCCCGATGAGGACGACCCGGCCATACCGACGATCGAGGACGCGACCAAGTTCCTGCTCAGCGTCTCTAACGCTCTTGGGCACGTCCTCGTGGCCGACGGGCTCCACACGTGCCGGTCGGCTACGGAGCGCGACGACGACCCGCCTCGTGTCCGGATCGAGACGCGCATGAACGTGTTCCGCGAGCTCAGGCGGAAGGGAATCCTCGTGTTCTTCACGGCTGAGGCGAATCGTGGCGCCTACGCATCCCGCGACGTGTCAAAGAGAACGTCTGCGATGGCAGCTGGCGCCGAGAGTCGCTCGATCGAATTCGGATCCGATGCGCTTCTCTTCCTAGCCCCCGAGGGCGACAGCATCCACATCGAGCTGCCGAAGAACCGAATCGGCAGAAAGCTTCAGCCGTTCTCCGTCCGGCTCGATGCCGGCGCGGCATCCTTCCGCCCGCTCTCCGAGGAGACGGTGGCGAGCGAAACGGCAGCCAAGCGCGACGAGTACCTGCTCCAGTTCGAGGACAAGATCGTCAAGCTCCTCAGTGACGCACCCGATGGACTCTCCGGGCGCGGTATCGAGTCGGAACACCTCGGGCCGCGAGACGTCATTCGGGACGCGCTGGCTGCCGCCTGCCACAAAGACAAGGTTCTCAAGAGGCCTTCGGGCAAGAACGGGTTCTGCTACAGCCTTCCGAGAGGAACGGAATGAGTCAAGTGCGCGAGTGCGCGGAAGGGCGCCGAAAGTGCGCGGCTCGCGCACCTGTGTTGAGTGCGCGGAGAGTACGTAGTACTCCGCGCGCTCTGCGCACCACACATGGGACTCCACCAGGACCAGAGTGCGCGGAGCGCCCCGTGTCAAGAAAGAGCGGGCTCCAAATGAACCGCGCCTGTTCTGTCTGCCAGCACTCAAAGCTCGACGAGATCAACGTGGCGTTGGCGCGAGAGCGGAGCGGGCCGCGCTCCGCGGCGTCACGCAAGGGCTCAGGGCCGACCCATGACTGACGCCGACTGCCTCCGCTGGCGCACGTCCTTGGCCGAGCTCGAGACGACGGCCACCGACGTGTCGCCGGACGACGTCCCCGAGCTGGCGGGACGGCTGGAGGCGCTCAAGGTCCGGCTCGTGCTCCGCGCGCAGGGAACCGCGGCGGCACCCACGGCGGAAGAGAGGGACGAGGACCGGCTCCTCGACGCCCAGCAGGCGGCAGCGGTACTCGGGGTCAAAAAGTCCTGGATTTTCGACCATTCGGCCGAACTTTCGCCCGTTCGGCTCCCGGGGCGCCTCCTGCGCTTCTCGGAAACGAGACTCCGGCGCTGGATGCGCAGATCCGCTTGAATAGTGAAACGGGACTACGCCTAGTGGTGGCCATGAAGCACAAACGCACTGAAAACACAGCGAATTCGAAGAAAAGAGGGCGCCATGCGCGGTGACGGGCGGATCTTCCGGCGGAAGGGAAAGGACGGCCAGGATCTCGCGATCTGGCACGTAGCGTACTGGGGTCCCGTCGACGGCCGAGTCATAGAGATCCGGGAGAGCGCTCAAACCAGCGACGAGAGAAAGGCTCGGCGATTCCTGAAGGAGCGGCTCCGCGAGGTGGGAAACCACCGGGCCGGCGCGGCGCGCTTTCAGGGACCCCGTCAGGAGCGCGTGACCGTGAAGGAGCTTCTCGAGGCTCTGGAGCGGGACTACACGCAGCGCGGGGTCAAGGGGCTCCGTGAGGCGATGAATCACTCGCGGCCGGTGCGCGACTTCTTCGGCGTCCGCCGCGCCGTGGAGGTGACGCCAGACCTCGTGCGGGAGTACATCGACGAGCGAAAGAAGAGCGTCCGCTTCGTGGGCGGGAAGCCCATCGTTGGCCTCGCGAACGCCACGATCAACCGCGAGACGGAAATCCTGGGCCGGGCGTTCCGGCTCGCCTTGAACGAAGGGACCCTGGCGATGGCGCCGAAGTTTCCTTCCCTACCCGAGCACAACGCCAGGAAGGGCTTTTTCGAGCGCCATGAGGTCGAGAAGCTGCTCCTTCATCTTCGCGAGCCGCTCTCGGACATGGCGCAATTCGCCTACGCGACCGGCTGGAGACTCGGCGAGATCCGGGGCCTGCGGTGGGAGCACGTTGACCGCCGCGCCCGCGAGATCCGGCTCCCCGATTCCAAGAACGGAGAGGGGCGCGTCCTCCCCCTGGACGAAAGCCTCTGGGTCCTGATCGAGCGGCGGTGGACCCGTCGCGAGCACAGAACGAAGGACGGCGGGTCTTTCCTCTCAGAGTACGTATTCCACTTCCGTGGGCGTCCTGCGCCCGAGAGCACGATCAGGCGGTGGTGGGAGAAGGCGCGGACGAAGGTGGGCCTCCCCGGCAAGCTCTTCCACGACTTCAGGCGCTCTGCCGTGCGCGACATGATTCGCGGCGGCGTCCCTCAGACGATCGCGATGAGCGTGAGCGGCCACAAGACCGAGAGCATGTTTCGCCGCTACAACATCACGACGACGGCGGACAAGCTCGAGGCGCTGAGGCTTCGGCGGCAATACGTCGAGGCGCAGGCCGGCGATTCCAACGTTTCTTCATTTCCCACCGCGACCACGGACACAACACGGACACCCCAGGGAGAACGGTGAGGCTAAATCGCGACGCTGCAATGCGATGGATACGAGTGGGCGGGGGTTCGACTCCCCCCGCCTCC
>PLZI01000027.1 GCA_003152095.1 Acidobacteriota bacterium | reverse complement strand
ACGCGCCACAGCCCCCGGCAACTCCCATTGCGCCCCTACACCTCCAAACATCTCGGGTTTATGGATGAATGTTGTCTGCCAGTGATGCTCCTGAGCGTCCAGAACGGCCTTCTCCTGCCCGAGCTCCACTCCGGAGGATGTACACGGTGCGGTTAGACCGCCGCTTCTCGACCGCCAGCGAGGTCTGGTCCCGGAGGCTCGCGCGCTNNGCCATTACTCCGGGGATCCTTCAGGAAAAGGGCCGGTTTCTCGAACCTAAATCGCCGTCTGGACAGAGTGCCCGTCTACGGGGCGGAGTCAAAATACCTCGGCCGCACCGAGAAAGAGACAGAATTGCTCCGGTTTCACGCGCCACAGGCCCTCGGCAATTCCCATTGCGCCCCTACAGGACCCTTCGTAGCTCCAATGCACGGCCGGAACACGGGAGCCTCTCCTCTGCCCTATCCCGGAGTGTCCAGCACCTCCCGGACTTTTCGCCCGAGAGCGGCGGGCGTGAACGGCTTCTGAAGAAACTCCACGCCGGCGTCGAGCAGCCCGTGGTGCGCGATCGCATTGTCGGTGTAGCCCGACATGTACAACACACGGAGGTCAGGTCTGGCGCGGAGCAGCCGCTCCACGAGCTCCGGACCCCTCATGCCCGGCATCACGACGTCGGTCAGCATGAGGTGGATCGGTCCCGGGTGGCTGCCGGCGATCCGTTCGGCCGCGACTGGACTCTCCGCGAGGAGCACGGTGTAACCGGCCTTTTGCAGGATGAGTTTCGTCAGTTGTCGGATTGCGGCCTCATCCTCGACGACGAGGACGGTCTCGGACGCGTCCCTCAGCGCCGGGTTGATCGCCGAGACCGCGCGGGGGACGGCCGCATTACCGGCGAAGCGCGGGAGGTAGACCTTGAACGTCGTGCCCTGCCCCGGCTCGCTATACACGTCGATTGAGCCGCCGCTCTGGCGCACGATGCCGTAAACGGTGGAGAGGCCGAGGCCGGTGCCTTTCCCGGTCTCTTTGGTCGTGAAGAAGGGCTCGAAGACGCGCTTTTGCGTCTCCGCGTCCATCCCCGTCCCGGTGTCGGAAATCGCCAGGAGCACGTACGGTCCCGGCTCGACCTCGACGTGCGTCGCGGCGTACGCGTCGTCGAGCACGACGTTCTGCAACTCGAAGATCAGGCTGCCGCCTTTCGGCATGGCGTCCCGGGCGTTGACCGCGAGGTTCATGACGACCTGCTCCAGCTGGCCGCGGTCCGCCTTCACCCGTCCGAGGCCCGGAGACACGACGACGCTCACCTTTACGTCCTCGCCGATGAGGCGTTCCACCATGGTCGAAAGGCCGCTCACGACGTTGCCCAAATCGAGGACCTCGGGAACGAGCGTCTGTTTGCGGCTGAAGGCGAGGAGCTGCCGGGTCAGCGCTGCGGCCCGCTCGCCTGCCCGCCGGACTTCCTGCGTCGCCTCAAGTAGGGGGCCCGGCTCGAGCCCCTGAGGACGTCGCTATAGCCGAGTATGACCGTGAGGAGGTTGTTGAAGTCGTGAGCCACGCCGCCTGCGAGCCGGCCGACGGCTTCCATCTTCTGGGACTGCCGGAGCTGCTCCTCGAGGTGACGTCGCTCCGTGACATCGGTGAGCATTCCGAAGGAGCCGGCGAACCGCCCGTCGGAATCGAGGATGGGTGCGCCGGAAACGAGGCACCAGCACTCCCGACCGTCCTTCCGCCGGAAGCGCCGCTCGTACTGCTCCGAGATGCCCTTGCGTCGGATGCTCATGTGTTTTCGGAACTCTTCGCGATCCTCGGGAAACGTGAAAGTCTCGGCCGGCGCGCCGAGCATCTCCTCAGGCGCGAAGCCCAGCATCCGGGCGAAAGCGTCGTTGACGAAGGTGGTTCGGAGCTTCCAGTTGACGGACCAGATCCCCTCGTTGGCGGTGTCCACGATGCGCCGATAGCGCTCTTCGGAGACCCTGAGAGCCTCCTCGGCCTGTTTCCGCTTGGAGATGTCGCGTGTGATGCCAATGACGGCTGCCGGAGTGCCCCCGGCATCGCGAAGAAGCGAAGTGCTGACCCCTGCTGGAAACCGGCTGCCGTCCTTGCGCAACAGCATGTACTCGATACTCGTGACGCCACCGGCGTCGAGCGTCTTCTGGGCGTCCTTCATTGCCCGTTGGCGGTCTTCCGAGGCGACCAAGTCGAACACATTGATGCCTTGCATGGCCTGGGGATCGTCATAACCGTACAGGCGCGCATTCTGTGGATTGGACAGGATCAGTGTGCCTTGGAGGTCGGTCATGGTAATGGCATCGGGGGAAGCATCCACGAGGGTGCGATACCTGGCTTCGCTCTCGCGAAGGGCCTCCTCGGCCCGCTTGCGTTGAGTGATATCCGTTAGGAACCCTGCGGTGCAGGGGCCGTCAGCAAGCTGGACGATCGTCGTGGCAACATGCACGGGAAACATCGAGCCGTCCTTGCGTTGGCCGATCGCCTCGTATTCGCTCGGCACCGGCCGGCCTTCTGCCCGTTGTCGCGCCTGCTCCTCGATTTCCGCCCGGCAGCTGGGCGCGAACTGCTCACCGATGGACCGGCCCCGGACTTCGTCGACACTCTCGAATCCGTACATTTCCAGGTACTTAGGGTTCGCGTAGACAGTCACCGCCTTGCGGCCCAAACCGATCGCAATCGGTGCTCTCTCAATCAGAGCCCGGAAGCGCTCTTCGCTCACCCGCAACTCTTCCAACGCCCTCTTGCGATCGCCGACGTCCCGGCCAGTCGTGTGCATCAGGCGTCGGCCGCTGATGACGACGCTGTTATTGAACTCGACGGCGACCTTGCATCCGTCCTTCCTTCGGATCGGCGCTTCCGAAAGGATCCGCTCGCCATCCAGAATGCGCCGCTGAAAGGCGCAATACGCCGCAAGATCGGACTCCTCGTGGAGGTCGGGGATCCTCATCGTCAGGAGCTCCTCACGGGAGAAGCCAGTCAGCTCCGTTGCCGCGCTGTTGACGGCGACGAACCGTCCATCCTCGTCGCTCAGGAAGATGGCGTCCCGCGAGCCCTCGAAGATCTGCCGCTGCCACGAGAGAGCCGCCTCCAGCTCGGCATTGAGCCGCGCGACGTTCGTCTCGGTCGTCTTTCGTTCCGTGATGTCGGTGATGAATGAGACGTTGGCTGGTCCATCCGGAAGCTGGATCGGCGCCACGGCCGCGTGGAAGGGAAATTCCGAGCCATCAGGTCGCAAGCCGACCGATTCGAACTCGGTCGTTACCGGCAGACCGAGGGCGCGCCGTCGCATGCGTTCCCTGCTTTCCTCCCTGGAACGTGCTGCGAAATGTTCCACGATGGGCCGACCGATCCATTCGTCCGGCGAACGTAAACCGAAGACCTGCGCGAGTTTCTGGTTTCCGTAGATCCCCATCCCATCCCGCGACACGCTGATTGCAATGGGAGCTCGTTCGATCAGAGTCCGGAAGCGCTCGTGACTCATCATGGCCTGCTTGCCGACGAGCCGCTGCAGCTCCTCGACCTGCTGTTCGAGCTCGCGAACCCGGCGGCTGGTACGACGTCTCCTCCAACTGCCACCGCGGTCGTCCCACTGCGGTCGACGAGCCTCATCCAGTTACGAAGGACGCTCTGTGAGATTCCCAGCTCGCGGGAAAGCTCGGCCAGGGTCTTCTCACCCGAGACGATCCGGCCGACCGCCTCTCTCTTGAAGTCGACCGTGAAGGTCCGGCGACCGTCGGCCTTGCTTGGATTTCTCGTCATATCCGGTTGCCTTTCTGGGCACTATTCTGGACCCAGTGCGTCTAGCCGCACGAAGCTCGTCACGCTGGGCTTAGTGCGCCAACATGTCGGGCAATCTCCGATTTCACCCGCAACGACTCGGCAAGCTCCTCATCCTGCTACGGTTAACACGAGACGGTTCGCCCGCCGTCGTTCGACCTCCATCTGCCTAGAGTCCCGGACCACCGCGCTTTGAGCCATCCACCCGGGGATCAGCCACGAGAAGGGTCGATTACGCGAACCTAAATTGCGGTCCGGACAAGATGCCGGTCTACGGGGCGGGACTGAGAAAGAAACAGAGGAGGGCGTAACTCGGGTTTCGACCCGCCACTGACCCCCGGCAATTCCTATTGCACCCCCTACAGTCAGTGTCTCTTGAAGTACTGAACTTCGCGCTCGTGCTTTTCCGCCGCCTGGCGCGTCTTGAACGTGCCCAGGTTGCGCCTTTTGCCGGTCTTCGGGTTCTTCTTTCGCGAGTACAGCCGATACCGGCCGTCCTTGAGCTTTCGGATCATCCGCGTTTCCTCCACGAGCTCCGGACCGCGACCCCGCGAGGCGGACGGTCGGGCATCTAGCAGGGTGCTGAAAAATGCG
>PLZI01000060.1 GCA_003152095.1 Acidobacteriota bacterium | reverse complement strand
CTACAGCTCTTTGCAAGAGCTCTAGGAGCTCTTTGTAATCCAGATCGTTGGCCCGCATCGACTGGCGCTCTCCGTCGAATTGAAAGAAAGACCATTTCGTCTTGATTGAGCCCGTCATTTCTCAGGAACTGCCTGCGATGCAAGCACTTGAGCTCTCTCGCCCCTTATCGGTGGCCGGAACGCCCTTGTAGACGCGCAGAGGCGAGGGGCAGCATGAGGCCCCGCGCCGGCAGAAGAAGTGGCCGCCGAATTGCAGTGCTGCATTCAGGAGTCCTTACGCTCAACCCATTCTCCACGGTGCTCGCGGCCGACCAAACCGTTGAGCCTAGNNCTAGGGACGTCCTGCCCCTCGACCTCTACCCGTGGATCGCCTACCCACCGGCCGGGGACTTCCACCCGGCCCCTTCCTTTCGGAGAACGGTATGACGAGTGACGCCTATCACGAACCGCTGGAGCTCCTGTCGGGGGAGACGCGCGAGATGCACCGTGCGATCGTCAGCCTGATGGAGGAGCTGCAGGCAATCGACTGGTACCAGCAACGCGCCGACGCGTGTGCCGATCCACCGTTGAAGGATGTGCTGCTTCACAACAAGAACGAAGAGATCGAGCACGCGACGATGCTGATGGAATGGATCCGGCGTCACAGCGAGCATTTCGATCAGATGCTGCACCGTTACCTGTTCACCGAAGCGCCGATCACCGGTATCGAAAAAGCCGCCGAGGCGAACGGTCCTGCATTTTCGCCCGGTCCCGTGCTCGGTATCGGCGGTATGAAAGGGAAGTGAGCCATGGACCTTTTGAAGCGCAATCAGGCACCGATCACCCCGGAAGCGTGGAAGCAGATCGACGACGAGGCCAAGCGGGTTCTCCAGCTCAATCTGGCGGGACGCAAGCTCGTCGATTTCGACGGTCCGCACGGCTGGCAGTACGCCGCGGTCAACACCGGCCACCTCACCATCCGGACCGACGGCGGTTTCGGCGTGCCATGGGGCGTGCGCGAGGTCGTGCCGTTGATCGAGGTGCGCGTACCGTTCGAGCTGCGGATGTTGGAGCTCGATAACGCATCGCGCGGTGCCGTGATCGATCTTGCAGCGGTCGTGAGTGCCGCGGAGAAGACCGCGCACGCCGAAGATACCGCGATCTTCAACGGCTTCAAGGCCGGCGGCATCGAAGGCATCATCCCCACGAGCCCGCATCCGGCGCTCACCATCCCGGACGATTACGCGCACTATCCGTCCCTCGTCGTGAACGCCGTCGAGACGCTGAGACGCGGCGGTGTCAATGGGCCCTATGCGTTGGCGCTCGGACCGACCTGTTACGCGGGATTGGCCCAGGCCGCGGAGGACGGCCACCCGATCCGCGAGCGCGTCGAGCACTTCCTCGACGGGCCCATCGTGCTGGCACCAAACATCGACGGCGCCGTGCTGCTCTCGCATCGCGGCGGCGACTATCAGCTGAGCGTGGGACAGGACCTGTCCATCGGATACGCGGGCCGCGACAAGGAGACGGTCTACCTCTACCTGACCGAGTCGTTCGCCTTCCGCGTGCTGGAGCGCGCCGCGGCCGTGTACCTGAAGCCGAAAAGCGGCAAGAAGTCACGATGAGCTACATAACCGTCGGTAAAGAGAACTCCGGCAATATCGATCTCTACTACGAGGACCACGGGACCGGAACGCCCGTCGTGCTGATTCATGGCTGGCCGCTGAGCGGCAGTTCCTGGGAGAGGCAGGTGCCGGCACTGCTCGAAGCCGGTTACCGGGTCATCACCTACGATCGAAGGGGCTTCGGAAGCTCCAGCAAGCCGACCTCAGGCTACGACTACGACACCCTGACCTCCGACCTGCACAAGCTCATGACGAACCTCGACCTGCGTGATGCGGCTCTGGTGGGCTTTTCGATGGGAGGAGGCGAGGTAGCGCGGTATTTCGGCGCGTACGGCTCCGAGCGCGTGAGCAAGGCGGTCTTCATGGCCGCAGTTCCACCATTCCTCCTGAAGACGCCCGAAAATCCGGCGGGCGTGGATGGGACCGTCTTCGAAGGAATCAGCCAGGCCATCGCCGCCGACCGTCCGGCATTTCTCTCCAAATTCTTCGCCGACTTCTACAACGTCGACATCCTGAGGGGCAAGAAAGTCAGTGACGAGGTCGTCCGGCTCGGCTGGAACGTCGCCGCCAGCGCCTCCCCTGTGGGGACCCTGGCTTGCGTGCAGGAGTGGCTGACCGACTTCCGGGAAGATCTCAAACGGATCAACGTGCCGACCCTGGTCGTCCATGGTGACGCCGACCGGATTCTGCCCCTCACGGCCACGGGACGGCGCATGCCTGAGTTTGTCAAAGGCAGCCGGCTGGTGGTCGTGGCGGGCGGGCCGCACGGTCTGAACTGGACTCATGCCGGGGAAGTGAACCGCGAGCTGTTGACTTTTCTTTCGAAGGGACGCTAAAGACGAGAACTGTAGGGGTGCAATGGGAATTGCCGGGGGAATTCTTGCAGCGAAGCACTTTAGCGTTCAGGTTCGCAGCACCGGGTGAGCGGCTTACACGACATGAAGTCCGGCGCGCGAGATCCGGACGCCTGCCGCCGCGAGAAACTCCCATCAATCCTGGCGCGTATGAGTCCGGGTGAAATTGAGACGTCTGCTTCTGGTCACCGTGCTGGTCTATTCGATCGCAGGCCTCGGCCTCACGTTCGCGCCGGCGGAGATCCTCGCCTCCTTCGGGCCTCCCCCGTCTCCCGCGGATATGTGGCTCGCCCATCTGCTCGGTGCGGCACTTCTCGGCCTCGCCGTTCCGAACTGGCTCCAGCGATATGCCTCGACCGGCGGCGTTCTGGGCCGACCGCTTCTTCTCACGAATCTCGTGTTTCTCACGGCTTCTTTCTTCGCGAGCGTGCATGCGTGGCGTTCTCTCGGCGGCACCGTCCTTCCCGCCTGCACGTTGGCTTTCGGCCTCCTAGGCTCGGCATCTACCGTTCGTACGTTCCTGCCGGCACGCCCTCAGGGCAGAAATCCGGGGACCGGTGCTGCGTGAAGGTCGCCTCGCGCCATAGCCGTCGGCAATTCTCATCGAGACTTTCTGGTACAGGTATCTGCCCGACTCTCGCATCGTCTACTGCAGCTTCCGCGGGTATAGGAGCCTAGCAGGGTGCTGAAAAACC
>PLZI01000099.1 GCA_003152095.1 Acidobacteriota bacterium | reverse complement strand
ACGGCGTGCGCCGCCTCGCGCAGGCAATCCACCCAGCCGGGCTGGAGGATCTCGACGTCGTTGTTGAGGAGAAGGACGTCGCTCCCCGCCGTCGCCGCGCGGATTCCTGCGTTGTTGCCGCGCACGTAGCCGAGATTCGACGGGTTCGTCAGGACGCGGACCCACGGGATCTCGCGCAGGCGCTCGGGCGTCTCGTCCGTCGAGCCGTTGTCCACGGCGAGGACGTCGACCCGCGTCAGGTCGGTGTGCGTCTTCAGGGTCTCGAGGCAGCGGCGCGTCAGCTCCCAGCGGTTCCAGCAGAGGATGACGATCGTCACCCGGCGAGGCGTCACGCACTCTCCCGCGGCGGCAGGCGCTTCCAGAGGAGATCCATCTCAGGGGCGATATCCGCGCGCGTCACCTCGATCGTTTCGTGCCATCCCGTCAGCCGGAACGGCCCGCTTTCTCCTTCGCTCTCGCCGCGCGCGAGGGCGACCGCAACGTCCGGAGGCAGGACGGCGACGAGCGCGACCAGCCGCGCCGAGAGCGCCCGCACGAGGGCCCGCAGCTCCTCCGCCTCGCGCCGGAGCTTCTCGACGTCGGAATCGCCCGCCGCGTCTACCATTGCCGGCCGACGAGAGAGCGCAGCGCCTGCACGATGCGCCACGGCCTCGACGTCTTCACGGCCGCGACGTACGACTCGGCCTCCTCCGTCCGGTTCTTCAGGGCGACGCGGTCCGCCTCGAGCTCGGCGACGCGGTATTCGAGCCGCCGGACCTCGTCTTCGAGCCGCTTCATGGTCGCGAGGGCCATCTCCCGTTCGTGGCGGGCCTTCTCGACGCGCGCCGAAACCCACTCGTCGTCGGGAACGCGGACGGACATCGAGGGAAGTATAGTTTCGAAGACGCATGGCGGTGTCCGTCGTGATCCCGGTCTACGAGAGCGCGGGGATCCTTCCCGCGCTCCTGGAGCGCGTCACCGCCGTCCTCGACCGCCTCGGCGGAAGGTGGGAAGTCATCCTCGTCAACGACGGAAGCCGGGACGAAAGCTGGAAAGCGATCCAGGCGGCGTGCGCGAGCCGCCCCGGAGTTCACGGGATCGACCTCATGTCGAACTTCGGCCAGCACAACGCGCTTCTCGCCGGCATTCGGGCGGCGCGGTACGACGTCGTCGTCACGATGGACGACGATCTCCAGAACCCGCCGGAGGAGATTCCGCTGCTGCTCGGGGCGCTCACGGAGGGCGTCGACGTCGTGTACGGCACCCCCGGCGCCGCGCGCCACGGCTTCGTCCGCAACCTCGCCTCCTCTCTCACGAAGCTCGCTCTGCGGTCGGCGATGGGCGTTTCGATCGCCGAAAAGGTGAGCGCCTTTCGCGCCTTCCGAACGCCGCTGCGCGACGGTTTCGCCGACTACCGGAGCCAGTACGTCTCGATCGACGTTCTCCTCACATGGTCCACGCGCCGCTTCGCGAGCGTGTCCGTGCGGCACGAGCCCCGGGCCGAAGGCGTCTCGACATACACGCTGCGCAAGCTCGTCACGCACGCGTTGAACATGGTGACGGGGTTCAGCGTCCTTCCGCTCCAGATCTCGAGCGTGATCGGCTTCGCGCTGACGCTCTTCGGGGTCGGAGTCCTCGCCTACGTTCTGCTTCGTTACCTCGCGCTCGGATACAGCGTGCCCGGTTTCCCGTTCCTGGCCTCGATCATCGCGATCTTCTCGGGCGCCCAGCTCTTCGCCCTCGGGATGATCGGCGAGTACCTCGCGCGCATCCACTTCCGCGTGATGGATCGTCCGGCGTATGTCGTGAGGACGCGTCTTCACACCGAGCCGGGAGCGGCCCCGTCGAGCGGCGGCCCGCAAGAGGCGCGTGGAGGCTCCTGACGCGCTCTGGCGCCCCGTCGACTGGGACGAGAGCGTGTTCGGCCTGCGCACGGCACGGATCGCTCTGACGACGCTCTCACGAGATCAGGCGGCCGCGATCCTCGCGGAAATCCGCTCGTGGGGCGCCGCCGTCGTGCATCTTCTCCTCGAGAGCGACGACGACGTGTCCGTGCGCGTGGCCGAGGAGCATGGGTTTCACCTCGTGGACGTGCGGGTCACGCTGCGCTGGCGCACGGCGGATGCGGCGCTCGCGGGCCCACCGGTGGGCGTGAGCATCCGGCGCGGCGTGCCGGAGGACCTCGGCGCCCTCGAGGCCACCGCCCGCACGAGCTACGACAGGACGCGCTACTACCATGACCCTCGCTATCCGAGGGACCGCTGCGGAGACCTCTACGCGCGCTGGCTGTCGTGGAGCCTCGAAGGCGGGGCCGACCGCGTCCTCGTCGCCCAGAAGGAGGGCGCCGCCGCCGGGTACGTCACGTGTCACGGCAAGCCTGAAGACGGCGACGGGTCCATCGGGCTCCTGGGCGTCGATCCGGCGTTCCGCGGCGCCGGCGTGGCGTCGGCTCTCGTCGGCGCGGCGCAGGCCTTTTTCCAGGGCGTCCCTCTTTCGGGGGCGACCGTCGTGACGCAGGGGAGAAACGTCGAGGCCCAGAAGGTCTACGAACGGGCGGGATTCCGCGCGCATCGCGTGCAGCTCTGGTATCACCTGTGGCTGTGAGCGCCTTCATTCCCTTCAACCGGCCGTGCCGGACCGGCCGCGAGGAGCGCTACATGCGCGAGGCGCTCGACTCCGGCCACATCTCCGGCGACGGCGCCTTCACGAAAAAGTGCCACGCACTGCTGCGCGAGGCGCTCGGAAGCGCCGGGGTCCTCCTGACGACGTCGTGCACGCACGCGCTCGAGATGGCGGCCCTGCTCCTTGACCTCTCGCCCGGCGACGAGGTCGTCATCCCGTCGTTCACGTTCGTCTCCACCGCGAACGCGTTCGCGCTCCACGGCGCGCGGCCCGTGTTCGTCGACGTGCGGCCCGACACGCTCAACCTCGACGAACGGCTGCTGGAGAAGGCGATCTCTCCGCGGACGCGCGCCGTCGTGCCCGTCCATTACGCGGGGGTGGGCTGCGCGATGGACGCGATTCTCGAGATCGCGGGCCGCCACGGTGTGATGGTCATCGAGGACAACGCGCACGGGCTCTTCGGCTCGTATCGCGGCCGGCCGCTCGGCTCGTTCGGGCGCCTCTCGACCCTGAGCTTTCACGAGACGAAGAACTTCAACTGCGGCGAGGGGGGCGCGCTCGTGCTCAACGATGAGTCGCTCCTCGAGCGCGCGGAGATCGTGCGCGAGAAGGGCACGAATCGCAGCCGCTTCTTCCGCGGCCAGGTCGACAAGTACACGTGGGTCGACCTCGGGTCGAGCTTCCTTCCGTCGGACCTGCTCGCCGCCTACCTCTTCGCCCAACTCGAGGCGCGCGAGGCCGTGATCGCGAAACGCCGCGCGATCTTCGAGTTCTATGCGGGCGCGCTCGGAGCGTGGGCGAGGGAGCACGGCGTGCGTCTCCCCGTAGTGCCGGCCGAATGCGGGCCTTCCTTTCACATGTTCCACGTGCTGCTTCCGTCCTTGCGCGTGCGGCAGGCGCTCATCGGTCACCTGAAGGCGGCGGGCATCCTCGCGGTGTTCCATTACCAGCCGCTGCATCTCTCTCCGATGGGCGCGAAGTTCGGAGGGAAAAAAGGCGACTGCCCCGTGACGGAGGACGTGAGCGACCGCCTCCTCCGGCTGCCGTTCTACAACGATCTCTCCGCGAAAGAGCTCGAGCGGGTCGCCTCCGCGCTTCTCGCCTTCAGCGGCTGGTGACGGCGGGCGGGACGAAGTCGACGCAGACGGTCGACGTTCCCTCCCACGCGGGGACGATCGGCTGACACGAGATGCGTTGACCGTCGGCGTTCGCAGAAGCCGGTTCCGACGTGAAACGGAGCGTCGCCGCGACGTCCCGACAGATCCACCAGTCCGTAATCCACAATCCCGGGTCGAAGCATGGCCGCTTGCCGTCCTGGTAAAGGGCCGGCGCGATTGCCGTCGCCCAAGGCCATGTCGAACCGCGCGGCTCCAGCCGAACCGGCCCCGGGCGGTCGCGAAGAAAGACCCGGACGGCCGCGCGTAAGGGAATCGTGTCCCGTTGCCCGAGGTACCGGGGCTTCGGGGCGATCAGGATCAGGAGGAGGCCCGCGCTCGCGGCGCTGGCAAACAGCCAGAGGGGACGGCCCCCCTGATCCTCGCCCGCCACTGCGCGATGACGAGCGGAGTATCCGAGCTCGTTGCCCACGGCGACCCAGTTGACCGTGCCGAGGAGTGCGATCCAGAGGAGCAGGTAACGCTCGATGGGGCCCTGAATCTGGGCGATCGACCAGAGCGCCGCGCCGATCGCGACGAGACCTAACTCGCAAAGGCGGGCGCTGAAGCGAGCGCCCCTCTTGCGCGCAGAGACGCGAGCCACGAGCAGCCCCAGGACCTGGAGCACGGCGAGGGCGGCGGCCACGCGCAGCGGGAACATCCGGAAGTCGTCCTGCCACCCCACCCCGAACATCATGTGAGCGAAGGGTGCCGCGAGGCTCTGCGCCACACTGCGCAGGG
>PLZI01000107.1 GCA_003152095.1 Acidobacteriota bacterium | reverse complement strand
TACCGGCCCGCGAACGCCCCGAGCGTGAGCGGGTGAGCGCGCACCGCCGCGAGGTGCGGCAGCGTGAAGTCCATCGAGGGCGTTGGAAGCGCGCGATCCGCAGCCGCGAATTCCCGCCGGGCCAGAAGCTGGCCGAGCGGCAGGGGGACCGGCTCGGCCGGCTGCGCGCCGGCCCCTCGCCCGAGAAGGACGAGGGCCAACGGCAGGCCAGGAGCCGCGCGCCGGATCACGGCGCCGCTGCCCCGGTGCGCTCCAGCCGGAAGGCCCGCCACGCCGAACGCATTTTCGCGGCGGGATCGAGGATGCGGAAGCGGAAGGGGCTGTATTGGGCGAGATCGTTCCAGAACGCCACGGGAAACGGACCGAACCCGATCGACGTCTCCTCCACCGCGAAGGCGCCTCGCGCCGACAGCAGGCCCGAGCCCACCACGTACTCCACCCAGAAGGGCGTGTCGGCGTGCCGCGACCCGCTCCACGCGAGACGAATCGTTCCCTCCGCCTCCTTCCACGAAAGCCGCGCTCCATCCTCCGGCGCCGCCACGGCGAGCGACTCGGCNNGGCGAGAGCGGGCGCGAACGGGTCCGATTCCCTTCGCGGCGCGCCCAGGCGCTCGGCGTGGAGAAGCACCCCGTCGCCGACGCCCACGAGCCTTTCGGCGCGCCGGGCTTCGGGCGTCAGGTGTCCGCCGACGGACGTCGAGAAGAAGAGCCGCTTGCGCGGCGAGCCGCCCGCGAGCGCCTTCACCAGCGAGACGCCCTGCATCGACTTCGGGCGCGGGAGGCCGGCCAGCTCGAGAAGCGAAGGCGTCACGTCCACGTTCTGGGCGAGAGACGCCACCACCCCGCCGGCCGGCACGCCCGGGCCCGCCAGGACGAGCGGAATGTGCAGCACCTCTTCCACGAACTTCGCCTCGCCGCTCGTCGAGGCGTGCCCCACCCACCCGTGGTCGAGAAGCTCTTCGCCATGATCCGCCGTGAAGCACACGAGCGTGCGAGAGGCGGGCGACTTCTTCTCCAGCGCCGCGAGCACCCGCCCAATCTCCGCGTCCATCCGCTCGACGTCCGCGTCGTACAGGGCGACGAGCTTCTCGCGATCTCCCGGCGCGAACGCGTAGCCCGCGCCCAACGGCACCGTCGCCGACACCTGCGAGCGCTCGAGGCCGGAGGAACCTTTCACTTTCGCCTCCGCGGCCTCATAGCCGCTCGCGCCGTAGGGCAGGTGCGGTTCGACGAAATGGATCCACGCGAAGAACGGCTCGGGCGCGGAGGGCAGCCACTCCGCGAGCACCTGCGCGCCCACGATCTCCGCGCCCGTCACCGCCTGCTCTGGCAGGCCGAGGTTCCGGTAATACGACACCGCCGTGAAAAAGCCGTAGTTCCGAAGCGTGAACCCTCGCGCGCCGAGGAGGCGCGGAAGCGTGGGCAGCGTCTTCGGCGTCGAGTCGTCGCGGTTCTCCACGCCGTGCGTCGGCGGATAGAGCCCGGTGAAGATCGAGACGAGCGACGGCGCCGTCCACGGTGTCACCGTGTAAGCGCGCGTGAACCGCGTCCCGCGCCGCGCGAGCGCAGCCAGCGCCGGCGTGCGCCCGCCCGACCAGTCGATCCGGTCCGCGCGAAGCGAGTCCGCCGTGATGAGGAGAATATTGGGCGGCCGCTCCACCCGTCGGGGCGCCGCCGCACACGCCGCCACGGCCGCGGCGAGGATGGCCACACCGGCACGCGGCACCCATCGCATCAGGGCCTTAGAATAAGGCGTCCATGTGGATTCTCCGGCTGGTTCTCGTCGCCACGCTCTTGGGGTCTGTCGCCTCGCTCGCGCAGGCACCGCCCGTCGTCTTGCCGCCGTCGTACGGCAACACGGTGTATCTCTTCGTGGACGCGCCGGACCTCCTCACGAGCGACGCGGCATTCCAGCCGGAGGCCGACGAAATTCTCGCGGCTCTGCACGGCGGTCCGTACGCGCGTGTCGGTGCGAGCAGCTTCCTCCTCATCGATCTGCCATGGGCTGCGGACCTAGCGAATCCCGTCCTCTCGTCACCCACACCAGAATGGCTTTCGGCCGCGCTATCTCGCGCGCAAACACGGGGGCTCGCCGTTCACGTCGGGACCGTCGCCGGTGTCAGCCGGGATGTCACGATCTACGACGCCGCGCGGCGCGAGGACCGGCGGAACGCCCAGTGGTACCTGGACGGAACGCTCCAGAAAACGAGTCTCCTCGGGATTAACGAGATCTGGATGACGCCCTCGCGTTACGCGCGGAAGCTGCGTCGGCACCTGGAAACAAAGGTCCGGGCGTTCGCGCGAATGCTCGTCGACCTCCGCCAGCAGTTTCCGGATACGCTGGTCAGCGCGAGCGGCGANNGGCGCGATACCAGGGCGCCGGCGGCCTTTCGACTTTAAATGCCGACTATGGGACGTCGTTCGCGTCGTGGAACCTTCTTTACTTCGACTGGGACGTGGCGGTGGACCCGGTGGACGGCGATCCGAAGGCGATTCCCGACACGACGTACGAGGGGGCCGGCTGGACGCCGCTCCCTACGAGCGGGCCCGATCTCGTGGCGGGGGGCTTCGATGCACCGCGCTCGGCGAACAGCCCGACGCCGGCGTTCTGGACGCTCTGGCGGCAGTTCCGGGAAACGATGATCGGTAACTACCAGAAGGACTTCGCGACCTGGGTGACGACGACCGCGGACGCGGGTGGGAACCGCTTCGAGACGGACCGGTGGTACTCGCACCAGATTCCGGCCGACTACGTGAACGACACGTTCCCCGGCTGCCCCGTCCCCAATCCCCGGCTGATGACATCGGCCAGCCCGATGACGACGGCGAATA
>PLZI01000112.1 GCA_003152095.1 Acidobacteriota bacterium | reverse complement strand
GCCGACCTCGTGCTCATCCTCGTCACGGCGATCTGGGGATCGACGTTCATCGTGAACCGGCTCGCCCTCGAGACGGTACCGCCGCTCGTGTTCGTCCTCGTGCGCTTCGCGCTCGCGAGCCTCATCCTCTTCCCTCTCGCGCTCGGCCGCCCCCTTACGCCGAACCTCGCACGGGACAGCGTGGTCATCGGCGTCCTTCTCGCCATCGGCATCGGGTGTCAGGTCGTGGGTCAGCTCTTCACGACCGCGAGCAAGGCCGCCTTCGTGACGGGCCTCTCGGTCCCCCTGACCCCGATCGCGGGCTACCTCATGACCCGCAAGAAGCCGTCGACGGAGAACCTCGCCGGCCTCGTCCTGGCCGCCGTGGGCTTCGCGGTGCTCACCTGGCCGGAGGGCGCGGCCGGGTGGAATCGGGGAGACCTTCTGATCGTCGCGACGGCCGTCTCCTACGCGATCCTCATCGTGGTGATGGCGGAGACCGCGCCGAATCACGATGTGCGGTGGTACTCGTTCGGACAAATCGCGGCGGCGGCGGTCGCCGTGGGCGTGGCGCGGCTCGCGCTCGTGCCGTTCCTTTCCGGGCGCGGCACGTTCGTCGTGGCGGAGGCGCGTTCGCTCGTCCTGACGCCGCGTGTGATCGCCTCGATCCTCTGGATGGCGCTCGTGGCGACGGTCGTCACATTCCTCGCCCAGACGTGGGCGCAGCAGCGCATGCCCGCGACGCACGCGGCGATCCTTTTTGCGCTCGAACCCGTCTTCACGGCGCTTTTCGCGGCGCTCTTCCTCGGCGAGCGGTTGACGGGCCGCGACTGGAGCGGCGCGGCCCTCGTCCTGGCCGGCATCGTCGCCTCGGAATTGAAGTTTTCTACTCCAGCCCGAACGTGACGTTATAGACGTACGGCTCGCGCAGAACCGAGAGGACAAGGCTCGAACGCGAGAACCCGCCTTCGACCGATTTCGCGAGCTCCTCCACGGTCTTCACTTTTCGGTTGTTCACCGCGAGCAGCAGGTCGCCTCGGTCGAGGCCCTTGCCGTCGGCGAGCGAGTTGCGCGTCACGGAGACGACCATCGGCCCGTTGCGCGTGTCGCGCACGACGACGCCGAGCTCGCGGCGCAGGATCTCGAGACCGAGGCCGTCAGGCGTGCGCTCGGTCGTGAGGCGCGCCGTTCGCTCCTCGCCCTCGCGCCGAAAGGCGACGATGAGCGTGCGCCCCGTGCCGGCGGAAGCGAGGGCGGTGTCGAAGTCCTCGCGTCCCTCGATGGAGCGGCCGTCGATGGAGATGACGACGTCGCCTGGCTTCAGGCCCGCGCGCGCCGCCGGCGAGTTGGGGTAGACCGAGCGCACGCGGAGCCCCTGCCCGCGGGCGCCCGAGCGCAGGGTTCCGAGCGCGACGCTCGTACCCCTCAGGCCGAGCCAGACGGACTTGACTTCGCCGTAATGAAGAAGCTCGTCCACGACGCGGCGCGCCCGATCGATCGGGATCGCGAAGCCGATCGTGTTCGCGCCGCCCACGATGGCCGTATTGATGCCGATCAGCTCGCCGAGGATATTCACGAGCGCCCCGCCGGAGTTCCCAGGGTTGATCGCGGCGTCTGTCTGCAGGAAGTCCGAGTAGTTGCGCCCGGACTCGCCCGTCACGGTGCGGTGCACCGCCGAGACGATACCCGTCGTGACCGTGTTCGAGAGGCCGAAGGGGTTTCCGATCGCGATGACCGTTTCGCCGATCATGAGATCCGCGGTCGTGCCGATCTTCACGGCCGTGAGGTTTTTCGCGTTCACGGCCAGCACGGCGAGGTCGTTGTCCGCGTCCGCGCCCTCCAGCTTCGCCTCCAGCTCCCGTCCGTCGGCCGTCGTCACCCAGATGCGCGAGGCGCCAGAGATCACGTGGTCGTTCGTGACGACGATGCCCGAAGAGTCGAGGATCACACCGGAGCCGAGGGACTCCGTCTTGTAGCCGCGCGGGCGCGCGTCGAAGCCGAGGAAAGCATCGAGAGAATTTCGCCGCTGCTGGACCAGCTTCTCCGCGGAGATGTTGACGACGGCCGGCCCGATTTTCTCCACGGCCTCGACGATCGGGGTGCGGCGCTCGGCGCGCCGGACCGGCGGAGCGGGCGCGGGCGGCGGAACGGAACGCTGAGAAAAAGCGGACGGCGGCCATATGGCGAGAGCGAGAAAAAGAATGGAGCTTGACATTTCTCTTCGGGTTTGCATGATTGTTACTCGATAAAGTCGAAAGGGATTTTAATCATTCTGAACACCAGACAAAAAAAGGCGATTCAAGCGCTTGTCGAGCTCGTCTATCGAGCGGGTCCGGACGTCACGTCGACGCAGCTCGCGGAGTGGCTCGACTTGTCCCGCGACTCTGTGCACCAGCTTCTTCTTCCTCTCGTCAGGAGCGGTTGGGTTGCCGCCGGCCGCGGCCGCAACGGTGGATACCGGCCTACGCCGCTCACCGCCTCCACGACCATCCTCTCGGTCGTTTCGCTCTACTCGCGCGAAGGACGCGAGCCGGCGCCCGAGCAGTTGACGACGCCCGTCGCCATTCTGAGGCTCGACCGGCAGCTTGCCGAAACCTATCGCCGTTTTCTCTCCGCCGTCACGGTCGGCCATCTCGTCGCCGAGGTGAAAGCGGAGCGCGAGGAGCTGACGTACTCGATCTGAAGGCACGCACACCGGACGCCTGGGTGCAAGCCGCGCGCCGGCCAATCCGGCGCGCGCCGAGGGAGGACCAATGAAGATCGCCGCCGACATCACGAAGCTCATCGGGAACACGCCGCTCGTTCAGCTCAACCGCGTGACCGCCGGTATCGCGCCAGGCGCGACCGTCGCGGCGAAACTGGAGTTCTTCAACCCCGCGCATTCGGTCAAGGACCGCATCGGGGTCGCGATGATAGAGGCGCTCGAGACGGCCGGGAAAATCTTGCCGGGCAAGACCGTACTCATCGAGCCCACGTCGGGGAACACGGGCATCGGCCTCGCCTTCGTCGCGGCGGCCCGCGGTTACCGGCTCATCCTCACGATGCCCGAGACGATGTCGATCGAACGTCGCAAGGTGCTCAAGCTCCTGGGCGCCGAGGTCGTACTGACGCCCGGCCCGATGGGGATGAAGGGCGCGATCGCGAAGGCGCAGGAGCTCCTGGCCGAGTACGGGCCGAACGGCGTTCAGCCGCAGCAGTTCGAGAACCCCGCAAACCCAGCGATCCACGAGGCCACGACGGGCCCCGAGCTGTGGAACGATACGGACGGGAAGATGGACATCTTCGTGGTGGGCGTGGGTACGGGCGGCACGTTGACGGGCGTCGGGCGATTTTGGAAGCCCAGGAAACCCTCGCTGAAGATGGTCGCCGTCGAGCCGTCGCACTCGCCCGTGATCTCCGGCGGCGCTCCAGGCCCGCACAAGATCCAGGGGCTCGGTGCCGGATTCATCCCGAAGAACCTCGACACCTCATTCGTGGACGCGTCCTTCCAGGTCTCGAACGACCAGGCGTTCGCGATGGCCAGGCGCCTCGCGAAGGAGGAAGGAATCCTGGGCGGCATCTCGTCGGGCGCGGCGGCACACGCGGCCGTCGAGATCGCCAAGCGCCCCGATAGCGCGGGAAAGCTCATCGTCTTCATCATCCCGGACACGTCGGAGCGCTACGTCTCGACCGACCTCTTCAAGGAAGAGGAAGTGGCGGCGGGGGCGGTCGCGATCTAGCCGCCCCGATCCGAAATCAGCCCTTCTTGACGTCGATTGCGGGCGACTTCGCCTGGATCTTGATCTGCTTGGGCTTCGTCTCCTCGCGCTTCGGCAACTCGACGGTGAGGATGCCGTTGTGGAACGCCGCTGAGATCTTCTCGTTGTCGACGTTCGAGGGAATCGTGAAGGAGCGGACGAACCTGCCATAGCTGCGCTCGACGCGGTGGTAGTTCTCGTCGGCGTTCTCCTTCTCGAACTTGCGCTCGCCCTCGAGCGACAAGATGCCGTCCTCGAAATGAAGATGAATCTGGTCTTCGTCGAAGCCCGGCAGCTCGGCCTTGAGGACCGTCTTTTCCTTCGTCTCGAGGATGTCGACGGGCGGGGCCCACGCGCCGGTGAGCAGCTCCTCCTCGTTCCGAGCCGGGCGGGAGAGCGTTGTGTCGAAGGCCTGATTCAGACGACTCTGAAGCGTGGCGAGCTCACGGAAGGGGTCGTTCCAGCGGATGATGTTCATGGTTCTTTCCTCCTGGGTGGGATCACCGGGCCTTGACGGCGGCCCGTTCGGCCGGGTGGGTTCGGAAATCCAGCGCCGAGCCGCCCGGGGCAAGCGCGAGGGTGACCGTGGAGCCCTCGTGGATTTCGCCCGCGAGGAGCCTCAGCGCCAGCGGGTCCTGGACGAGCTTCTGGATGTTTCGCTTGAGGGGGCGCGCGCCGTAGACGGGGTCGTAGGCCTCGCGCGCCAGCCACGTTTTCACGGCATCCGTCCACGAGAGCTTCACGCCGCGCGCGGCAACGAGCTCGGCGACGTGACGGAGCTGCAGGCCGACGATCTTCTCGATGTCGACGAGCTCGAGGCGCCGGAAGACGACGATGTCGTCGATCCGGTTCAGGAACTCGGGGCGGAAGTGGCTGCGGAGCTCGGCCTCGATGCGCGTCTTGAGCGCCTTGTCATCGACGCCTTGAAGCTCCTGGATGATCGGACTGCCGACGTTCGACGTCATGACGATGACGACGTTCTTGAAATCCACGGTGCGGCCTTTTCCATCTGTCAGGCGGCCATCGTCGAGCACCTGCAGCAGAACGGACCAGACGTCGGGGTGAGCCTTCTCGATCTCGTCGAAGAGAACGACGGAATAGGGCCGCCGGCGCACGGCCTCGGTGAGCTGTCCGCCCTCGTCGTGACCGATGTACCCGGGAGGCGCCCCGATCATGCGGGAGACCGTGTGCTTCTCCTGGTATTCCGACATGTCGAGCCGGACCATCGCCGTCTCATCGTCGAAAAGGAATTCCGCGAGAGCCCGGGCGAGCTCGGTCTTGCCGACACCCGTGGGGCCGAGGAAGAGGAACGAGCCGATCGGTCGCTTCGGGTCTTTCATGCCGGCACGAGCCCGGCGAACGGCCGCGGAAACCGCCTGCACGGCCTCGTCCTGCCCGATGACGCGCAGCTTCAGCCGCTCGTCCATCTTCAGGAGCTTCTGCGTTTCGCCCTCGACCATCTTCGAGACGGGAACACCCGTCCACTTCGAGACGATGGCCGCGATGTCGTCCTCATCCACCTTCTCGCGCAGGAAGGCTCCGCCCTTCTGCAGGTCCGCGAGGTGCGCGGATGCGCCCTCGAGGTCCTTCTGGAGCTTCGTGAGCGTTCCGTAGCGCAGCTCGGCGGCCTTGTTCAGATCGCCCTGCCGCTCCGCGGCCTCGGCGGCAACCTTCGTGTCGTCGAGTTTCTTCTTCAGGTCGCGAATGACCGCGATGGCGTCCTTCTCGGACTTCCAGCGCGCCTTCATCCCGTTCGAGCGCTCCTTCAGCTCGGCGAGCGTCCGCTCGAGAGTCTTGAGGCGCTCCTTGGCGGAACGGGCGTCGTCTTTCTGGAGCGCCTTCTTCTCGATCTCGAGCTGGAGGACGCGGCGTTCGACCTCGTCGATCTCCGTCGGCAGCGAGTCGATCTCCATCCGGAGCTTCGACGCGGCCTCGTCGATGAGGTCGATCGCCTTGTCGGGCAGGAAGCGGTCCGCGATGTAGCGGTCCGAGAGCGTCGCGGCGGCGATGAGCGCCGCGTCCGTGATCTTCACGCCGTGGTGAACCTCGTAGCGCTCCGCGAGGCCGCGGAGGATCGCGATCGTGTCCTCGACGGAGGGCTCACCCACGAGCACCGGCTGGAAGCGCCGCTCGAGCGCGGGGTCTTTCTCGATGTGCTTACGGTATTCCCCGATGGTCGTCGCGCCGATCGCGCGCAGCTCGCCCCGGGCCAGCGCGGGCTTGAGCATGTTGCCCGCGTCCATCGCGCCTTCGGCCGCGCCCGCGCCGACGAGGGTGTGCAGCTCGTCGATGAACAGGATGACCTTCCCGTCGGACTCCTCGACCTCCTTGATAACCGCCTTCAGGCGCTCCTCAAACTCGCCGCGGAACTTCGCGCCGGCGACCATGGAGCCGAGATCGAGCGAGACGACGCGCTTGTTCTTGAGCGTCTCAGGCACGTCGCCGGCGACGATGCGGCGGGCAAGGCCCTCCACGATGGCCGTCTTGCCGACGCCCGGATCGCCGATGAGGACCGGGTTGTTCTTCGTGCGGCGCGTCAGCACCTGCATGACGCGCCGGATCTCCTCGTCGCGGCCGAT
>PLZI01000170.1 GCA_003152095.1 Acidobacteriota bacterium | reverse complement strand
GCCGTCTCGACGCCGATCTACCAGACGTCGACGTTCGCGTTTCGGAACGCGGACGAGGGCGCGGCGCGCTTCCAGGGGAGGGACGCCGGTTATAAGTACACACGGCTCGGCAATCCCACGGTCGCGGCCCTCGAGGAGTGCCTCGCGACGCTCGAGGGCGGCTGCGGCGCGCTCGGTGCCGCGACCGGCATGGCCGCGATCAACACGGTGTACGTCGCGTTCCTCGAGCAGGGCGCCCACGTCGTCGGGACCGACTCCGTCTACGGCCCGTCCCGCCTCGTCCTCGAGAGCGAGTACCGGCGCTTCGGCGTCGCCTCGACGTGGGTCGACTCGTCGAAGCTGGAGAACGTCGCGGCCGCGATGCGGCCGTCGACGAAGATGGTCTACGTCGAGTCGCCCGCGAACCCGACGATGAAGCTCACGGACATCGCGGCGTGCGCGGACATCGCGCACGCGCACGGCGCGCTCCTCGTCGTCGACAACACCTTCGCCTCCCCCGTCCTCCAGCAGCCGCTCGCGCTCGGGGCCGACGTCGTCGTCCACAGCCTCACGAAATACCTCAACGGCCACACGGACGTCCTCGGCGGCGCGATCGTCGCCGGCGCGCCCGCGCTCCTCGACCGGCTCCGCAAGGTCCACGTCGTCTTCGGCGGGACGATGGACCCGCATCAGGCGTGGCTCATCCTGCGGGGCGTCAGGACGCTCGGCCTGAGGATGGAGCGCGCGCAGGCGAACGCCCTCGAGATCGCGCGCTTCCTCGAGGCGCACCCCGGCGTCGCGTGGGTCCTCCATACGGGCCTCCCGAGCCACCCGCAGCACGCGCTCATGCTCCGGCAGATGGCGGGGCCGGGCGCCGTCTTCTCCTTCGGCGTGAAGGGCGGGCTCGTGGCGGGCAAGGCGCTCATCGACTCCGTGAGGCTCGCGACGCTCGCCGTGAGCCTCGGGGGCGTCGAGACGCTCATCGAGCACCCCGCCTCCATGACGCACGCGGGGATGCCCCGGAACGAGCGCGAGGCCGCCGGAATTTCCGACGACCTCGTGCGTCTCTCCGTGGGCTGCGAGGACGTGCGCGACCTGATCGCCGACCTCGCGCAGGCGCTCGACGCGGCCGCGAAAGCGGCGCCGACCAAGGCGGAAACAGCGGCGGCGGTCCACGATGGGGGGCGATGATGAGCGGCGACGCCGCGTGGTTTTGGGGCCTCCTGCTCGTCTGGATCCTCCTCCAGAAGTTCGTCTTCCCACGCCTCGGCGTCCCGACGTGAGGGGTGCGCGGTCCCGCCGGCGGCGGGACGGGCTGCTCCCCGCGGGCGAAGACAGACACGCCTGAGACGAGGAAGGGGACGGACGCGTGACGCTGACCGCGGACGAGCTCTCACGGCGGAAGGATTCCTTCTTCAAGCGGAGAAAGGCGTTCGCCGCCCTCGGACACGACGGGGGGCGGGCCGCCGCCCTCGTCCTCGACGGCGCGGGTCCTCTCGACGGGCCGGCTCTCGACCTCGGATCGGGCATGGGCGTCATGGCCCGCGAGCTCGCGCGCCGCGGCCTCCCGGTCGAGAGCGTCGACGTGAGCGCCGAGGACCAGGAGGTCGCCGCCTCTCTGACGGAGGGGACGGGACTCGAATCGCGCGTGCGCTTCACGCCCGCGGACGGCGCCGCCCTTCCCTTCCCGGACGGGGCATTCGCCTCCGCCGTCTCGTTCAACGTCCTCCACCACCTCGCGGACGGCGCGTCCGTCCTCCGCGAGATCGTCCGCGTCGTACGGCCCGGCGGCGTGCTCGTGCTCGCGGACTTCTCGCGCGAGGGGTTCGACTTCGCGTCCCGTGTCCACGCCGCGGAGGGAGCCGTGCACCCGGAGGGACCCGTCACCCTCGATTGGGCGCGCGGCTTTCTCGCGAGCCTCGGGCTCGCGGAGACAGGCGTCTCGGAGGCCCACCACGAGCGCTTCGCGACCTTCAGGAAGCCCGTGGGCGCGGCGCGCGCCGCGGCGCCGCCGGCATTCGAGGAGCTCGACCGCGCCGGTCTCTTCAAAGCCCTCGACGTCTTCGCGAAGAACTGGCTCGCGCACGACGGGAGCTGGTTCCTCGCCGCCGAGGAGCGGTACGGCATGGACGTCGCCCTCGAGCTGGATGCCGCATCCTGGCGCCGGTTTGCGGCCGCCGAGGCGCGCCGGATCATGGAGGCGTACGCGATCCCGAATGACAGCGGCCTCGACGCGCTCGCGCGGGCGCTCTCCTTCCGGGCGTACAGCTTCGTGAATCCGAGCCGGATCGAGCGGGACGGGCCCGTCCTGCGCTTCTTCATGACGTCCTGCCGCGTCCAGGAGACCCGGAGCCGCAAGGGCCTTCCGGACTTTCCGTGCCGGCCCGTCGGGCAGGTCGAGTTCGAGACGTTCGCGCGCACGGTCGACCCGCGCATCGAGACCCGCTGCCTCCACTGCCCGCCGGACCCGGACGCGCAGGGTCGCTGCGGATGGGAATTCCGCCTCGCCGAGTGACGGCGGCGACCGCCGCCCTTTCCAGCGTCACGGTCCTCGCTGGTTCCGAATCACATGAGGAGCGCCGAGACGGCTCCGCCCGCCAGGACCACCCACACGACATCGACTTCGAGGAGCAACGCCGCGAGGCCGAGCGCGGCGACAGCGCTCGAAGTCATGCTCCACGGCGTGATCCGCGCAAAGAGGACGGCGACGGATCCCAGGAGCCCGACGAACGAGAGGACGAGGCCGCGCGTCGCGCCCGCAAAAGACGGACGCGAACGCAGCCGCCGAAAAAGGGGCTCGGCAACCAGGAGCACGAACAGCGACGGCAGGAAGATCGACACCGTGGCGACGAGCGCTCCGGCGAGGCCCGCCACACGCTGGCCCACGAACGTCGCGGTAATCACGATCGGCCCGGGGGTGACCTGCCCGAGCGCGATGCCATCGAGGAAGACCGGCGGCGGCACCCACCCACGGACCTCGACCACTTCGTGGTACATGAGCGGGACCGAGGCGAACCCGCCTCCGAACGCAAACGCGTCCACCTTCATCATGACCGCGCCCAGGATCGCGAGCTTTCGATCGACGACCCACAGGGTCCCGATGAGGACGACGCCCACCGCCGCGACGACGAGCGGCGATCGCAGCACCCTCCAGCCGAGCCGAACTCGGGGCCGGCGATCTCCCCCATCCGCGACTCTGTCCTTGAGGAGGACGGTACCTGCGAGGCCCGCGCCGACGACGATGAGAAACGGGCTGCCACCGGCAAGGAACAGCGCCGCGGTGGTCGCCGCGAGCGCCGCGCTCCTCACGGTGTGAATCGCCGAGCGGCCAAATGTCCACGCGGCGTTCACGACGAGCGCGACGACGAGCGCACGGAGACCGGTCAGCGCGGCCGTCACCGCTTGAACAGCGACCGCCCTCTCGTAGGCAAGCGACATCGCGAGCATGAGGGCGAACGCCGGCAGGCCAAACCCGACGTAGGCCGCGACGGCGCCACCGAGCCCTCTCGTTCGCAGTCCGACATACGCGGCCGCCTGCATCGAGGTGGCGCCCGGCACGGCCTGACAGAGCGCTGCACCCAGCCGGAAGTCGTCCTCGTTGATCCACCGTCGCTGCACGACGGCCAGACGCCGGATATACGCGACCATGCCCGGTCCGCCAAAGGAGACGCAGCCGAGGCGAAGAAACGACGCGAACAGGGCGGGGAGAGTCGGCGGCCCGATGGCTCCCCCCGCCTCCTGGACGCTCCCCATGCCATCTGGTGCGACTTGCTTCAGCACCTCTTGCATCGCGAGGAGCCTACCACCGATGGTTGCGTACGCAACCATCCTCCTCTACACTAAAAACCGTGAATCCTCGCTCACGTCATCTGCGGTCGATCACGACAGCTCCAACGGGCACCGTTGAAGGCGACCTCAGGCGTCTCATTCAGACCTTTATCCGGTCCATCGGGCTTCTCGCGGGCGATCAGACACCCTGCGGCCAGCCTCTCGCGGTGTCCCACGCCCACGCGCTCATGGTCCTGCTCGAGGCGACACGGGAGAACAACCGCTTGACCCAGCGGGAGCTGGGGCAGGTCCTGGGAATCGACAAGAGCAACGTGGCCCGGTTGTGCCGTCGAATGGAGAGCGCGGGCCACGTTGTCCAGAGCCGTTCGGCCGACGACGGACGGGCCCGCCTCCTGTCGTTGACGGCGGCCGGCAAACGGCTGGCGACGAACGTCGAACGCTCCAGCCGCGATCGCTTCGAACGGCTGATGTCCGCCATCCCGCGGGAATCTCGCGCTGGAGTCCTCTCCTCGCTCGCCTGCCTGAACCAGGCGCTGGCATCGGTGGACACGCCAAGGAAGTCTCGCCACACGCAGCAGCGTTCAGCAGACAACAACGGAGATCACAGATGAAGGAGCGAGGCGAAGACCCGCGCGCGGCGAGCAGGTCACACCCGATCATCGGCGGCCTGATCGTCCTCTATTTCGTGATCGGGCTCGAAGTGCTGATCATGATCAGCCCGTTCGCCGCCTTCTTCTACGCCGCGTTCAATCCGGTTCTCCTCTTCCTCGCTCGATGGCCGGCCACGCACTGGCTGTCCGCCTTCTTCCTGCCGCACATGGTGATGCCGCCGGACGCCTTCCTCATGGCCGTGCGCGTCGCCGGGTCGGTGCTGTTCGTCGCCGGGCCGCTCGTGTTCCTGCTCTGCGCCGGGCAGGTCTACTTCCACAAGTTCAGCGGCCGGGGCCCGGCGCTGGGTGGTCTCTACCGGTGGATCCGTCACCCGCAGTACCTCGCGCTGGCCGTGACGGGCATCGGGCTCGGGATCCTCTGGCCGCGGTTCCTCACCGCAGCGCTCTGGGCCGTCATGGTCACGCTGTATTACCTCCTCGCCCGAGACGAGGAACGCCGGATGGTCACGCGCTTCGGCGACCAGTACCGCCACTACATGGACAGGACCGGCAGGTTCGTCCCGCGACCCCTGGGCCAGCTCCTCGGCCGAGTCCCGCTTCCGGGGCAGCCTCTCCTGCGGGCAGCACTGGTTCTCCTCCTCACGTTCGGGCTCTCGGTCGGTGTTGCGTTCGCGCTCCGCGCGTATACCGTAGGGAGACTTCCCCTCTGGTCGGACGGGCGCGTCACGGTCCTGCCCATCCTCACCGGAGACAGCGTCCTGCTGGAGCATCGGATGGCCGACGTCCTGCAACTGCCGGACGTGCGGTCTCGGCTCGCGACGGGCAAGGGAGCCATCCTCGGGTATTTCGTCCCTCCGAATTACGTCATGCAGGGCATGATCGCCGACACGGACCCCGCCTGGCGTCTCTACGAGCATCATCAGACCCTGGCGATGATCACCGATTGGGTCTTTCACCCCTTTCGGCACCTCGAGGGAGGGCACTCGATGATGCACGACCCGATGGCCAAGCCGGGCGCCGGTGCAGCGTCCAGCCCGACGACCCGGCGCCTCATCTTCCTTCGCGTGCAGACGGGCGAGGCCACGGACTCGCCGGCGTCACTCTTCAGCATCAACGCGACCCGTATCCCGCAGTTCTTCGTGGATGTCGACATACACGAGCTCGCGCTGCTCCGAGTGAAGGACCTGGGCGCGGGAACGGGCTGGGGCCTCGTCCCGACGCCGATGTTCTGAGGGAAGGATTGCCCGAAGTTACTGCGTGGCCTGACTCCCCCGGGAGCGCTCTTGCACCGCCGCGGGGACGCGCCACTTGATCAACGCGACCTTGAGGGCGTCGTTGACCACGAGGCAGGCCACCATTGCATAACCGAATACGGCGAGCGCCTGCCACCACGGCAGCGCCACGAGTCCCGGAAGTCCCACGAACGTCAGGACGGTTCCCGCCAACGCATCCACCGTGAGGGCGGCCACGAGCGTCTTGCTCGGCATCGTCGCCCAGAACCAGCTGCGCTCCCGCGCGGACACGACGGAGAATGCGGCGAAGTAGAGCAGTGTCAGAAAGCTGAAGGTATGGAGGGCGTTGTCGTTCGTCCCCAGGCCGAAGCGCGACCAGCCGATCCACAGGATGAAGAGCGCCTCCGCGACCATCGCGATTCCCAGCATCGCGGACACGACGATGAANNACGCGATGGCCACGAAGGCCGCCTTTAGGATCGTCCGGCTGATCTTGTTGATGATCCACGTCAGGACGCGCTGGTAGATGACCCGGCCCTGTTCGACCAACGCCACGATGTTCGTCAGACCGGGTTCGGTCAACACGACGCTGGCGGCGCCCTTGGCGACGTCGGTTGCGGTGCTCACGGCGATGCCCACTTCGGCCTCGCGAAGAGCGGGCGCGTCGTTGACACCGTCGCCCGTCATGCCGGTCACGTGACCGGCAGCCTGCAGATGCTGTACGACGACGTACTTGTCCTCGGGAAACACCTCGGCGAAGCCGTCGGTCCCGGCCAGGAGGTCGACCGACTCGTTTTCGGCCTGAGCGCCGGCGGCCTTGAGGTCGGCCATGCGCCGGATGTTGGGCAAGCCGACTCCGCGTGCGATCTCACTCGCGACCGCCAGCGCGTCGCCGGTGAGCATTTTCACCGAAACGCCGAGGTCGCGCAGCGCGGCGATGAGCTGCTTTGCGTCCGGTCGAGGCGGATCGTACAGGGTCACGAGTCCGACCAACGCGGGGGTACCCGTCTCGAGTCCGCGCGCGACCGCCAGCGACCGATATCCCTTCAGTGCCGACTCGCCGACCCGCGCCTCCAACTTCGCGATCTCCGGGGGCTGGAGTCCGCAGGCCTCGGCGACGGTGCGTACCGCGCCTTTCATCACGCGCAGCCGCTGCCCGCTCTGTTCGACGACGGCTTCCGTCCGCCGGCTCTTCGCGTCAAACGGCGCGAAGGAGACGGGCG
>PLZI01000130.1 GCA_003152095.1 Acidobacteriota bacterium | reverse complement strand
TTCAAGTTCACCGCCGCTGCTTACAACCTCACACGAATCCGTAACCTGGAACGCACGGCGTAAGCTCTCGCCCGCGCGCTTGGCGCGGGCGGCCTGGCATTCAACCAACAGACGAAGGCGTCGCGAAATCATGGTTTTTCAGCACCCTGTTAGTCAATATGGAACGACCGGTCCAGTTCGCGAGGCCGTAGGTTTTCGGGACGATCGCGAACCAACCCGGCGAGGAGCAGGGCTTGCGCCCCGGCATGGTCGCGGTCGTCCAGACGTTCTGATCCCCCGGCCCTTCCGCGCCCCATCGAGGGCCTCGCCCTCTTGCGGGCGCGAGTCAAACTTCCTATCCTTGCACCGGCCCGGATTGAAGAGTCTGTTTTCGACTCGTATGCGACAAGACAAGCCGGCGCGCGATGCGGCTTGGCGGCCTAATCAGCGCTGGCGGCAAGCGAGTGGCGACAAGGATATGCCGAGTGCGGCCATCAAAAGCGCGAGCACCAACAGTGATCCGCGAGATAGCGTTGGTATGGTGGTGGGCTCCGCCACCAGCGTATTCGGGAAGAGAACCTCCTGGTAGGATTGCGGGGGCGCACCCGTGGGGGGCGGCAGCACCGTAAAGGTAATCGAAGGCGGCGTCGTCCACACGTACCCCGCTGGGGCAGACGGACGCGTCTCCGTCAAGGTGCACGACGCACCAACGGTTAGCAAGGGGTAATACTGCGTAGGCATCGAAAGATTAAGCGGGCCCGGCCCGTTGTCGATCAGGGAAAACGTCGGAGGCACGAGGGGCGTGCCGTTGCAGCTGATCGTGAACGGGAAGGACGTTGCGGCAAAGCCGCTCGGCCCACCCGTCAACTTTTTCGCGATGTAGATGTCGCGCTGGGTGCTTTGCGCCGTTGCGCCCAGCGCCATGAGTGTGGCCAAGACACCGATGGCTATCTTGACACCCACCAATCGTCGTACTTTCTGGTGTGCCTGCATTACCTGCTTTCGTGGATAAATCATAAATTGGGGATAAGGGTACCCCATTACGGCCGATACCGCAATAGACAGAATGACACCGCACCAACAGGTCGTTCCATCTCAGACAGGCTTCCCTGTCACCGCTGACAGGCGTCGTCGTCGCTACCGAAGTTGCTGACGCCGCCGTAGTTATGCGGCCACCGGCACAAGATGTCAGGTTCGCCTGACACTGAAGGCTCCCGCACCGCACCACCACACCCGCCTCATCGAGCGCCGGTACGGCTTCTGGCGCGGCCTCCAGGACGGGATGGCCTCCGACGTCGGCCACGCCCGGTGCCCATATCCGGAACTTGATTCGCGGCCGGCGCTATTCTCCTCCGCGTGAGGCTGCTCGCCCTTGACCTCGGCGCCGGGCTGCGCGGCGGCCAGAGGCAGACGGCTCTCCTCCTCGCGGAGCTCGCGGGCCGCGGACACACCATCCGGTTCGTCGGCAGGCACGGAGCGCCGCTGGCGGAGATCCTGCGAAATCGCGGGGGGATCGACGTCCTCGAGGCGCCGCCGGGTCCCGAGGCCTCGCCCGGCCTCCTCTTGGCCGTGGCCCGGGCCGCGCGCTTCTTCCAACCGGACGTGGTCTACGCGGGAGACTCGCGCGGACATGGGGCGGCGGTGTGGAGCCGCGCGTCCTCCGGACGCCCGCTCGTCGTCCACCGGCGCGTTTTCTTCCGTCCCTCCGGCCATCCGCTGTCGCGCATCAAGTACCGCGCGGCGGACCGCTTCCTCGCCGTCTCCGGGGCCGTCGCGAGCACGCTCGCCAAAGCGGGCGTCGACCCGAAGCGGATCGCCGTGGTGCCGGACGGCCTTCCTCCCGAGGCTTTCGTGAATGCGCCCGTTCCGCCCGCTCCTCCATTCCGCCTCGTCCACGTCGGAGCGTTCGACGGGAGGAAGGGGCAGGACGTCGCCGTCGAGACGCTCGCGCTCCTCGCGCGCCGCGGTCTCGACGCGACGCTGCTCTTCCTCGGCTCCGGCCCGGAGCAGTCCGCCGTCGCGGCCCGCGCGGCGGACCTCGGCGTCGCACACCGTTGCGTCTTCGCGGGAGAGGTCGACGACGTCGCCGCGCGGCTCGCGGCGAGCCATCTCCTGCTCCTGCCCACCGACAGCGACGGCGCACCCCTCTCCGTCGTCGAGGCGATGGCCGCCGGCTGTCCGGTCGTCGCGCATGCCGTCGGCGGTGTGCCCGAGATCGTCGAGCACGGCGACGCCGGCCGCCTCGTCGGCTCGCTCGCCCCCGGCGACTGGGACCGGGCGGTCGCGGAGCTTCTCTCTGACCCGGCCGAACGGGCACGCCTCGTCGCCGCGGGCCGCTTGGCCGCGAGCGCGCGCACGCTAACGCGCGCCGTCGCGAGCGTCGAAGCCGAGCTCGAGAAGGCGCGCGCGGGAAGCGGCGCATGAGGACGCTCGTCCGCGCCACGAACTGGGTGGGCGACGTCGTGATGTCGCTTCCGGCCGTTCGGGCGCTCCGCGCCGCGGACCCGAAGGGCGACCTCGCGGTGCTCGCGCGCCCGTGGGTCGCGGACCTCTACCGCCTCCTCGCGGAGATCGACGAGGTTCTCGTCGACACGTCGAAAGCTCCTGATGCGGATTCGAAGGCGAAAGAGCGCCTCGCCGGCGAGATTCGCGGAAAGAGCTTCGACCGTGCGGTCGTCCTCCCGACGAGCTTCGAGACCGCGTGGACGCTCGCCCGCGCGGGAGTGCCCGAGCGGATCGGGTACCGGCGTGAGCTGCGCGGCGCTCTCCTGACGCACGCGGTAAGCCATTCGCTCGCTCCCGGCGAGCATCAGGTTTGGAAGCATCTGCGCTTGGCCGCGGCGGCGGGGGCGGCGCCTCCTGCCGCGCCTGACGTCTCGTGGCCAATCAGCGATGAGGTGCGGGAATCCGCGCGTGTCCGCCTCAATGCGGCCGGCTGGAAGGGCGGGCCGTTCGCCGCCGCGCACGTCGCCTCGTTCGCCCACGCGGCGAAACGTTGGGACCTCGGGCGTTTCGCGGCCGTCTTCGACGCGCTCGCCGTGCGGCACGGACTCCCCGTCGTCCTCCTCGGAAGCGCCGGGGAAAAGAGCGTCAACGGCGAGGCCGCGGATCTCGCGAAGAAAGCGCGCGTCTTCGACCTCTCGGGCGCCACGACACTCCCCGAGGCGCTCGGAGTCCTCGCGGACGCGACGCTCTTCCTCGGAAACGACTCCGGCCTCGCGCATCTCGCGGGCGCCGCGGGAACTCCTTCCGTCGTCGTCTTCGGCTCGACGGATCCCGAGGCCACGCGGCCGTGGGACGGCCCGCGCGGCGACAGGAGGCCCGTGCGCCTCGCCGTCGTCCGCCGCCGCACGCTCTGCGCTCCCTGCCGCTTCGCCGTGTGCCCGATCGATCACGCCTGCATGAAGGGCGTGATGCCGGAGGACGTGCTCTCGGCGATCGAGGACGTGCTTTAAGAATCTCTTCTTCTCACGCGTTCTTCGTCCACGAAGCGGCACATGAGGTGCAACGCGGCGAGGTGAAGCTCCTGCACGTGCGCCGTTTCCGTCGAGGGAACGACGATGCCGACATCCCATCGCGCCGCCTCGGTGCGGCCCTTCTCGCCGGTGAGGAAAATCGTCGCGAGACCGCGCGCGCGCGCGGCCTCGAGGGCTTTCAGCACGTTCGGGCTCTTCCCCGAAGTCGTGATGCCCAAGGCCACGTCTCTCTCCTTCGCGAGAGCCTCGATTTGCCGCGAAAAGACGACCGAATAGTCGTAGTCGTTCGCGCAAGCCGTCAGGATCGCGATGTCGGCCGTGAGCGCGACGGCCGCGAGGGCCGGCCGGTCGTCCTTGTAGCGCACGACGAGCTCGGCCGTGAAGTGCTGGGCCTGCGTCGCGCTTCCGCCGTTCCCGAACGCGAACGTCGTGCGGCCCGAAAGAGCCGCGTCCGCCACGAGGCGCGCGGCCTTCTCCACCCCGGGCCCGATGGAGTGGGCGGCACCGGAGGCCAATGCGGCCAGGTCGTCGAAGTACGTGCGCATCAGCTCCCGCCCTTCAGGCGCGCGACGATCGAGGACGTCGAGCGGCCCTCTACGAGAGGGATCAGGACGACGTCCCCGCCGTACGAACGCACGAACGGCGCGCCGACGACGGTCGCCTCCGTGTAGTCGCCCCCCTTGACGAGCGTCTGGGGCCGCAGCTCGCGGATGATCGCCTCCGGCGTGTCCTCGTCGAAGACGACGACGAAGTCCACGGCGTCGAGTCCGCCGAGGACCTGCGCGCGGTCGGCCTCGGAGAGGATCGGCCGCCCGTCGCCCTTCAGCCGTCTCACCGAGGCGTCGCTGTTGAGGCCGACGACGAGAAGGTCGCCGTTTCGCCGCGCCTCCGTCAGGAGCTTCACGTGCCCGGGGTGCAGCAGGTCGAAGCAGCCGTTCGTGAAGACGATCCTCTTGTGGGCGCGCCGCAGCATCGACGAGAGGGCCGGCAGGTGCGCGCGATCGAGGAGCTTCTCGTGCGGCGACCCCGGCGCCTCCTCGAGAAGGTCGGCCCAGCGGACCGGCGCCGTCCCGACGCGCGCGACCGCGCAGCCCGCCGCGCGGTTCGCGACCTCGGCCGCTTCGAAAAGGCCGAGGCCGCAGCCCATCGCCACGCCAAACGCTGCGAGAACGGTGTCCCCCGCGCCCGTCACGTCGAAGACCTCGCGGGCATGGGCCGTGATGCGCCGCGGCTCCTTGCCCCGTGCGAGCAGGAGCATGCCCTCCTCCGAGAGCTTCACGAGAAGCGCCTCGAGCCCGAGCTCGTCCCGGAGGCGCGTACCGAGCCGGGCGACCGCCTGAAGGTCGCGCGCGGACTCGCCCGTCACCATCTCCAGCTCCTTGCGGTTCGGCGTCACGACGGTCGCACCCCGGTACCGCGCGTAGTCGCGGCCCTTCGGGTCGACGAGCGCCGGAATCCCCTTGGCGCGCGCCGCCTCGAGGAGAGCGGACGTGAGGGCGGGCGTGAGCGTGCCCTTCGCGTAGTCGGAAAGAAGGAGCACGTCGGCCGCGTCCACGGCGCCGCGCGCCGCGCCGAGGAGCGCGCGCTCGGCGGACGGCGAGAGGACGGAGGCGAGCTCCTCGTCCACGCGCAGCATCTGGCGCCCCTCGGAGACCATGCGCCGCTTGACCGGCGTCGCCCGCAACGGATCGACGACGACCGTTCCCGAAGCCCCCGGCAAGGTCGTGAGCCGCCGCGCGAGCCACGCGCCCTCCTCGCCCGCTCCCACGGCACCGAGAGTCACCACGCGCGCCCCGAGGGACGCGAGGTTTTCGACGACGTTGCCGGCGCCGCCCGCGCGCCGGCTCATCGCGGTCAGTGCGAGCAGCGGCACAGGCGCTTCGGGCGCCACGCGCTCGACGGAGCCCGTCCACGTCTCATCGAGCATGAGGTCGCCGGCAACGGCGACGGTGACGCTCGGCGCCGCCGCCGCGAGCGCGGCGATCTCACGCGGGGTCACGGCGCCAGCGCCTTGCGCACGGCCTCGCCGAAGGACTTCTCGGTCTGCGGGCCCGCGAGCCGCATGACGAGCTCGCCTTTGCGGTCGTACACGAGCGTATACGGCACGGCGCCGTTCCAGCTCTTGTCCACGGCGTCGATGAAGCGCTGTGGATCGGTGCTCTTCACCTGCCAGCAGACGAACGGGACCTTCCTCGAAGCGAGGAACTTCTGCACGTCCGGCGTCTTCTTCAGCGAATCCGTCGACACGAGGGCGACGGCCAGGTCCTTCGAGGTAAATCCCTTCGCGGCGGAGACGAGGGCGGGCATCTCCTCGCGACACGGATCGCACCACGTGGCCCAGAAGTTCACGAGGACGACGCGGCCTTTCTTCGCCGCCACCACGCGCGCGCGGTACTGCTCCGGCTTCACGAGCTTCACGGGCTCGGAAAAGGCGGGCCGCGCGATCACCACGAGCGCTGCGGCCGGCAGCAGGGTCCTGAGGACCGCTCTCAAACGCGCTTGATCGTGCAGCCGAAGGCCTTCGTCTCGGCCGCGGGAACGGGCTTGCCGGCGAGGATTGCCTCGAACGCGTTCCTCAGATCCGGTGACCTCACATTCCTGGCATCGTCCTGGTTCTCGTCGATGCGCCCGTGGTACACCAGGATTCCCTTCGGGTCGAGCACGAAGACTTCCGGCGTCTTTGCGGCGCCGTAAGCGTCGGCGACCTTGTTCCCCTCGTCTTTGACGACGGGGAACGTGAAGCCGTGCTTCTCCGCGTGCTCCTTCACTTCGGCCGCCGGCTCCGTCTTGTTGCTGTTGATCCCGACGAGGAAAACGCCTTTCGCTGCGTACTCCTTCCCGAGGGCCGCCATGCGCGTGTTGTAGGCGTTCGAGACGGGGCATTTCGTCGCGATGAACACGACGGCGACGGCTTTGTTCTTCGCGAGGAGATCCTTCAGCGCGATGGCCTTTCCGTCGGAGGCGGCGGGCAGCGTGAAGTCCGGCGCCGGGGCCCCGATCTTCAGATCGGCCGCGCGCACCGCAAGAGGGGCGACAAACAGGACGATGAGAGAAGAGAGAGAAACCAAAGACGCGAGGGCGCGGATCTTCTTCACGATTCAGGCCTCCAGAAGCTTGAGGAACGCGGATTCGGACACGGTCTTGAGCGCGGACGTCTCGAGATCGAACGCCCGCGCGCCGTTGACGGACACGGCGAGGCGGCCCTTGACGACGCGGCCGAGGAGGGCGACGGCGACGCCGTAGCGGCGCCCCGCGTCCACGAGATTCCGCTCGCGTCCCGCGGGCAGCGAGACGACGGCGCGCCCCGCCGTCTGCGAGAAAAGAAGCCGGGTGGACGAGAGCGGCGTCACGACATTCACGTCGGCGCCGAGGCCCCGGGGGCCCATCGCGGCCTCGGCGAGCGCCACGGCGAGGCCGCCCTCGGAGACGTCGTGCGCCGAAGACAGCATGCCGTCGCGCACGGTCTCGAGGAGCAGGTTCATGAGCGCGCGCGCCGAAGCGAAGTCGAGCGCGGGGCACGGGCCTTCGTCGCGGCCGAGGATCGTCGCGAGGTATTCGCTGGCGCCCATCTCGTCGCGCGTCGTCCCGAGGAGCGCCACGATGTCGCCCGCGCCCGCGAAATGGTGGCCGACGGTGCGCGTCACGTCGTCGAGGAGGCCCACCATCCCGACCGTGGGCGTCGGAAGAATCGAGATGCCGTCCGTCTCGTTGTAAAGAGACACGTTGCCGGAGACCACGGGCGTCTCGAACGCGCGGCAGGCTTCCGCGAGGCCGCGGATCGCCGCCACGAGCTGGCCGAGGATCTCGGGCCGCTCGGGATTCCCGAAGTTGAGGCAGTCCGTGACGGCGAGCGGCTTTGCGCCGACGCACGCGAGGTTGAGCGCCGCCTCGACCACCGCGTGCGCCGCGCCCGTCTGCGGGTCGGCCGCGACGTAGCGCGGGTTGACGTCGCACGTGATCGCGAAGCCCTTCGGCGTGCCCGGGATCCGGAGGACGGCGGCGTCGCCACTGGGGCCGGCCACCGTGTTCGTCCGGACGCTCCAGTCGAACTGCGACGTGATCCAGCGCTTCCCGCAAAGATTCGGCGACGCGAGAAGGGCGTGGAGCGCCGCGCCCTCGTTTGGCGCGCCGTCGAGGGAAACAGGCGTGGACGGCGGAAGCGGTTTCGGAAGGGTGAAGGCGCGCCGATAGAGCGGAACCGCCTCGACGAGCGGGGCGATCTCGAGATCGGTGACGACATCTCCGTGCCAGAGGAGGCGCATGCGCGGCTCTTTGCACACGATGCCGATCGTCTCAATGTCCAAGCCCCACTTTTTGAAGACCGCGACGACCTCGGCTTCGCGTCCTTTGTGGACGACGAGGACCATGCGCTCCTGCGACTCGGAGAGCATCAGCTCGTACGGCGTCATGCCGGTCTCACGCATCGGGACCTTCGACAGGTCCAGCTCCATCCCGACACCGCCGCGAGCGCACATCTCGAACGTCGAAGACGTCAGCCCGGCCGCCCCCATGTCCTGGATCGCGACGACGGCGTCGCCCTCGAGGACCTCGAGGACGGCTTCGAGGAGGAGCTTTTCCACGAACGGGTCGCCCACCTGCACGGTCGGGCGGCGCTGCGCCTTCTCGTCGTCGAAAACGTCCGACGCCATCGACGCGCCGTGGATTCCGTCGCGGCCCGTCTTCGAGCCCGCGTAGAGGACGGGATTTCCCGGACCGGCGGCCTTCGCGCGGAAAATGCGCTCCTGCCGCACGAGGCCGACCGCCATCGCGTTCACGAGAATGTTCTTGTTGTAGGCCGGGTGGAAGAACGTCATCCCGCCGACCGTCGGCACGCCGATGCAATTGCCGTAGCCGCCGATGCCGCGCACGACGCCGTCCACGAGGTCGCGCATGCGCGGGGCCGCGGGATCCCCGAAGAAAAGGCCGTCGAGGATCGCGAGCGGCCGCGCGCCCATCGTGAAGACGTCGCGCAGAATCCCCCCCACTCCCGTGGCCGCCCCCTGATACGGCTCGATGAAGGACGGGTGGTTGTGGGACTCCATCTTGAAGACGACGGCGAGGCCGTCGCCGATGTCCACGACTCCGGCGTTCTCGCCCGGGCCCTGCAGGACGCGCGGGCCCGTCGTGGGAAGCTCCTTCAGGAAGGTTTTCGAGGACTTATACGAGCAGTGCTCGCTCCAGAGCGCCGAGTAGATGCCCAGCTCCACGAGGTTCGGCTCCCGGCCCAGGATTTCCCGGATCCTCTGAAACTCGTCCGGCGAGAGCCCGTGCTCGGCCACGACGGCGGGAGACAGGGGCACGACCGCGTTAGCCATGGAAAGGGTAGTTTACCGGGTTCAGGCCTTTACCCAGCAAGGTCTCTGCCCGCCTCTCGCGCCGTCGCGCGACGCCCCTGTCCCCCGCCGTCGGGATCCTAGATGCCAGAAGCCGGACGTCGGATGTCTGCGCCGGGAGCCACGAGAAGGGATAGCCTTCGGAGAAAGTGACATCTAACCCATTCTTCGAGCGCCCGATCCTCAACTCCCCTTACGCCTACCCCTCCCGCCACTGGGAGTTGGATAAGGACGGGCAGCCGACCCAGGATCATCGAGACGCGGCGTCACGCCGAGTTCGTTTCCCCGGTTCCGAAGCCGAAGAAGCACAAGAAGCAGTCTGGCTTCGTCTTCGACGAGGGCGAGGGCCTATCGACCGCGACCCAGCAGTACGCTTGCAGACCGAGCAGCATCTTGGGGCTGCGCTCAGTCGCCTCTTCGTGGTGGCTGAGAACTATCCTGATCTCAAAGCGGACCACAACTTCGTCGCCCTCCAAAGCCGGACGAGGGCCATCGAAGGCCATATCGCCCGTCGCCGTAAGTGCTACAACGATTCCGCGAATACCCGACCGCTTACTTGGTGACGCCGACGACCTTCATCGACTCGAGTTTCGCGAGATCGATGCTGGAGACCGCGGACTTCAGCTCGCTGAGCGGCACGCCACGCCCCGTCGCGCTCACCACGAAGCGGTCGCCGAGCACGACGCCGAATTCATTCGCGCCACCCTTCTTCGAGACTTTCTCGTGGACCAGGCGGCCGTCCACTTTCTGAGTTCGCTCCGAACCGTTGTCGTCGTCCTTCTCGCCCTGCAAGCCCACCCATCCGGCAAGTTCCAACAGGCCGCTGGCGCCACCTGTGTCGGAGATCTCGAGCGTCACGCTCTTGCCCGCGTCGTCGCTGTACGTAGCTTCGGCCTTCGACACCATGAGGCCGGCCAGGCCCGACTTCTCGGCGCTGCCGCTCTTCTTCGGAAGCCCCACGAAGGTTTCGGGCACGAACGACTTGAGCGCATCAATCCCGATCGGATCGACGTGCTTACCGCCGCTGAGCAACGTGCCTAGGCCTTCGATGGCCGCCGCCGCTTGCGCGTTGGGGTCGCCGCTCTTCTTCGCGGCCTCCATCTCTTTGTTGCTCTCTTCCATCTTCTTCCCTAGATCCTGAAGCTTGCCGAGCGGGCTGTCCTTGTCGAACTGCGCTTCGGGGGCCCCGCCACGGCGCATCGCTCTGTTCACGACACCCGAGCCAAACGCCCCCGCGCCAGCGACCAGTCCGCCGACGGCTCCGATGACGAGCGTCATGACGATGGCGCAGACCACGACCACGATGGTATAGCTGGCGGCTTTGTCCGGTGGACACTTCATCAGGCGTGGCAGGCCCAGGTACAGGAGGTACAGGCCGTAGAACGCCGCGAGCACAGCCAGGATGCCGAGCGGCGGCAGAATGTGCAGCGCCCCCGCCACCCACGCGGGCGTGTAGGAATACACCGCCACCTTCATCGCCTGCACGCTGTTCTTTGCCCCGCCGAAATTCGGCGCCAAGGCGTTGATGATGATCGACAGTACGAAGACGCCGACGATGGCCATGACGAACGTGAACACGGCTATGACGAGCCCGGTCAACAACGGCACACGATAGGTGCCGAAAAACGGCAGGGTGGTGCCGACGATCGAGCCGCCGATGAAACCGGCCACAGTGCCAATCGCGGCGAGCGGCGCGACGTAGCCTGTGATGAGGCTCCCCGCCGACGTGGCTTCTTCCGCGATAACCGGCCACTCGGTTTTTGGCGTGAGGCAGATGTTCTTGATGCGGTCGACGATGGCCATGGGCTACCTCAGCGGGGATTAGACCTCAAAGTTCTCGCCTCTGCAGACCTGCTCGTCACGGACCCTTGGTCCCGCAGGTTAATGACGAGCCCTGACCCAGACCACGTCTCCCCGGCGGAGAGCCGGAGCCGTTAAGACGGCCAGCCCTCGACATGGTGGCTCTTGGCAGGCATGTCCCGACTGCCGTGCTGATTTCGAGACCGAGCTCTACGTGTACTACGGCACGAATGACTTCAACTTCGTGAAGCTCGAGAGCCCTCCCACGTTCAAGCCCACGCTCTGCTCTTCTTGCCGCCGCCGAATCAACCTCGGCGAGGACGGCTATACCCTTTTACCCACCGGCAAGTACCTCTGTGAGCCTTGCGGCTCCAAGCGTACAGCTCGGTAGGACCGCGCAACCCCGTGACGTGACGACGACGTCGACGTTGAAGGCGACGGCCGTCGTGCCGAGGAGCCGAAGGTGCGGGGATGGCGTTTCGGGAGGTGAGCGTGACCGGGGCCCGCGAAGGTAGAGAGCCCGCTCTCACCAGACGCGCTGCAGAGAGTACTTGTCGAAGATGGCGTCGTTCGAAAGGAGGGGAAGCCCCTCGACGAGCGCTTGCGCGACGAGCATCCGGTCGAACGGATCGCGGTGCAGGAGCGGGAGGCTGCCGGCTCGCTGCGCGTGGCCAACGGTGATGTCGAGCGGCCGGAACCCCTGACTCTCGAGACATCCGGAGACGTCCGCCGCGACGTCGAGCGCCCCCGCAAGCTTTCCCGACGCCGCTTTGATGGCAATCTCCCAGGCAGACGCCGCGCTCACGAAGACCTCCGTCGTTTCGTCGGCGATCAGCCGGCGCCCCCGCGAGGAGAGGCGGCGGTCGCCGTCGAGCCACCAGAGGAAGGCGTGCGTGTCGAGGAGAAGGCGCATCCTTCAGAGGCCCCAGGCCTTCAGGTCGGCGCCGGAAAGGGGGGCAAAGAAGGCGGCCGACACGCGAGCACGGCCCCGATAGGCGCCGAAGCGCCGCTCCGGCTTTCCCACCTTGACCGGCACCAGCCGGACGACCGGAATCTTTCCGCGGGCGATGACCACTTCTTCGCCGGCCTCGGCCCTCGCGATGAGGCGCGAGAGGTGGGTCTTGGCCGTATGGACCGTGACGGTCTTCATGACGCCTCCATAGACTAATCATGTTAGCTAACTCGAGGAGGCGGAGCAATGCGAGATCGGAATCCGCTCAGCCACCTCCAGGGACCTGCTACTCTGACTGCGTCATGTTGACGCTTCCCGATCTCGCGACCCATTTTCACGCGCTCGAGAAGCTCGCCGAGGCGGAGCCGGAAGGCGTGACCGCCGAGATCGTGCGCGGCGTCTACCTCATGAGCCCGCGGCCACGCGTCCGACACGCAGCGGCGCAGGTGGCGTTCGCGCGAATCCTGGACTCCGCCCTCGGCCGGGGTGCAGGCGCACCGCCCCAGCAGCCCGACTGGCTTTTCCTGACAGAGCCCGAGATCCGGTCGGAGCGCTCATGGACGCGCTGCGTTCCGGACCTCGCGGGCTGGCGGCGCTCCACGAGCGGCTGGCCAAAACCGGACGAGGCGCTCATCGAGCTGATGCCGGAATGGGTGCTCGAGGTTCTTTCGCCAACGAGCGCAAACGACGACCGCGGACCGAAGCTCGAAGCCTACGGCATGATGGGAATCGGCTGGGCGTGGCTCGCCGACCCCGACGCGAAAACCATCGAGACGTTCGTGAACGTCCGCGGGTCGATGAATCCCGACCAGCGAGCTGAAGCTGGCGCGCTGAACGCCGCTCCTTTCGACACGGTGGCAGTCCGTCTGGACGACGTCTTCGCTTTCTAGGAAGCGCGGCGGCCAGGGGCAGCGGCGAGCTCGACGGGCCGTATCATCCGTGCCCGTGCTCCCCGCTCGCGTGCTCGAACTCGAATTCCCGGACAGCGTCAGGGCCAAAGGCACCCGGTACTTCCAGGAAGGGAGAGTCCGGCTCGTCGCGGGATCTGCCTGGCGCGTCCGCGCGGTCGTCGCCGGCACGGCGACATACTCCATCGGCGTCGAGAGAGAGGACGACACGCTTCGCCTCTCGTGTACCTGCCCCTACTTCGAGGGCGACGGGCCGTGCAAGCACCTGTGGGCAACGCTCCTTCTTGCGGGCGACAAGGGTCTCCTCCGCGGCGACGGCCGCCCGATAAGGGACGTGGAGTGGGAGGACTTCGCGGACGGCGGCGCGGACGACCTGGACGTCGAAGACGATTCCGATCTCGAGGAGGCGGGGGGGAACCGCCTGCTGTTTCCCGGGCTCTCGCCGGGGCTGAAGCGCCCGGTCCCGCAGAAGCCGCCCGAACCGCCCGCGTGGAGCCGCGTTCTCGCAAGCGTCGGCGGCGGACCGTCGCCCGCCGCGCGGCCGTTCGTCTGGCCGGAAGGGTGCGAAATCCTCTACGTAATCGACGTGGAGGCCACGATCGAAGGCGGAGCGCTCAGGCTCGAAATCCTTCGCCGCGACCGCGCCGTCAAGGGGGGCTTCTGTAAACCGAAAAGGATCTCGCTCCTCAAGGGCGAGATCTCCAGGCTTCCCGACGAGGCGGACCGGAGCCTCATGGCGCTGCTCTCCGGCCCGAGGGCGGTGCTCGAATTCGCCGGCGACGCGTTGTGGGAGCAGAGGGAGGCGGTACGGGCGCAGATGGCCCTGTCGAGCTCACTGCCGGCGGCGATCCTCCCTCTTCTCTGCGGCACCGGCCGGTGCTTCCTGCGGGTCCGCTCGTGGGACGAGGAGCTTCATCGGCTCTCCTGGGACGAAGGCCCGCCATGGAACCTCTGGCTCGAAAGCTCGAAGGGCGGGGCGGGAGACCTCGTCCTCGTGGGCTCGCTCAGGCGAGGCGAGGAGAGGCTCGCGCTCGCCGAGCCGGTCCTGCTCCTTCAGGGCGGACTCGTCTTCACGAAAGAGAAGGCCGCCCGGCTCGACGCGGCGGAGACGTTCCGCTGGGTCTCCGCGCTGCGTCGTGAGGGATCGATTCGCGTAACCGCGGCGGACACCGCGCGTTTCGTGGAGTCGCTCCTTTCGATTCCGCACCTCCCGCGCCTCGACCTGCCGGAGCAGCTCCGGTTCGACGAAGTCGATGTCGTACCGCATCCCTGCCTCAGGCTCGTCTCCGAGCCCGGATCGCCCTGGCAGCAGGCGTCGCTCCGCGCGGAGCTTGCCTTCGACTACGAGGGGACGGAGGTACCGCACGGGGCGGGCGCCCGCCGTGTCGTTCAAGCGGATCGGCGCCGCGTGATCCGGCGCGACGAGACCTTCGAGGCCGGCGCGGTGGCGCGCCTCTCTCAGCTCGGATTCCAGAGCGGCCGAAAGAGCCGGGAGGGGCGCCCCGTCCTGTCTCTTCCGCCCGGACGCCTTCCCGAGGCTGCTCGCGCCCTCGTGGTGGAAGGATGGCGCTTGGAAGCGGAGGGCAAGGCTTACCGGCAGAGCGGCGCGTCGAGCCTCTCGGTCACGACGGGCGCGGACTGGTTCGAGCTGCACGGCTCCGTCGATTTCGGCGACCAGAGCGCGAGCCTTCCGGCGCTTCTTTCAGCCTTGAAGCGCCGCGAAGGGTTCGTCGTTCTTGGAGACGGGTCGCTGGGCCTTCTGCCCGAGGAGTGGCTAAAGAAGCACGCCCTGCTCGCGAAGTTCGGCCACGCCGAGGGCGACCACATCCGATTCACGCGCTGGCAGGCGGGGCTGCTCGACGCGCTTCTGGCCGCCGAGCCCGCGGCCTCCTGCGATGCTCTCTTCACGCAGGCGCGCAATGCGCTCGCGCGCTTCGAAAGCGTGCACCCTTGCGACCCGCCCTTGTCGTTCCAGGGGAGCCTCCGCCCCTACCAGCGTGAGGGGCTCGGCTGGCTCACCTTCCTTCGGGACTTCGGGTTCGGCGGCTGCCTGGCGGACGACATGGGACTCGGCAAGACGGTGCAGGTGCTGGCCCTTCTCGAATCGCGGAGAGGCGGCGGGCACGGTACTTCGCTCGTCGTCGTCCCCCGCTCGCTGGTCTTCAACTGGAAGGATGAGGCCGCCCGATTCACGCCGAGCCTCTCGATCCTGGATTACACGGGGGCCGGACGGGTAGGCGCGGCCTTCGACGCTTACGACGCCGTCGTGACGACCTACGGCACGCTCAAACGCGACATCCTGTCGCTCAAAGAGGTGGAGTGGGACTACGTGATCCTCGACGAGGCGCAGACGGCCAAGAACGCGGCGAGCGCCACGGCCAAGGCCGTTCGACTGCTCAAGGGAAAGCACCGCCTCGCCCTGAGCGGCACGCCGATCGAGAACCACCTGGGCGAGCTCTTCACCATTCTCGACTTCCTGAATCCGGGCCTCCTGGGCACGTCGTCGGTCTTCGGCGGCAAGGCCGCGCGCGACCCCGACGACGCCACGCGTAAGCTGCTGAACCGGGCGCTCCGGCCGTTCGTCCTCAGGCGGACCAAGGAGCAGGTCGCCTCCGACCTTCCGGCCAAGCTGGAGCAGACGCTGCTGTGCGAGATGGAAGCGCCGCAACGAAAGTCCTACGTCGAGCTGAGGGACCACTATCGCAGAACGCTCCTGGCGCGCGTGGACCGGGACGGTCTGGCGAAATCGAGGATGCACGTCCTCGAGGCGCTCCTGCGCCTTCGTCAGGCGGCGTGCCATCCGGGTCTTCTGGACGCAGCTCGGGCTCACGAGAGCAGCGCCAAGCTCGAGGCCCTTCTCCCGCAGCTCGGGGAGCTTCGGGAGGAAGGGCACAAGGCGCTCGTCTTCTCCCAGTTCACGTCCTTCCTGGCCATCCTCCGGGAGCGTCTGCAGGCGCGCGGCGTCCCCTACGAGTACCTTGACGGCAAGACGAGAGACCGCGCCGCCCGCGTCGAACGTTTCCAGACGGACCCGGCCTGCCCGCTCTTCCTCGTCAGCCTCAAGGCGGGAGGCCTGGGCTTGAACCTCACCGCGGCCGGGTACGTCTTCCTCCTCGATCCGTGGTGGAACCCGGCCGTCGAGGCGCAGGCTGTCGACCGGACGCACCGGATCGGCCAGACGCGACCGGTCTTTGCATATCGTCTGATCACGAAGGAGACGATCGAGGAGAAGGTCGTCGAGCTGCAGAAGTCGAAGAAGCGGCTGGCCGACTCGATCCTCTCCGGAGACGCCGGCCCGCTGTCCGCTCTCGGGCGGGAAGAGCTCGAGCTTCTGCTGTCGTAGCGCGCCTCTACTCGGCTGTCCCCCCTCACGCCGCGGGGCGCCAGCCCTTGAGGCTCCGCACGACGACGTTCGCCTCGATGAGCGCGACCCGAACAGCGGCCGCGATCGCGGGGGCGTTCGGCGTGTCGCCGTGGAGACACAGGGTGTCGGCGGAGAGCGAAACCGCCTGCCCGTCCCGCGCGATGACCTTGCGTTCGAAGACGATCCCGAGCGCGCGACGGGCGGCGGCCTCCGGATCCTCGACGAGCGCGCCGGGAGCTCCGCGCGGGACGAGGGAGCCGTCGGCTTCGTAGCCGCGGTCGACGAAACCCTCCGCGGCTACCGTTAGGCCCAGCGCGCGCCCGGCTTCCAGCAGCTTCGAGCCGGGAGACGAGACGAGAACGAGGGCCCGCGACACGGCCCGCACAGCGCGCGCCACCGCTGACGCGACGGCTTCGTTTTCGGCCGCGGCGTGGTAGATGGCTCCGTGCAGCTTGACGCCCGTGAGGTCGCTCTCCTCCCCGCGGACGATGTTGCGCAGCGTCTCGACCTGCTCCTTCACGAGGGCTTCGATCTCGTCGGGCGCGAGCGCGACGGCCGTACGCCCGAAATTCGCAGGGTCCTCGTAGGACGGGTGCGCGTGGATCGCGACGCCCCTGGCGAGGGCGAGGCGCACGACACGCCGCATCGAGTCGGCGTCCCCCGCGTGCCCGCCGCAAGCGATATTCACGGTCGAGACCGAACGCATCAGAGCCGCGTCGTCGCCGCCCTCGCCTCCATCGAAGTTCAGGTCGACGTAGTGGCGGGGCTGGCTGCGGTAGTCAACAACGGGCTCGGTCATGTTCGGGCTCCTATTAACGCGCGGAGGCGAGCTTCGCGCGCGGCGAGAAGGCTTCGGGCCTCGGTCGGGGAGATTCTCTCAAAACGCACTCCCGACCCAGGCGGCGTGCGTGTGAGGAGGCCGAGGTCGACAGCCGCCACGACGGCGATCTTCGGGTAGCCGCCGGTCACCGGCCGCTCGGCGAGGAGCACGATCGGGTGGCCGTGCGCCGTCACCTGAACGGTGCCCCGGGTCGTCCCCTCCGTCGCGCGCGAGGCCGTCTCTACGTGGCCGAGGGACGGGCCCCCCAACCGGAGGCCCATGCGGTTCGACTGGGGGAGGATCTTCCAGGTCGTGCCCCAGAACACGGCGCGCGCACCGGCATCGAATTCCGCTTCGTCGGGCCCCGCGAAGGCGCGGAGGACGACGCCCCCCTCGCCCGGCTGTGGCAGGTCGACGCGCGCCTCTTCGAGCGGCGAGGCGGACGCCGGAAACACGGCGAGAAAGTCCCCGGCCTGCAGGCGCCGTCCCTCAAACCCTCCAAAGCGTCCCGAGAGACACGTGGAACGGCTCCCGAGGATGAGCGCGACGTCGATCCCGCCGCCGATCGCCACGATGGCGCGCGCCGTGCCGGGAGCGGCCGCGAGCGATACGACCTCGCCGTCCTCGAGGCGGAGCACTCTCCCCGGGGCCGGGCCGAACGAACCGCCCACGACTGCGAGATCGAGATCGCCCGCCGCGCGAACCACGGGCCCGATGAGCGTGATCTCGAGGGCGGCCGAGCCCTCGGCGTTTCCGACGAGACGGTTCGCGAGGCGCAGGGCTTCCTCGTCGAGCGCGCCGGCCGCCGGGACACCGAAGGACGCCCATCCCTCCCGCCCGAGGTCTTGCACCGTCGTGAGGAGCCCCGGCTCGACGACGTGGAGGCCGCGTCTCGTCGTCACAGCCGGAAGCGCACCCGGTCGCCGGGCGCGAAAAGGGACGGGGGATCGGCGCGAAGATCGAAGAGCCGATGCGCCGTGCGCCCGAGGAGATTCCAGCCTCCGGGCGTCGACGCGGGATAGATCCCCACGTACGGCCCCGCGAGGGCGACGCTGCCGGCAGGCACGGCGACGCGCGGCGTGCCGCGACGTGGCAGATGGAACGCTTCCGGCAGGCCGTAGAGATAGGCGAATCCCGGCGAGAAACCCAGGAATCCGACGGTGAACGTGAGCTGCACGAAGATCTCGACGAAGGCGTGGGGGGAAAGGCCGGCGAGCGAAGCGATCTTGTCGAGATCCTCGCCGTCCGGCGTCATCGGGATCTCGTGCGTGCGCAGCGAGACGACGGGCGCGGCATGAAGAGGAGCCGCCTCGAAGGCCGCGAGCCGCGCCGGGTCCAGCTCCGGCGAGCCGACGACGAGGACCGTCCGGGCCGCGGGCACGATGTCCACGAGGCCCGGCAGACCCGACCTCCGGATCGACGCCGCCGCCCCGCGCGCCGCCTCGTTCGCGTGCGCTTCGTCGCCTTCGAACGCGAGGAGCCACGCGAACTCACCCGCCTCCTTCATGCGACGTGCTCCTTGCGGCGCGTGATGCCCTACGCCCCCTGCATCGCCATGCGTGTCGTGGCGAACGACTTGAAGAGGCGCGCGCCGTCGGTGCCGCCGAGGAGCTCTTCGGCCGCGCGTTCCGGATGGGGCATGAGGCCCACGATGTTGCCCTTCACGTTGCAGATGCCCGCCACGTCGTCGAGGGAGCCGTTCGGATTCCCGCCTTCCCCGCGCGAGCCGTCGGGCTTGACATAGCGGAACACGACCTGGTCCCTCGCGATCAGCTCCTCGTATACCCGGCGCTCGGCGGTCCAGTTCCCGTCGCCGTGCGCGATGGGCATCCTCAGGACGTCGCCCTTGTTGATCGCGAGCGTGAACGGTGTCCGCTTGGACTCGACGCGCAGGAAGACGTCCCGACACACGAATCGCAGGCCCTCGTTCCTCAGCATCGCGCCCGGCAGAAGCCCCGCCTCACAGAGGATCTGGAAACCGTTGCAGATGCCGAGGACCGCGCCCCCCTGTCCGGCGAAGGCGGCAACGGACTCCATCACCGGCGAGAACCGCGCCATCGCGCCGCTCCTCAGGTAGTCGCCGTACGAAAAGCCGCCCGGCAGGATCACGAGGTCCGGATCGCCGAGCGCGCGCTCGTCGTGCCGCACCATTTTCACGTCGGCGGCGAGCACGTTCCGCGCGGCGAGCGCAGCGTCCTCGTCGCAATTGCTCCCCGGGAAGACGACGACGGCGACGCGGGGCGCGCGCGCGCCGCTCAAGGGGCGACCCCGGCCGGCGCTCCGGCGGTCTCGAGCAGAAGCTCGTAATCCTCGATAACCGGGTTCGAGAGGAGCTTCTCCGCCATCTGCGAGCCGACCTCCTTCGCCTGCTTCGGATCATCCGTGTCGACTTCGATGCGGAAGAGCTTCCCGGCCCGCACGTCCGAGACGGCGGTGAAGCCGAGGCGGTGAAGCGCGTCGGCGATGGCCTTTCCCTGGGGATCGAGGACCCCCGGCTTGAGCATGACCTTCACGAGAACCGTCATGGCGACTCCTCTCTCTATGCGCGGATCCAGTCCGTCGGCGCATCGTGCTTCGCGACCGAGAGCGACGCGCGCGTGCCCATTTCGACGAGCGCCTCGCGAAAGACCCGCTCGGCGAGGGCGCCCGTGTTGTTGTGGCGCGAGACGTGAAGCGCGGCCACGGCCTTCGTGCGGGGCCCGACGAGGAGCTTCAGCCCCTCCGCCGCGCACTCGTTCGACAGATGCCCCACGGCCGAGAGGATGCGCTTCTTGAGATAGTGGGGGTACGGGCCCGACCGCAAGAGGTCCTCGTCGTGGTTCGCCTCGAGCCCGAGTACGTCGCAATCGCGGAGCGCTTCGAGAACCGGATTCGAGAGGTGTCCGAGGTCCGTCGCGATGCCCACGCGGCGCCCATTCCCGTCCGCGAAGACGAAGCAGACGGATTCGGCGCCGTCGTGCGGTGTGGACGTGATGCGCACGTGGAGCGCNNTGGTCCGAATGCTCGTGCGTGAGAAAGATCGCGGAAACCGCGTCGAGCGACGCGCCGCGCATCACGAGGCGCCGCTCGGTCTCCTTCATCGAAAGACCCGCGTCCACGAGCACGGTCGTTCCGTTCGCGCGCACGACCGCGCAGTTCCCCGAAGAGCCCGAGCCGAGGAAGCTGACTTCGATGCCGCTCACCGCGCCCCCGTGCTGCCGAAGCCGCCGGATCCTCGCGCGGTGTCCCCGAGACCCGCCGCCTCCTCGAAGACCGCGCGCGCGACAGGCGCGATCACGAGCTGCGCGATCCTCTCGCCGCGCGCGAGCGTCACGGGCTCCGTCCCGAGGTTCACCACGAGGACACCCACTTCTCCGCGGTAGTCCGCGTCGATGGTCCCGACGCCGTTCGCGAGCGCGAGCCCCTTCTTGAGCGCGAGGCCCGAGCGGGCGCGCACCTGCCCCTCGAAGCCCGGAGGGATCTCGAGGACGAGGCCCGTCGGCACCAGCACACGGGCTCCCGGGGTGACGACGAGCGGCTCGGCGAGGGCGGCGCGCAGGTCGGCCCCGGCGGCACCGTCGGAGGTGTAGACCGGAGGGGCGAGGTCGGCGAAGGCCTCGGCCATACGATAGCGAACGCGAACGGGCGTGACGGCGGACGTCGTGGTCATGGTCGTCATGCCGCAAGCGCCTCCGAAACGTCGTCGGCGAGAGCGCGCACGAAGGCCTCGGGCCGCGCTCCCCTAGGCAGCGGCCCTGCGATGCCGAGGCCGAGCCGGGCCGCGTCGCCCGAGTCGCCGTAGAGGCGCCGGATCGCGGCTGACACGTCGTCCAGGGTCACGCGATCCACGTCGGCGAGGAATTCCTCGGTGGGGTAAGGACGGCCCCGGTAGAGCCACGCGCGGACGGCGCTCTCGCGCCGCGCGGCCGTGGACTCGAGCGAGAGCGCGGCCTCCGCATGAAACTGGTTCTTCGCCCGGGAAAGCTCCGACCGCGTGACGCCCTCCTCGCGGAAGCGCCGGAGGGCGCGGGCCATCGTCGCGACGAGGCGTGCGAGATTCTTCGTCTGCGTCGCGGCCGAGACGTACGCGACGCCGGCCTCGCGGTGCAGCGTGAGACCTGTCTCGACGGCGTAGGCGAGGCCGCGCCGCTCGCGTACATCGCGCCAGAGGCGCGAGGAGACTCCGCCACCGAGCACTTCGGTCGCGATCCACGCGGCCGGGACGAGAGGATGGCCGAAAGGAATCGTGGGGCCGCCCACGAGAAGATGCGTCTGCTGGAGGTCGGGCCGCGCGAGGTGAAACGCGCAGCGCGCGGCGCGCGGCTTCACCAATGAGTTCGGAGAGGGAGGCGGCGACACCGCCGCGCGGCGGCCACGGCCTTTTGCGAGTAACGTCACGAGGCGGTCCGGGTCGAAGGAGCCCGCCGCCGCGACCAGCGTGCGTTCGGGCCGCGCGACCGCGCGGAAGCGCACCGCGAGACGCGCGCGCGTGAGTCTCTTCACGGTTTCCGCCGTGCCGAGAATCGGCGCGCCGAGCGCGTGCGCCGGCCACAGCCGCCGGACGAAGCTCTCGTGGAGGAAGTCGTCCGGCAGGTCCTCGGCTTCGGCCATCTCTTCGAGGATGACGCCGCGCTCCACCTCCACATCGGCGGCCGTGAACGCGGGCTCCGCCGTGAGGTCGAGCAGGAGATCCACGGCCTCGGCTGCTCGTTCGGCCGGCACGCGCGCGTGAAACGACACGCACTCTTTCGTCGTGTAGGCGTCGCAGTCGCCGCCAAGCCGGTCCGTGATCCGCGCAATGGCGGCGCCCGAACGCCGGCGCGTCCTCTTGAAGAGGAGGTGCTCGAGGAAATGCGTCGCGCCCCGCTCGAGGGGCTCCTCGCCCGCCGAGCCGCCGGCCATCGTGATCGAGAGCGCGAGGCTCCTCACGTCGCGCATCGGGTCCAGCCACACCGCCGTCCCGTCCGGAAGCCGCCTCACGAGCACGACCGATTCTAATTCGTCGGGATGCGATTCGAACGGTCCATGGAGCATTCGGGCGACAATGCCGAAAGGGACGGAGGGAGCGACACATCCCCTCGAAAGAGCTCGGGAAAAACGTCATTCTCGCCCTGGCCGCGCTCGCGCTGGGCCTTGCGGGGGCGGAGGCGGGCCTTCGGCTCTTTTTCCCACAGCCCCTCGCCGAGCGTTACGGTTCGCCGCGGGCGGGTGGACCGCTCGTGAGAATCGACCCCGAGCTGGGCTGGACGCTTCGGCCGGACGTCTCCGGCCTCGTGAGCGACGAGCCGTGGCAGGCGGACCTCGCGACGAACGCGCTCGGGTTTCGCGACATCCCGCACGGCAAGAAGGCAACGGGCGTCATGCGCGTCGCGGTGCTCGGCGATTCGTTCGTCTTCGGGAGCGGGGTGAAGCAGGACGAGGTGCTCACGCGCCGGCTCGCGGCTCTCCTCGGCCCCTCCTTCGAGGTCGTCAACCTGGGTGTTCCGGGTTACGGGACGGATCAGGCGCTCCTGACGCTCCGGCGCTGGGGGCCTCTCCTTTCACCCGACGTCGTCCTCGCCGGGTTCTTCTGGAACGATGTCATGGAGAACGCGAGCGCCGAGATGTACGGCATGCGGAAGCCCCGCTTCCTCCTCGAAGGGCGCGGGCTGGCGCTCGTGCCTCCGGGCGGGAAGCGGAACCGCGGGGCGAGCGCCCGCCTCGACGCGGCGCTCGGAACGCGCTTTCATTTGTGGTCGCTCGCGCGGCGGGCGTTCGGCACCACGCGGGACGGAGTCGAGCCGGAAGAGCGGGAAGAGAGGCCCGTGATGGTCGATCTCTCGCTGCGCGCCTCGCCGCCCTCCCGCGAGCCGGAATTCGCCCTTACGTGGGCTCTCCTCGCCGCGCTTGCACGCGAGGCGCGGGCCCTCGGCGCGACGCCGCTCGTCTTCACGGTTCCGCCGAGATTTCTTGTCGACGACGCCGTGAAGACGAAGGTCTTGAAGATCTACGGCCTCGGCGACGACGCGCTCGATGAAGACGGCTTTTTCCGCATGAAAGAGGCCTGCCGACGCCACGACCTTCCGGTCGTGGATCTCCTCTCCGAGTTCCGCGACGCCGCGCGCGCGGGCGAAGCGCTCTTCCTTCCGACCGGCATCCACTGGAGCGCGAAAGGCCACGAGCTCGCGGCGCGCTCTCTCGAGGCGGCCGTGCGCGACGCGGCCCGGAGGCCGCGACCCTGACTCAGCGCGCGATGCCGGGCCCGGGCTGGGGGACTGGAGCCCCCCCGGGTGCCTGGGTGAGAAGCGTTTGCTCGGTGAATTGCCACTCGTTGTAGTTCTCACGTCCCGAGAAGAGGCGGTAGCCCTTCTTCTTCGACGTCGAATAGACGCCCATGATCGGGCCTGGTGGCGCAGTGCCGGGATTGCCCACCCCCCCCGGCGTCGGCGTGGGGGCAGGCGTGGGCGCCATTCCTCCGCCCGGCGAGACGGGGGCGCCGCCCGGGGTGGTCAGCGGAGCGCCCGCCAAGGTGATGAGACCCCACTTGTCGGAGTTCGTCATCGGGTCCTTCCACAGCTTGCGCAGCGTGCGTGGGCGCATTTCGAACATCTCTTTGAGCGTGTTCGGATAGCGCCCGTAGCGCTTGCGAAAAGTGCGGATGCCCTCGGCGTACTGGAAGCCCCGGAAAATGAGCTCGGCTTCCTTGTCGCGTTGCGACTCGGCCGAGGCCATCGGAAGGACCGCGGCGATGAGGATGGACATCACTGTCATCGCGACGATGAGCGCGACGAGGGTGTAGCCGCGGCTCTTTCTCACCATGTGTTGTAGAGCGAGCCGTCGAGAGATGCCTGTTTGGCGCCGCTCTTCACGTCGATGATGCCCGGCGGATCCTGGGACTGCTGGGACGCGGTGTCCGACGAGTCAGGCTCTTCCATGACGACCTGCCACGTGTCGGCCGACTTCGTGAACGGGTCGACCGGGATCTTTCGGATGTACTTTTCCGTGACGAGCGTCTGGAGCGTGTCCGGGTAGTGGCCTTTGTCCGCGTAGAATTGGTCGAGGCACGTGCGGAACGTGAAGAGATCCTCGCGAAGCGTGGCCTCCTTCGCGCGGACCGGGGCCTTTTGGAGCTGTGGGACCGCGATGGCGACGAGGATGCCGATAATCGCGATCACGACGAGCAGCTCGATGAGCGTGAAGCCGCGGGTCTTGATTCCTCTTTGCATCACCAGTCCTTGTACTTGACCTTGTCGAGGCCCGTGAGCGGCGACAGCGAGTACACGTCGTAGACGTTCTGCCGGCCCCACGAGCGCGCATCCGGATCGTCCTGATAGCTCCTCAGGCCCCACTCCGCCTTGCCCGTCATCGGGTCGATCGGAATCTTCCTCAGGAACCTCTTTTTCTTCTTGACCTGTCCGACGAGGTCGACGCCGTCCACGAGCTTTTCGAGCGTCTTCGGATAGCCCTCCGTATCGAGGTCCACCGGGATGAGGCCTTGGTCCGAGAGGCGTTTGAAGTCGTCGATCGCGCCGCGCATCGAGCGCAGCGCCTCGCGCAGCTCCATCTCCTTCTGCCGCACGATGCCGAAGCGCGTCACGGGCACGATCATCGCCGTGAGGGCGAGAATGCACGCGCACACGATGACGAGCTCGACGAGCGAGAAGCCGCGCGCGCGCCTGCCCGACACATTCATGAGACGGGTTTCACCGTGAGGGAGGCTGCCTCGACACGCGGCGCAGGCGTCGCCCCGCCGGGAGTCGAGGCCGAGCCGGCGGTGACGCGCACGAGCGTGGTTCCGGGAGCGAGACCGCGCACGGCCAGCTTCGCGAGGATGCCGCCCGGCAGCCCCGCGGCACCGGAGACGCGCATGAATTGCAGGCGCGCGCGGCCCGCGACGCGATCCGCGTCGAACCTCACTCCATCAGCACCCTCGGCGTTTCGCCAAGGGCCGGGCGCGACGCCCGTCACCTCGGCCACCGCGGGATTCCACTCGACGGTGAGCTCGAGCGCGCCGAGCGCCTCGAGGCCGGAGTCGCCCGTGACGTTCACGACGGACACCTCGCCGGGAGCGACCTCGGCCGACGTCGCCTCGAGATGGAGCCGCGGGCCCGCGGCGGCGACCGCGGCCGCGATGCCGGGGCCGGGTGCCGCGCTCGAGGTCGCGGCGAGAGCCAGCGGCCCGGGCGCGGGCAACGCGCCCGAATTGATGGCGAGAGCCTGCGGCCCGGGCGCGGGCAACGCGCCCGAATTGATGGCGAAAGCCTGAGGCGCAGGCGCCGCCGTCTCGTTCGAGGTCTGAGGCGTCGCTGGCGCCGGCGCCGGCGTGCGGCGGAACGGGTCGTTCGGCGGCGTGCCCTGAATGATCGGGAGATTGGACCTGGGGGATGCGGGCGCGGCGACCGGACGCGGCGCCGTCCGCGCTCCTTCGCCCGCGGCGTCGAAGGGCGAGCCCGTCGCGTTCGGAGACTCGAGGCGCGTATTGAGACCCGAGAACGACACGTTGTTCTCGGTGCCGACCCAGATCGGGATGAGGTCCTCCTCCGTGATCTGGGGAGACCGGATGATGTGCGGCGTGAGCGTCAGGTAGAGGTCCGTGCGCTTGTCGTCCGTGCTCGTGTTCGTGAAGAGCTGGCCGATGATAGGAAGGTCGCCCAGGAACGGGATCGTGGTCTTCGTCTTGGACCGGTCCTTGCGGATGAGGCCCGCGAGGAAGTTCGTCTCGCCGTCCTTCAGGCGAATCGACGACGTGATCGTGCGCGTGCCGATGATGGGCTGCTGAGACTGGTCGCTCGCATTGGTGACGTAACCGCTGATCTGCGAGACCTCGATCGTGAGCTTGAGCGACACCTCCTTGTTGTGATGCACGCGCGCCTCCATGTCGATCTTGATGCCGACGTCCTGGTACTGGAACGACGTGATCGGGACGATGCCCGTCGAGCCGATCGCCTGCTGCGTGTTGATCGTCGTGACGGGGATCGGCACGCGGTCACCGATGACGAGCTGGGCCTTCTCGCCCTCCGCGATGCGCAGCTGCGGCTTCGCGAGGAGCTCGGCGTCCGTGTTGTTCTTGAGGAAGTTGAACGTGACGGTCGGGATCGTGAACATGAAGTCATTGATGCCGAGGCTCTTGATCGCGTTCCAGGGCAGCGACGCGGCGGCGGCCGTCGCGCCGCTCCCGGCGCCCGGCACGACCGTCGCCGTGACGGACGACGCTCCAAAAGAGGTGCCGAGATCGACGAGCTTCTCCGTGTTGACCTGAAGCAGCTCGACGTCCACGACGACCTCGGACTTCGCCTTGTCGTTCACTTCGATGAGGCGTTCGGCCACGGCCACCTTGTCGGCCGTGTCGCGGATGATGATCGCGTTCAGCGCCGGGATCGTGCCGAGGCGCCGCAGGTCCAGAATCGACCGCACCATGGCCGAGACGTCCTTGACGTCTCCGTTCGACAGGAAAAACGTACGGATGACGAGATCCTCGTACTCCTTGCGGTTCGCCTGCGTGTCCTGCGCGATGAGGATCGTCTTCTCGTCGATGACCTTGTAGAAGTGACCGGCCTGCCGCATGGCGGTCTCGAGGGCCTTCTGGAACGTCATGCCACGGAGGTCCACCGTGAACGGGTCGTTCTTGAGTTGCGGGTCGTAGATGATGTTGATGCCCGCCGCCGCGCCCAGCGCCGCATAGATCTTCTTGATCGTCGTGTCGGGCGCGAACGCGACGTCGATCGGCTTCGTCGAGGACGGGCTCAGCATCGGGGGGGCCGCGCGCGCGCCGCGCGCCCTCGCCTTCGCCTTCTCGACAGGGGTCCCGCCGTCGATTTCGCGGGCGCGCGCCTCGATGTCGGCCTTGGCCTTGCGCAGCTCCTGCAGCGCCGAATCGTTCGTGGAGTCGAGGGCAATCGAAGCTTCGAGCTCGGCGACGGCAAGGTCGAGCTGGCCCGCGGACCGGTGGAGGCGTCCGCGCTCGAAGTGGGCCTGCGCCGCCTGAAAGCGTGTCCTCTGGAGGGAGATGCGGGCCGCCGAGTCTCCCGGGTCGATCGCGAGCGCCTTCTCGTAGTAGAGAACGGCGAGATCCCAGTGCCTGCGCATCTCTTCGCGTTCGCCTTCGCGGTAGGCGCGTGAGGAAGCGCAGCCGGAGGCGAGGAGCGCGAAGACGAGGGCAGCCGCCGCGCCCGGGCGGCGCGAGAAGCGACGGGAGGCTCGGCCGTTTCGTGTCGTCGTCATGAGAAGTCCTTCAATCCCCCGCGTCACGGGAGCGGGATCGGAATGCGTCGGGTGATCTCTGGCGGGATGTCCTTGAACGCGAAGTCGACCGACTCGCGGTTGATCTTCCTGATGATGAAGCGGCCGTCGACGACGTCGCCCTCGCGGGCGTTGATGATCCGGCCGCCCTCTTCGAGCGACACGATCGGCGCGTCGCGAGACCCGAAGACGCCGAGAGCCTTGAACGGAATGGCCGGCGGCACGATCGGCGTGGGCGCCGGAGTCGGCTGAATCGGGCACGGCCCGACGAACTGGGACGAGCACGGCACGATCGGCGTCGGCGTCGGGATCGGCGTTGGACGGGGTGTCGGCGTGGGCGATTCGAAGAAGCGGAAGACGTTCCGCCTGACGGGCTCGTCCGCGCCGCCGCGCGCGGCGGCGCGCGTCAGGTCGGGAACCGACTCAGGGTCGGAGACGGACCGGGCCGCGCGCGGGCGGTCGGAAACCGGCACGGGACTCTCGGGCGCAGGGGATCCCTTCGGCAGATAGGACAGCGCCGCAAGGCCGCCCACGGCGACGAACACGAAGAGGAGTGTCTTGAGATGCGACTTCGAGGCTTCCCGGGGCGCGCTCATTCCGGAGCTCCAGGCGCCGCGGCGGGGGTCGCCGCGGGCCGGGCGGCTTCCGCCGTTCGCGGCCGCGCGGCGGCGCGCATGACGCGCCGAGGCGCGGCGGAATCATCGGGGCGGAAATAGTGCGCCACGGTCAGATTCAGGCGGAGCACGTCGGGCTGGGCGTCGTCGGTCGCGAGCGCGACGCTCTCGAGGAGGAGAAAGCGCGGGTTGTTCTCGAACGAGAAGAGGAGCTTCTTGACGTCGGCGTAGCGGCCTTGCACGGTGAAGGCGAGCGTGAGGCGCGTGGCGCTGCCGGCCTCGGAGAACGCGTAGGAGATCTGGCTCGGCACCGCGCCGGCCTTCTGCGTGAGCAGGTAGACGTCCTCGATGACGGCCGCGAGGCGCTCTTTGCGCCCCCCGAGAACATCGCGGTTGAAGACCTCGAGATCCCGCTGCAGCGTGCGCAGGCGCTCCTCGGTCTTCACGACGCGGCGCGTGGCTTCGGCCGTCTGGTCGCGCGTCACGGCGAGCTCGGCGCGGGTTTTTTCGAGAGCCTTGAACCGCTCGTCGTAGAAGGCGTGATAGCCGACCAGGACCGCCGTGGCCGCGACGAGAAGAACAGCGAGCACGAGGAAAAGGGGCAACCGCGAGCGCCACGGCGACGAGCGGCTTCCCAAAACCCGGGCGACGGGAAGCAGCCGGCGGAGCCTCTCGCCGGCCTCCCGCAAGCCTGTGGGCGGCGACGCGCTCACGGGCGCCTCTCCTTGCGGCCCTCGACGTCGTGGTACACGACCGAAAGGACGAGCCGGCGGCCTTCGGGCAGGCCCTTCTCCCCTCGATCTTCGCTCGCCGGCGAGGGCGTCTCGAACCACGGCGAGGCGTCGAACGCGCGAATCGTCTTCGGCAATCCGTTCGGGTCGCGCGAGATGAGTGTCAGGTTCACGAGGACGGTCTCCGCCGGCCCGGGACGCCCGGCGGCGCGCGATCCGGAGGCCTCCGGCCGTTTCTGGAGCGCGATCGACGCGATGCGCAGATCGGGCGGCAAGGTCTTCTCGAGGCGCGAGAGGAAACGCGTCCACGAGAAGGCGCGCCGGAGCGCGATCTCGTTCGCGTCCTCGACGTCGGCGGCCAGGGACGCGACGTCGACGCGTGCCAGCGATGCGTCGGCCTTCTGCCGCGCTTCCTCGAGGCTCGAGATCTCGGCCCTGAGACTGGCGATCGACGCGCGCGTGCGGCTCGAGTCGGCGAAATAACGGATGACGGTGCGCGCGGCGACGAACGAGAGCGCGGCCACGAGCACCACGAGAAACCCCGCGGTCAGGTTCGCCGGACGCGTGTCGACAAACGGCCGGCGCGCGAGATTGAACCGCCCCGGCATCAGTCGCCTCCTGCGAGCGCGCCGAGGGCGGCGAGAGTGGCGGGATCCTGCGCCGCTCCGGCCGGCGTTATGGTGGCTCCGGGAACGAGACGTGAGAGCGTGAGGAAGGTCGGCTCCGCTGCTCCGGCGCCCGCGCGGAACGCACGCACGGCCTCGGCGACAGGCGACCCCGACGGGCCCGCCGCGCAGCTTGCGACCACGTCCGCGGGCGGAGCGTCGGCCGGCCGGTCCGACATTCCGAACGTGACCGCAAGGCGGACGTCCTGAACCGCTTCGCCCGCTTCCGTGAACGACCTCGTCCGGGCGAAGCGGAGCTGCCCACCCGAGAAAACGAGCGTCGTGGCCGTGTCGTCGTCCGCCCAGACGAGAAACCCGTCGCCCGGGGCGCGCGCGCCGAGCGCGGAGACCGCGAAGGCGGCCGTCTCGAGCGCGCCGACGCGGATTCCCGCCTTCTCGAACGGCGCTTCCCACGAGGACACAGCCTGTTCCGCCGCCGCGAGCGCGAGAATGCGCGCCCCCTCTGCCCCGGCCCCCGCCGGCTGCCACGAGAGGCGGAGCGCGGGCGCCGGCTCGCCGAAGGCGCGCCCGAACTTCCACCGGAGCACCTCTTCGACTTCGCGCGCGTGGCTCTCGGGCTCGACGGCATCGACGACGAGGAGCTTGACCCAGCCATCGGGGACCACGAGCGACGCAGCCTGGATCTTCGCGCCCGTTTCGGCGAGAAGGCGTTGGAGCGCGCCGGAAAGCGCGGGGCCCGCGAGCGGCGATCCGTCCGGCCCGGCCGCGAAGGTGTCGGGAGGCAGCGGGCGGAACAGGACGCGAAACGCGGGCGCGGCGGAGAGCGGCGCGCGCCGGCGCGGGTCGGCAGGGCCCACGTACACGAGCCGCTCGCGCGTCAGGACGAACGCATGCGGAGGACGCGGCGACCGCCAGAACGCCGGCGAGAACGGGTTCTTCACGCCGTCAATCAACGAACGTCACCTTGTTGATCTCGCGAAGCGTCGTCTCGCCGGCGAAGACCTTCTTGATCGCCGACTCGCGCAGAAAGCTCATGCCTTCGGCCTGTGCGGCCTTCTTGATCTCGGCGGCCGGGCGCTTGTCGAGGATGAGCCCGCGAATGCGGTCGGAGAGGTCGAGAAGCTCGGTGATCGCCATCCGGCCGTAGAAGCCGGTTCCATTGCACTCGATGCATCCGCGGCCTTCCCACAACGCCGCGCCCTTCACCTGCTCGAGCGTCAGCGCCGACTCCTCGATGAGCTGGGGAGTTGGTACGAAGGGAATCTTGCAGTGCGGACAGATCTTCCGGACGAGGCGCTGCGCGAGGATGCAGTTGAGGGCCGAGACGAAGTTGTAGAGCTCGACTTTCATGTTGAGGAAGCGGCCGAGGACGTCCACGACGTTGTTCGCGTGAACCGTCGTAAAGACGAGGTGCCCCGTGAGCGCTGCCTGCACGGCGATCTGCGCCGTCTCCTCGTCGCGAATCTCGCCGACCATGACCTTGTCGGGGTCGTGGCGCAGGATGGAGCGCAGGCCACGCGCGAACGTGAGGCCCTTTTTCTCGTTCACGGGGATCTGCGTGATGCCGCGGAGCTGGTACTCGACCGGGTCCTCGATCGTGATGATCTTGTCCTCGACCGACTGGATCTCGGAGAGGCAAGCGTAGAGCGTCGTCGTCTTGCCCGAGCCCGTGGGCCCCGTCACGAGGACCATGCCGTACGGCTCGCGAATGAACTTCCTCAGGCGCCGCATCGTCTCTTGGTCCATACCGAGGACGTCGAGCCGCAGGTTCTTGAACTCGGCGTTCGCGGACTCCTTGTCGAGGATGCGGATGACCGCGTCCTCCCCGTGGACCGTCGGCATGATCGACACGCGAAAGTCGATCGTACGGCCCTTCACGCGTACCTTGAACCGCCCGTCCTGCGGGATGCGCTTCTCGGCGATGTCGAGCTCCGACATGACCTTGATGCGGCTGATGATCGTCTGGTGGTGCTTCTTGTCGATGGGCTCCATCGCCGGGTACAGGATGCCGTCGATGCGGTACTTGATGACGACGACGTGCTCCTGCGTCTCGATGTGAATGTCCGAGGCGCGGCGCTGAATCGCGTTGAAGAGAACCGAGTCGACGAGCTTGATGATCGGGCTCGCGTCCGCCGTGATGCGGTCGATCGAGAGGACCTCCTGCCCTTCCTCGTCCTCCCGTACCACCTGCATCCGGAACTCCTCGGTGGCCTCCTCGAGGACACGCTGCGTGGAATCGGACTTCTGGAGGATGTCCTGGAGCGCGGCCCTCGAGCCGACCCGGACCAACAGGCGCTTCTTGAGGAGCCCTTCGAGCTCATCGCGCTTCACGACGTCGGCGGGGTCGGCCATGACGACGGCGAGCGAGCCGTTCTCGGCTCTTTCCGGGACGAACTCGAACCGGAGCATCCACTCGAGCGGGATCGAGCGGAAGACCTCGGCGTCGATCCGGAACGTCCAGAGGTCGACGTACGGCAGCCCGAGGCGCTCGGCGAGCTGCCGGGCCCGCGTCTCCTCCGAGGCGGCGTCGAGAAACCGTGGGATCACGGCTTCGATGGCGGGGACCTTGGTCGTGCTCATGCGTCTCCGTTTTTACGGCCCTTCAGGCCCGGATGTTGGAGAGAATCGTGAACATGGGCAGGTAAATCGACAGGAGGAGCGTCGCGACGACGCCCCCCATGACGACGAGAATGATCGGTTCGATGAGGGTCACGATGCGCTGGAGCTGGGCTTCGATCGCCTCGTCGTAGAAATCCGACGTATTCGTGAGCATCTCCTCGAGCGCTCCCGTCGCCTCGCCGACCTTGATCATCTCGATCGCGAGCGACGTGAACACACCGGTCTCCTCGAGGCTCCGCCAAAGCTCGGCGCCCTCGCGCACGCGCGGAACCACGGCGGCGACGGCCCCGGAGACGCGTCGGTTCGCGACGGCTCCCGCCGCAATGTCGAGCGCGGGAACGAGCGGCGTGCCGGCCCCGACGAGCGTCGCGAGCGAGCGGGAGAACTGCGAGAGCGCGAACTGCCGGAGGATCGCCCCGATGAGCGGCAGGCGCAGCAGGGTGGTGTCCAACGCGACCCTTCCCGCGTCGCTCGCCTTCCAGCGCGAGAAGACGACGCTTCCCACGGCGAGCGCCGCTCCCACGGCAAGGAGATGCGCGTGCAGGAAGTCGGCCATCCCGATGACCATTCGCGTGATAAAGGGCAGCTCGCCCGCCTCGAAGCCCGCGAAGAACTCCCGGAACTTCGGAATGACGTAGGTCATCAGGATGGCGACGAGCCCGATCGACAGGCCGATGAGCACCGCCGGATAGACAAGGGCTCCCGTCACCTTGCGGCGGATCGCACCGAGGATCTTCTGGTAGGCGAGGTAGCGGCGCAGCACCTTCTCGACCTCACCCGATCGCTCGCCGGCCTTGAGAGAGGTCGCGTAGAGCCGCGGGAATACGTCGCCGTGCGAGAGGAAGGCGTCCGAGAGCGCGACGCCCGAGACGAGCTGGCCCCGGACGTCCCTCAGGATCTCCTTGAAGCGCGGGTTCTCCTGGCGCTCCAGGAGAATGTCGAGACCGTTCACGATGGGGAGGCCGGCCTTCAGGAGCGCGACGAGCTCCTGGTTGAAGACGAGGAACTGCCCCTCCTTCACCGGGTGGCGGCCGCGCGGCACGAACATCGCCAGCGATTCGGCCAGGGAGCGCCCGGAGAGGCGCGCGGCGCCGGCCTGGGCCGGCGCGACCGCGCCGCCGGCGAGCTTCACGGAGAACAGCCTCGCACCGAGACGCGCGATCTCGGCCTTCAACGCGCCATCGTCGGCCGCCTCGATCGCGCGCGTCGCGATCGCCCCGTCGGCCATCCCGAGTCGACAGACGTATGTCGGCATCAGTTCACGAGATTCCGGGCCCTGGCTGGCGCCAGTTCGCGAGGAAGACGACGAAGAGCTTGTCCCCGGCCGCCTCGTCGCGGCCGATGCCGAGGATGTAAGGCTGCCCGAGTTTGACGTTGATCGACGTGCGGAGAATCTCGCCGCGGACCTCCCTGCCCGCCTCGCGCCACACGCGCTCGAGGGAGAGGTCGCGGAGCTGGACTTGGGTGCTCTCGCGCGATGAGTCGAGCAGGAACGAGAGACGATAGCCGCCGCCCATGGCGTAAGCGACGCGCTGCCCCTCTGTCCCCCGAACGATGACCGAGTCGAGCCGGATGAAATCGGTCACATTGAAGAGCTTCTTGAGCTTCTCGCCGATTCCGCGGATCTCCTCCGAGACGTTCGCCTTGTCCGAAGGCCGCGTCTTCTCTCCCGGGGACTTCAGGAGCGTGACGGCGATGTCGATGGCGCGGAGCGGCACGTCGAACGTCGCGACGGCCCGCGTGATCTGCTCGACGAGCACCGGCGTCCCCCGAACGGTGAGGGAGTTGAGGCTCGTCTCGAGGACCACCGAAACGGCGCCCGAATCCGAAAGCAGAGGACGCAGGTGCGCCAGCGCGTCCTCGACCTTGCGGTACTTCAGGGTGAACACCTTGACGACCGTCTGAGTCTGCGGGGCAGCGGCCGCGGGTCTTCCGGCGGCGGCGAGAACGGCGGAGAGCGCGAGGGCGAAGGCCCGGACGGCGACCCGAAGCCGGGCGGAGCGGGAACGCATGGCTCAGAGATCCGCGTGCGGGTCCGCGATGAAGACGACGCTCGGCTCCTTCAAGGAGACGGCGGCGAACTCGTAGACCCGCGCGCCGGGATTCTTCAGATCCTGAATCAGCGGGCGGACCGGCGGGCGAGCGGCCTCGAGCATGTCGAAAGCGTCGAGCGTGTCTCGCGTCTCATCCGGCACCGGCACCGGCACCGGCGCCACCGCCACCCGAGCCAGCTGCTCCTGGCGAACGAGGCGGATGCCCTCGACGGCGAAGAGCGCCGCGGCAAGGGCCACGAGCGCGGCCACCTGAAGAAGGCGACGCGAAAGGAAGGGGCGGGCCGCCGGGGGAGGCGCCACACGCGAGCGCCGCTTCACTTCGGCAAGCACGTCGGCCGTCACGCGGCGCGCCTCGTCCGGCGACGGTCCGGGCGAGACCGCAGCGGCGAGCGGCACGAAGAGGAGCGTCGGGTCCAGGGCGCGGGCTTCCGCGGCGCAGAAACCGCAGGAAGCGAGGTGCGCCTTGAGCGCGCGCTCGGAAGAAGGAGAAACTTCCTCCGAAAGGCGCTGCCGCACGGCCTCGCGGGTGCGGGTGAGCTCCGGGCAGAGCGCGTTCGTTCTCATCGCCCCACCACGAACTCGGGAAACCGCTTCCGGATCTCCTCGCGCAGCAGGCGCCGCGCCTGAAACAGGTGGTTGCGCACCGTCGATTCGCGGCACCCGAGAATTTGCGCGATCTCACGGCTGTCCTTGTCCTCGAACTCCCGGAGGACGAACACGAGCCGTTGCTTCTCGGACAGAACGCCCGCGCAGCTCTCGAACACGCGGCGCACCTCGCCCTCGGCGAGGAGCATGGGGCCGTCCGGCTCCGAGCTCGTCCGCGCGCCCTTCACGAGGCGGAAGCTCTCGGCCTCGGTGCGTTGCCGCGTGCCGCGCGCGCGCAGCGCGTCGATCGCGAGATTGCCGGCGATGCGGAAGAGCCACGTCGAGAACGCATACGCCGGGTCGTACCGGTCGAGGTTCTCCCAGACCCTCACAAACGTGAGCTGCGCGACGTCGCGTGCGTCCTCGGCATCACCGAGAAGCCTCCTCAGAAATGCGAGGATGCTGGGCGTCCGCCGCGCGACCAGCTCGGCGAAGGCATCGTCGTCACCCCGCGCGGCGCGGCGCGCGAGCGCGCGCTCTTCGGAAGGACCGCCGGGAGACTCGATGGAGCCCACCCGGGAGCCGGGCCCCTCGGTCGGCGGCTCGGAGGACTCCGGACGGACGGGGGACGAGACGAGACGCATCGTTTCAGCGTCTTCTACGTTTCCGGACTCGTCATCGTCTACCAGCCGAAGGGTCCCCCGCCACCCACCGAAGTATAATCCTCGACGCGAGTGGGATGGGGCGATAAATTCTTGTCAGGACTCGATTTGACGTCGACCCTGTCCTCCGAGGCCCCGGTTTTTCCGCTCGTCGTTTCGAGGCTCTTCCCGTCGGCCCAAGGACCCAGGATCCCGGGCGGAGTCTGGATTCAGGGCGTCTCGTTGGGAGAAGTCGAGGTCGCGGTCACGCTCGCGGAGGAGCTCTCCGCGCAAAGGCCGGACCTGCCTCTGCTTCTCACGTCCACGACGCCGGCCGGCGTCGGCCTCCTTTCACGCCGGCGCCCGCGTGCCTGGCGTCCGTTCCCGCTCGACCTGCCGTTCTCCGTCCGCCGCTTCTTCGACGCCACCGCGCCGCGTCTGCTGGTTCTCGTCGAGACCGAGCTGTGGCCCGCGGTTCTCGGCGAGGCGAAGAGACGCGGCGTCCCGGTGCTCGTCGTGAACGCTCGCCTTTCGGAGCGGTCGGCGCGGCGGTACCGACGAGCCGGCCGCCTTTTCGGAGGCTCCTGGGGCGCGCTCACGCGCGTCCTGGCGCGCACGGTCGAGGATGCCTCCCGCTTCGCGGAGATCGGCGTCCCGCTCTCGCGCATCGCGGTCGGCGGAGACCTGAAGTTCGACCGCGCTCCCGCGCCCGAACCGCCGTTCGCCGAGGCCGTGCGCCGCCTCGCGGACGGGCGGCCCGTTCTCGTGGCAGGCTCGATCGCCGAGGCCGAGCTGCCGCTCGTTCTCGACGTGAGGCGCCGGCTCGCGGCGAACGCGCCGGGGGTGTTTCTCGTTCTCGCGCCCCGGCAGCCGGAAGCGTACGACGCGGCGGCGCGCCGCGCCGGGGCGGACGGGCTGATCGTCGTCCGGCGCTCTCGCCTCGAGCAGGCGCCCGCTCCCCAGCGGGCAGACGTCCTCCTCCTCGACACGGTCGGCGACCTGGCCGGCGTGTACGGCCTCGGCGGGGCGGCGCTTCTCGGCGGTACGTTCGCGCCGAAGGGCGGGCACAACGTCCTCGAGCCGCTCCGCGCCGGCACGCCGGTCGTCCACGGGCCGTCCATCGGGAACATCCGCTCCGCGCTCGAGGCAGCGGAAGGCGCCGTCTTCGCGGCGGATGACGCGCACGCCGCGGCCGACGCGCTTCGGCCGCTCCTCACCGACCCCGCGGCGCACGCCCGCGCGGCGGAAATCGCACGCGACCTCTTCGCGCGTCACGCTGGGGCCGCGCGAACGGCCGCCCACGCGGCGCTCGCGCTCGCTCTCTCCGGAACGGAGGCTCAGTGACACTCCTTGCGCCGCTGGCCGCTCTCTACGGAATCGCGGTGTCGGCACGGCTCGGCGCGTATCGCCGCGGGCTCTTCCGGGTCCGCCACGCGGGCCGTCCCGTGCTTTCCGTCGGAAACCTCGCGGCCGGCGGCACCGGCAAGACGCCTTTCGTGCGCTGGCTCGCGGGCGAGCTCCTGAGCCGCGGCCTCCGTCCCTCGGTCCTCACGCGCGGCTACGGCCGCGCAAGCCGCCGCGCGGTCGTCGTCTCGGACGGCGCGGGCGCCGTCGCCTCCGTGCGCGATTCCGGGGACGAAGCCGTCGTGCTCGCGCGGGCGCTTCCGCGCGTGCCGATCGTGGCCGACGCCGACCGCGTCGCGGCCGCTCGGCGCGTCGAGATGCTCGTGCCCGATGTGGGCGTGCACCTCCTCGACGACGGCTTCTCGCACGTCGGCCTCGCGCGCGATCTCGACATCGTGCTCCTCGACGCGACGGCGCCCGACGCGGGCGGAACGTTGTTGCCCGAAGGGAGCCTACGCGAACCGCTCGCCTCGCTCGCCCGCGCCGACCTCGTCGTCGTCACGAAGTGCGAACAGGCCGATCCCGCTCCGGCGCGCGCCCTCGCCGAGCGATGGGCCCCCGGCGCGCCCGTCTACCATGCCGTCACACGCGTCCTCGGAATCCGCGACGATTCCGGAGAGGACGTTCGCGCCGAGGACCTGCCCGGCGAGACGATCGTCGCCGTCGCGGCCCTCGCCCGCCCGGACGCGTTCCTCGCGACGCTCGCCTCGCTCGGAATCGCGCCCGCCGGAGTCGTAACGTTTCGCGATCACGATCCCTACGCGCCCTTCGCGCTCGGCCGGATCGAACGCACGGCCGAAGAGTCGGGAGCGACCGCCGTCGTCACGACCGAGAAGGACGCGGTCAAGCTCGAGGGGCGCCTTCGGCTCCCTCTCTTTCGCGTGGCCGTGGAGATGGCCGTGACGGAGCCGGGCTTCATCGCGGACGCTCTCGCGCGCCTCGCGCGCCCGCCGTCCTGAGGCCGCCATGCCGAAAAAGCGCAGCGCATTCCGGAATCGACTCGAGGCGCTCCTCGCCGGCGCCCTGGGTGCCGTGCTCGCGCGAAAGACGCCCGAGGCCGCCGAGGCGTCCGGACGCGCGCTCGGGCGCCTCTACCTCAGGCTCGACGCGAAACGCCGGAATCTCGCGCGGAAAAACCTCGCGTGCGCGTTCCCCGCACTTCCTCCGGTCGAGATCGACGCGCTCGCGGTCCGCGTCTTCGAGCACTTCGGCGGCGTCGCGGCCGAGCTGCTTCACGCGATCGGCCACGACCCCGCGGACGCTCTCTCCCGGCTCGAGACGGAGGGCGCGGAGATCGCGCGCGCCGCCTCGACGGGCGGACGCGGCGTCCTGTTCATGACCGCCCATTTCGGCAACTGGGAGTGGGCCGCGATCGGTACCGGTGCGCTCGGCATCTCCTCCGGCGTCATCGCGCGCCCGCTCGACAATCCCCTGCTCGACGCGACTCTCACGCGCCTGCGCACCTCGACGGGAAACTTCGTGATCGAGAAGCGCGCGGCGGCGCGCGAGATATTGCGCGCGCTCAGGAGCGGCGGCGCGATCGGAGTCCTCAACGACCAGCACGCGCATCCTCCGGATGCCGTCACGGCACCTTTCTTCGGCCGGCCGGCCGCCACCTCCTCGGCTCTCGCGAAGCTCGCGGATCGCACGGAGGCCCTCATCGTCCCGGCGGCCGCGATCCGCGTCGCGCCCGCGCGCTGGCGCCTGACCTTCGAGCCGCCGCTGGACGTTCGTACGCTTTCCGAGGAGGATCGCGGCGTCGAGAAGCTCACCGCCCGCCTCAACGGCATCCTGGAACAAATGATTCGCCGCCACCCGGAGCAATGGCTGTGGTTCCACAACCGGTGGCGACTCGACTGAGCGTCCTCAACACCTCAAAAAAAACGCCCGGGCACAAGGCCCGGGCGTTGAAGCTCGAAGCTTGTTTTTTTGTCGCTTACTTCGTGGCGGGGGCAGGGGTCGCCGTGCTGGCGGCAGCGGGCTTGGTGCTCTTCTTGCTCTTCTTGTGCTTCTTCGCGGTGGCCGTGGAGGCCGTCGTGGCCGTCGTGGTCGTGGCCGTCGTGGTCGTGGCCGTGGATGCCTTCGTTCCGGCAGCCTTGTCATCGGCGAACGCGACACCGAGCGAAAGGAGCGCGACAGCGACGAGAGCGGAAAGTGTCTTCTTCATTTTTCTTCCTCCATCCCCTGCTTCTGTGGCCGGTTCGGGGGCTACCGACGGAACCCTCAGCGCAACCCCGCTGCCAGCCGCTCGGCCGGACTTCGCGAAGGCCGAGAAGCTGTTTCCTGAGAATGAGTTAGAGGTTGCTGACCGCCCGATGACCTGTCCCCCCCCGGGGAGCCGCTGCACGTTTACGTGCGGTGGCCCGACGCTAAGCGTGACTACTTCAGCTCGACGTTCCAGTACGCCATGTCGAGGAAGTTCATCCAGGTCGGGTGAATCCGGTGGGGCGACATCAGGCCGAGCGGGGTCCCCTTTGGCTTGGCGGGGGCGCGCCGGAGCTTCATGCCGGCCTCCTCGGGCAGGCGGTTGCCCTTCTTCACGTTGCAGGGCAGGCAGGCGCAGACGATGTTGTCCCAATTTGACGGCCCTCCTCGAGAGAGAGGCGTCACGTGGTCGAGCGAGAGGTCCGACGTGGAGAAGCGCTTACCGCAGTACTGACAGCGATTCCCGTCGCGCATGTAGATGTTGTGGCGCGAGAATTTTACTTCGTTGCGGGGTGAGCGCTCGCAGGAGAGGAGCTGGATGACACGCGGCACCCTGATCACGAGATTCGGAGTCGTCACGACGTCGTCGTCAGGCTGGACCGGGATGTCCTGCCATTCGTCCCACGCGTACGTCGAGTAGTCGGGCAGGACCGCGCGCACGTGCCCTTTGTAGAAAAGCGTGAACGTCCGCTTCACGTCCGTCAGCGTCAGGGCCGCGAAGCCGCGGTTCAGGACCAGAACCGGAGACTCGAGCATCCGCCAAGGATAGCCCAACGGCTGCTAAGGTTGCGTCGTCCGATGCGGATCCTCTTCGTGCGGCTCTCTTCCTTTGGCGACGTCGTCTTCGCGCTCCCCGCGGCGAAGGCGCTGCGCACGTCGCTTCCCGGCGCGCGGCTCGCCTGGGCGATCGAAGGTCCGCTCGCCGGACTTCTCGAGGGCGCCGCCTACGTCGACGAGATTCTCGCCGCGAACACGCGAGTCTGGAGGCAGTCGATTCTGGGAGGGAAAACGCGGGAAGAAATACGAGATTTTCTGAGAAAGGGAAAAGAGTTCGCGCCGGAGCTGATCGTCGACGCTCAGGGGTTGTTCAAATCGGCGTTGATCACAGCGGCGTTTTCGGCGGGCCGGAAAGTCGGCTTCGGCTTTCGGACCGCCACCGAGCGGATCAACTGCCTCTTCACCGATGAGCGCGTCGAGGCCGCCGATCGCCCGCACGTCGTGGACCGGATGCTCGCGCTCGCGGAGCACGTGACCGGGAAAAGCGGCTTCGAAAGGACGCCGGACGTGCGGCACCTCGTCGAGAAGGAAGATCCCGTCGTCGACGTCTGGCTGGAGCAGAACAGGGCAAGTCCCTTCGCGGTGCTGCAACCCTTTTCTTCGAAGGTGAACAAAGAGTGGGGCGCGGGCGACGTCGTCGCATTCGCGGAATGGCTCGGAGCGCAGGGAATCCAGCCCGTGCTCCGCTGGGGGCCGGGAGAAGAGAGCCGGGCGGAAGCGCTGATTACCCTTTCTAAGAAATTTTCGTCTTCTCTTTCTCTTTCTCTTCCTCTCGTCCTCGCTCCCCCGACGACGCCCGCCTCCTCCGCGCGTCTCGCGGCGCGCGCGGCGCTCTTCGTCGGGGCCGACACGGGACCCACGCACCTCGCGGCCGCCGCGGGCACGCCCACTCTCGCCTTGTTCGGTCCGACGCCCGTCGAGCGCTTCGGCCCGGTCGGGCCGCGCGTGGCCGTCCTCAGGGAATCCCCCGAAGACTACAATCGTTCTCCCACGAAATGGCCCGCCGATGCCGTTCATGAAGCCGTCCGCCGTCTCCTCGCGTAAGGCGCTCCGGCTGATGGCGCGCGCGGCCGCCATGGCCCTGGCCGCCGCCTTCACGCTCGCCGCTCTCGTGGCCGGACGCGCTGCCGGCAACGCGGAGAAGAGCCCCAGCCTTTCGGCGGCGCGCGAATCGCTCTCCAAGGATCGGCTCTACCCCGTGCCGTTCGGTGCGGGCGAGACGCTCATCTACACGATCGCGTGGCTCAAAATCGAAGGCGGCGAGATGACGCTCCGGACCTCGCGCGAGACCTCGGCCGACGGCGTTCCCGTGCACCGCATCGCCCTCGTCGCGTCCTCGAACGACTACGTTTCGAAGTTCTTTCCCGTCCGCGACCTCTACGAGAGCTGGGTGGACGCACGCGACTTCCAGCCGTTGCGCTTCGAGAAGCATGCCCGCGAGGGGCGCTACGAATCCGACGAGGTCGAGGAGTTCGACCTCGCGCGCCGGGTCGGAAGTTGGCGCGCGGACCGGACGCCGCTGCCCGAGCGCGTGCAGGACATCATCTCGTCTTTCTACTTCCTGAGAGCGCAGCCCCTCACCGTCGGCCAGGACGTCCGCGTCGACATGTTCTCGCGTGGGAAGATCTACAAGCTCAAGGCGTCGATCCTCGAGAAGGAACGGATCGAAACGGAGGCGGGCATCTTCGACGCGTTCAAGGTGCAGCCGCAGCTCCGGGAAAACGAGACCGACGAGGACCGCAACCGCGGAAAGCTGTTCCTTTGGTTTTCGGACGACGAACGACGCCTGCCGGTCATGGCGAAGACCGTGATGCCCATCGGCTCGGTCACGGCCCGCCTGCGAAAGATCGTGGCCGGAACCAAGCTTTCGGGACCTTCGGGTCCGCCGGAGAGCGCCGCCCAGACAGAGCGATCGGCCGGCCGCACCCTGAACCGCTAGAATCACCCCATGGCCGTGAAGCTCGGGGACCTTCTCGTCAAGTCGAAGCTCATCACGAACGAGCAGCTCCAGGAAGCGCTCAAGGAAGTGCAGTCCTCGGGGATGAAGCTCGGAGAAGCCCTCGTCAAGCTCCGCTTCATCACGGAAGACGACATCACGGAGACGCTCTCGGCGCAGTTCGGCGTCCCGTCGATCAACCTCTCGCATTTCGAGATCGACCCGGCCGTCCTCAAGCTCGTCGCCGCCGACGTGGCGCGCAAGTACAACATCCTCCCCGTCAACAAGACAGGCGCGACGATCACGATCGCGATGGCCGACCCGACGAACGTCTTCGCCATGGACGACATCAAGTTCATGACGGGCTACAACGTGGAGCCCGTTGTGGCGTCGGAGGTGGCGCTCCAGCTCGCCATCGACAAGCACTACGGCGCGACGCACGCCCTCGAGCTGAAGAAGGTCATGGAGGAGATGTCGGTCACGGATTCGGCCGACACCACGCTCGAGGTCGTCGAGGAATCCGAACAGGAGATGATCGACCTCGAGAAGCTCGTCGACGAGGGCGAGGAAGCGCCGGTCATCCGCCTCGTGAACATCATTCTGACGGACGCGATCAAGCGCGGCGCGTCGGACATCCACATCGAGCCCTACGAGCGCGAGTACCGCGTGCGTTACCGCGTCGACGGCATCCTCTACGAGGTCATGAACCCGCCGCCGAAGCTCAAGGAGGCCATCGCCTCGCGCATCAAGATTCTCGCGAAGATGGACATTGCCGAGAAGCGCCTGCCGCAGGACGGCCGCATCAAGATCAAGATGAAGCTCGCGGGCAAGGTGAAGGAGCTCGACTACCGCGTGTCCGTGCTGCCGACGCTCTTCGGCGAGAAGATCGTCTGCCGCCTGCTCGACAAAGACAACCTCATGCTCGACATGACGAAGCTGGGGTTCGAGAAGGACAGCCTCCTGAAGTTCGAGAAGGCCATCCTGCGCCCGTGGGGAATGGTCCTCGTGACGGGGCCCACGGGCTCGGGAAAGACGAACACGCTCTACTCGGCCCTCTCACGCATCAACACGCCCGAGACGAACATCATGACGGCCGAGGATCCGGTCGAGTTCAACCTGCCGGGCATCAACCAGGTTCAGATGAAGGACCAGATCGGCCTGAACTTCGCGGCCGCGCTGCGCTCGTTCCTGAGGCAGGACCCGAACATCATCCTCGTGGGCGAGATCCGCGACTTCGAAACGGCCGAGATCGCGGTCAAGGCGTCCCTCACGGGCCACCTCGTGCTCTCGACGCTCCACACGAACGACGCGCCCTCCACGATCAACCGGCTGATGAACATGGGCATCGAGCCCTACCTCGTCGCCACGTCGGTCGTCCTCATTGCGGCGCAGCGCCTCATCCGGCGCGTGTGCTCGGCCTGTAAGGGCCCCTCGGAGGTCGCCCCGCAGGTCCTCGTCTCCCTCGGCTTCACGGCGGAGGACGCGAAGAGCGTCCAGGTCATGAAGGGCAAGGGCTGCGAGAAGTGCAACAACACGGGCTACAAGGGTCGCGTCGCCCTCGTCGAGGTGCTCGAGATCTCCGAGGAGATCCGCGAGCTCATCCTCTCCGGCGCCTCCTCGATCGAGATCAAGAGAAAGGGCCTCGAGGAAGGCATGGTCTCCCTCCGACGCTCGGGTCTCCAGAAGATCAAGGACGGCCTGACGTCGATCGAGGAAGTCGTGAGGGAGACGGTGCTGTAATCGAGAGGCGGACCGTGAGAACGACCCTGAACATCGACGACGCCGCGCTCGCGGCCGCCCTGAACGCAACGCCTGGAAAAACGAAGACCGCCGTCATCAACGACGCGCTCCGGGAGTATGCCCGCCGCAAGCGCCTGCGCGGCTTGCGGCTGTTCGCGGGAAAGGTCCGCTGGGAAGGGAATCTCGGCGCGCTTAGGAAGAGGCGTCAGCGCTCTTCGTGAGGGTCCTCGTCGACCTGGGACTCGTCCCTTCGAGCGGCCTCCTCTCTCTGCCCGCCTGGCCTTGACCCGCTCCCTCAGCTCCGCGTCGCTTCCTCCACGAGATGGAGGTACGAGCGGTAGACGGAGCCCGTCGCCCGCGTCATGCCGATCTCGCAGGTCCGGCCGCTCGAGAAGTGTCCGTCGTACGCGCCCGCCACGACCTCGGCCGCCTCGCCTCGCGTAGCGGAGGCGGTCAGCTCGGGCACGAGGAAGCCCCGGTCGCCCGCGAAGCCGCAGCATCCCGCCTCGCGCGGCACGGTCACCTCGGCGCTGCAGGCCGCCGCGATGCGTTCGAGCTTCGGGGTCAGGTTCATCTTCACCGCCGAGCAGACCGGGTGCAGCGCCACACGGCCGGCCCGGGACCTCACGGTGAGGCGGGGCAGCAGCTCGTCGTGCACCCAGGTGATGCCGTCGAGAATCCGGAGCTTGTCGAACCGCGCGTGGCACTCCTCCTTGAGGAAGGGCCTCGCGTGAAGGAGCCCGTACGTGCACGGGCTCGTGTCGACGACGATGGGCAGGCGCCCCTCGTCCGACCACGCCCAGAAGCGATCGATCGCGCGTGAGACCGTCTCCTCGTGCGCGTCCGCGTAGCCCTTCGAAGAGAACGGGACGCCGCAGCACGTGCCCGCGACGTCCGGGGGAATCCAGACGGGCTTTCCCGCGCGCGCCGAGATGGCGACGAGCGCGTCCATCAGGCTCGTCTCGCTGCGTTCGCCCGGGAGCAGGCCGAAGACGCGCGACAGGCAGGCCGGGAAGTACACCGCCGCGGCACCGTCCCGGCGCGTGAGCGATGGGACGGCGCGGGCCGGCCGGGGCATCTCCGCTGTCCACTCGGGGAACACACCGCCGGACAGAGCGCGGAGGGCGCGCGTGAGTCCCTTCATCGCGCCCATTCCGACGACCGCCTGGACGAGATGCCCGGCGCCGAGACCGGCGCGAAGGGCCGGCTCGAGAAGCGCGAAGCGACGGGCGACGATGCGCGCTGCCCGGTGCGACCACGCGGGGTGCGCGGCCTTTCGGAAACGTTTCGTGAGCTGTCCGGTGTCGATTCCCACCGGGCAGGCGGTCGCGCAGAGGCCGTCCACGGCGCACGTGTCGAGCGCCTGGTAGGAGAAGTCCTTCTCGAGCTCGCGCTTCAGGAGGCTGTCCGCACCCGAGCTTTGAAGCCGCACGATCTCGCGGCGAAGGACGATGCGCTGGCGCGGCGTGAGGGTCAGCTCGCGGCTCGGGCACTGGGGCTCGCAGTAGCCGCACTCGATGCACTTGTCGACCTCCTCCTCGACGGTCGGGAGAGGCTTGAGGTTCTGAAGATGCGCTTTCGGGTCCGGGTTGATGAGGACTCCGGGGTTCAGGAGCCCCATCGGGTCCGCCAGCTCCTTCAGCCGCTTCATGACCCTGTAAGCCACGCGGCCCCACTCGGCCTCGACGAACGGCGCCATGTTGCGGCCGGTGCCGTGCTCGGCCTTGAGCGCCCCGTCGTACCGCTCGACGACGAGCTTCACGACGTCGTCCATGAACCGGGCGTAGCGGTCGATCGCCGCCTGGTCGTTGAACGACTGCGTGACGACGAAATGGAGGTTGCCGTCCTTGGCGTGGCCGAAAATGATCGCCTCGTC
>PLZI01000133.1:9073-23676 GCA_003152095.1 Acidobacteriota bacterium | reverse complement strand
ATCCTCGCGTTCCCCGCGAGCGACGCCGACAAAGCCTTCGCGGCCTGGATCTGCGCGAATTCGACCGGTGTCGCATCGCCGGAGAGCGACGACGACGAGTCCGGCGAAGCGACGATTGACTGAGGCGGCCGTCAGACGGCCGCGAGGGCGTTCTCGAGGTCCGCGAGAATGTCTTCCACGTCCTCGATTCCCACCGACACGCGCACGAGCCCCGGCGTGATGCCGCGGCGGAGGCGCTCCTCGGGCTCGACGCTCGCATGCGTCATCGAGGCCGGATGCGAGATGAGGCTTTCGACACCGCCCAGAGACTCGCCGAGCGCGCACACGACGACGCGATCGAGGAAGCGCTTTACCGCCTCGATCGAACCGAGGTCGAAGGAGATCATCCCGCCGAAGCCCGACATCTGCCGTGCCGCGACCGCGTGGCCGGGATGCGACGACAGGCCCGGATAGAAGACTTTCTTCACCTTCGCGTGCGCGGCGAGCCATCCCGCTACCACGCGGCCGTTCGCATCGTGGGCTCGCATGCGCACGGGAAGCGTCTTGATGCCGCGCGAGACGAGAAACGAGTCGAACGGAGAGAGGATCGCGCCCGCGGCGTTCTGCGTGAAGCCGATCTTCGCGCCGTCCAGGGGGTCCGCGCAGATCACCGCGCCGCCGACGGAATCCGAGTGGCCGTTCAGGTACTTCGTCGTGGAATGCACGACGATGTCGCACCCGAGGGTGAGCGGCCTTTGGAAGAACGGCGTCGCGAACGTGTTGTCCACGACGACCCGGATCTTCGCGCCGATCCTCTCGCTCTCGCTCTTCGCCAGGGCCGCGAGGGCCTTTAGATCCGAGATCTCCATCGTCGGGTTCGTCGGCGTCTCGACGAACAGCATTCGCGTCGCCGGCGTGACGGCCGTCCGCAGGGCCTTGGCGTCGGTCGTGTCGACGTAGGCGAAGGTCACGCCGAAGTTTTCGAGGACCTTCGAGAAGAGGCGGTACGTGCCGCCGTACGTGTTGCGGCTCACGAGGACGTGGTCGCCCGCCTTCACGAGGCTGAGCATGAGCGTCGTCTCGGCCGCCATGCCCGACGCGAACGCGTGCGCCGTGGCGGGAACTTTCGCCCCGCCTTCGAGAGCGGCGAGCTGCTTCTCGAGGGCGAGGCGCGTGGGGTTCTTCGTGCGCGCGTACTCGTAGCCCTGGCGCGGATTTCCGAAGCTTTCCTGCACGAACGTGGACGTCTGGAAGATCGGCACCGTCACCGCGCCGGTGATGGGCTCGGGCTCCTGCCCCGCGTGGATGCACGTCGTCGCGAATCCGGGAGCCTTCGACTTCGTCGTCATCCCAGGATTCCCTGGCTCATGTAGCGCTCGGCGCCGTCGGGGATGAGCGTCACGACGCGCGTGCCGGGACCCAGCCTCCGCGCGAGCTTCCGGGCGGCGGCCACGTTGCAGCCCGTGGAACCGCCTCCGAGCAGGCCCTCCGTCCGCGCGAGCTCGCGCACGGCCGCGAAAGCCTCCTCGTCGTCAATCGCGATCACCTCGTCGACCAGCGCGGGATCCCAGATCTCCGGAAAAAACGACTGGCCGATGCCTTCGACCTTGTGCGGACCGGCCGTCCCACCACCGAGGATCGAACCCTGCGTCTCGACGACGACCTTGAGGAGGTTCGGCAGGCGCTCGGAGAGAAAGCGCGCGACGCCGACGAACGTCCCGGTCGAGCCCGCTCCGATCGCGATCGCATCGAGCTTGCCTTCGCACTGCTCGAAGATCTCGGGGCCCGTCGTCTCGTAGTGCGCGCGCGGGTTCGACGGGTTCGAAAACTGCTGCGGGACGTATGCGCCCGGGATCTCAGCCGCGAGGGCGTGCGCCTTGTCGATGGCGCCCTTCATTCCGAGCGCGTCGGGCGTCTTGACGACCGTGCCGCCGAGGGCTGCCATGACTTTCTGCTTCTCGATCGAGAAGTTCTCGGGAACGCAAAGGATGACGCGGTACCCGCGGGCCACACCCGCAAGGGCGAGCCCGATGCCCGTGTTGCCCGCGGTGGGCTCGATGATCGTGCCGCCGGGTTTCAGGAAGCCCTTCTCCTCCGCGTCGCGAATCATCCCGATGCCGATGCGGTCCTTCACCGAGCCGCCGGGGTTCAGGAACTCGCACTTGGCGAGGATTTCGGCCGTTCCGCTCCCCGCGAAACGCGACAGCCGGACCATGGGCGTGTTTCCGACGAGATCCAGCGCGGAATCGGCGACGACGAGCGGACGGGCAGTCGCGACACTCATCTCGGAAAGGACTCTAGCAGCGCGCGGGACGCGCGCTGTGAAATCCGGGGGGAAAGATCCCTGATCTTTCCCCCCGCACCCCCCTATCGGGCCGGCCGCCGCTCGCGGTAGCAGTCGCGGCAATAGACGGGCTTGCCGTTCGTGGGGTTGAACGGCACCTGCGTCGTCTTGCCGCATGCGTCGCACGTCACGTTGTAGAGCTGGCGCGCNNCCGCCGTCGCCGAAGCCGCCGGTCTTGCGCTTGTCGCGGCAGTTCTTGCAGCGCTTGGGCTCGTTCGAGAAGCCCTTCTGGGCGTAGAACTCCTGCTCGTTGGCCGTGAATATGAAGGGGGTGCTGCAGTCGATACAGGGGATGGTCTTGTCCGTGTACATCAAAACTCCAGAGAAGGTTTCCGATTCATGATCGGAGAACCGTGGGGAAATCGCGGGCGCAGTTCCACGAGGAGCGGCGACCGCCGGGTTTGGGCGAGGGAAACCTTTACCGGCTCCGGGACTTCGGGAGGCTTCGGTGGGGCCGTTTCCCAGATGTGACCCCTGGGGTTGGGAATAGGGGAGAACCTCCTTGACCAGAACCTTCCGGCCATGACCTCAAGGCCGGCGAAGACGTCGGGGAATGGACCCGCGAACCCTCCGAGTGTTGATTCATGAATGAGAAACAAGAACGCCCCCAAAAGCAAGAGAAAAGTTGACGGGGCGGCCCGGCCTCATCCGAAGCGCACGCGGTCGGTGAGGCGCGTCCGGCCCGCGTAAACGGCCCCCTCCAGCAGCACGGGTCCCGTCACCTTCTTCACGGGCAAGAGCGTCCCGGCATCCACGAGGCTGAGGGCGTCGATTCTCAGGCCCGGCTCCATCTCGAGCGCTTGGCGCACGGCCGCGAGGATCTTCTTGGCTCTCTTCTCCCCGAGCTCATGGAGGAGATGGCCCGCGAGGAGGGCGCGGAAAAGAGCCGGCGCGGCCTTTCGCTCCTCAGGTGAGAGCCCGGCGTTGACCGGCGAGATCGCGAGCCCATCGCTTTCGCGCAGCGTCTCTCCGGCCATGGCCTATTTCTTCGAGCCGCGCGGGACGTAGATCTGGGTGCCCCGGAACGGGCGTGTGACCTGCGCGATGAGGTCTTCGAGGTCGCCCTTCCTCTCGACGAAGTCGATCTCGTTCGTCTCCACGACCAGAAGGGGGCACTCGCGGAAGTGATAGAAAAAATAGTTGTACGCCTCGACGAGCGACCTCAGGTACTCGGGCGCGATCGTCTTTTCATAGGCCCGCCCCCGCTTCCGGATGCGGCCAAGGCACGTTTCGACGCTCGCCGTCAGGTGCACGACGAGGTCGGGACGCGGGACGCTCGAAGCGAGCGTCGCGTAGAGCTTGTCGTAGAGCGCGATCTCCGCGTCGTTCAACGTGAGGTAGGCGAAGATCTTGTCTTTCGCGAACGTGTAGTCCGCGATGACGAGGTTCCGGAAGAGGTCGATCTGGGCGATCTCCTGCTGCTGGCGGAAGCGCGACAGCAGGAAGTACATCTGGGTCTGGAAGGCCGCGCCCTTCTTGCCCGCGTAGAAGTCCGCGAGGAACGGGTTCGTGACGTCCTCGAGGATTTGCGTGCCCGAGAAGCGCTTCGCGAGGAGCCCCACGAGCGAGGTTTTTCCGACGCCGATCGGGCCCTCGATCGCGATGTGGCGAAGCGGGAATTCCTGCGGGGTGGGCACCGGCACGAGGCGGCGAGTTTACCGCCTGAGGAGAACGTCGAGAGCGCCGCAGAGGAAGACGGCCACCGACAGCCAGCCGTTCGCCGTGAAGAATGCGCCGTTCACGCGCGAGAGGTCCTTCGGAGACACGAGCGCGTGCTGGCGGACGAGAAAGACGCCCGCCAGAACGACGCCCGCGCCGAAGAGCGGCCCGCCTCCGGCGAGGACGAAGACGCCGTAGAGGAGGGCGAGCGAAACCGCATGGAAGACCGTCGAGAGATCGAGCGCGCGGCGGGCGCCGAGACGCGCCGGCAGCGAGAACAGGCCGTGCGCGCGGTCGAAGGCCTCGTCCTGCAAGCTGTAGATCACGTCGAAGCCCGCCACCCAGAAAAGGACCGAAAGGCCGAGCGCGACGGGCGTCGCCGCGAGCCGTCCGGTCACGGCGATCCAGGCGCCCACCGGCGCGAGGGCGAGACTCAGCCCGAGCACGAGGTGGGAAAGCGCGCTCAGACGCTTGGTAAAGGAGTAGCCGAGGATGATCGCGAGCGCGAGAGGCGAGAGCGCGAGACAGAGGGGGTTCAGGAACCACGCCGCCGCGACGAACACGGCGGCGGAGAACGCGCAGAACATCGCTGCGGCCGTCACCGAGACCGCTCCCGCGGGAATCTCGCGCCGCGCGGTGCGGGGATTCTCCGCGTCGACATTCCGATCCACGATCCGGTTGAACGCCATCGCGGCCGACCGCGCGCCCACCATGGCCGCGAGGATGCCGAACAGCGTCCGAGGCGGGGGCACGGCGCCCGCCGCGAGCACCGTCGCGAGCAGCGCGAACGGGAGCGCGAAGACGGTGTGCGAGAACGTGACGAGAGAGAGGAACCGCCTCGCTCCCTTCACGTTCCGCCCGTCCAGCGGTAGTCGGCCGTGTCGATCCGGACGTCGAGGAGGTCCGCGACGCGCAGGACGTATGCATCGAGGAGCTCGTCGACTTCGCGCGCCGCGTAAAACGCGGGCACGACGGGCGCCACGATGCCGCCCGCCCGTGTGACGCGCACGATGTTCTCCGCGTGCACGAGGGACAGCGGCGTCTCGCGCAAGCCGAGGACGAGCCGCCGCCGTTCTTTCAGGCAGACGTCCGCCGCGCGCTGCAGGAGGCCGCGCGACGTGCCGTGCGCGATCGCCGCGAGCGTTCCCGACGAGCACGGCAGAACGGCCATCCCGCGCGTCTTGAACGAGCCCGACGAGATCGGGGCGTCCACGGCGCTTTCGGCGTGCAGGACGACTTTCGCGCGCGTCGCCGCATCGAGGTTCGCGGAATCGACGAGCGCGGAGGCGGACGAGATCCCCGCGTCGATCTCCGTCTGCGCCACGAGGAGCGCGCGCGGCGAGACGACGAGGTGGAGGCGCTCGACGTCGGGCGACCCGGCAAAGAGCGCGAGCGCGCGCAGGCCGAGGCGCGCGCCGCTTGCTCCGGAGATGCCGAGGATGAGATGGTCCGACGGACTCACGAGGTGCTCCTTCTCCTTTGATTCTCCACCACCGGGCAAGACGGGCGGGTCGGGCGTCAGAAGATGTTGTCAGGCGCAGACGCATTCGTGTGATCGAGGCAAGTCCCGCCTCGGCAGTCAGCTACGGCGCTCGTGGAACGAGGGCTGACAGAAAAGACTGACAGTCAGGCCTCTCGGCGACAGGCCCGTTCCGCGGAGAACTCGCGCGGGGTGAGCGCTTTGGCCCGGTTTGCGAGGACGGGGCATGCGTCCTGCGATGCCCCGGCGTCGAAAGGAGGCGACGCGATGAGTTGAACGGCACGCGCACCCGGACGCGCCCGGGAATGAGCGGAAGGAATGCACCCGAATCCCGGAATGTCCTGAATTCCCACAACGAAACCAAATCTGAAAGGAGTTTCCAATGGCTCTCCATCCGATTGTCCGCGCTCTCATCGTCCCCGTTCTCGGGCTCTCGCTCTCCGGTCTCGCCTCGCATCCCGCCGTCGCCGAAGGCGAGGCCCCCTCCTCGCACAAGACCGTCAACCTGAATCAGGCGACCGCGGCCGAGCTCGCGCGCCTGCCGCGCGTTGGCCCGAAGCTGGCCGACCGGATCGTCGCGCATCGCAAGGAGCACGGTCCGTTCCCCCGCGTCGAGGACCTCATGCAGGTCAAGGGCGTGGGCGAGAAGTTCTTCACGGCGCTGAAACCGTACCTCGCGGTGAGCGGCCCCACGACGCTTGCCGAGAAGGTGTCGTCTGCCGGATCACGCGGCGCCACGAGCAAGACGAAAAAGTCAGGCGGCTCCGGCTCGAAGAAGGCGAAGGCCTGACGGAGAAGGGCGGCCCGCGTGGCACCTGCGCCGGGCCGCCCGCCTCCCCTCGAGAGGAATGAAGATGAATATGCGTGGCACTTCCCTGCCCGAGATCGTCGTCGTCCTCGCGATCCTCGGGATCGTCTTCGCCCTCGGCCTCCCGTCCCTGACCGACCTCCTCGCCGAGGAGGGGCTCGCCGCGGCGGCCCGGGAGGTCTCGGCGATCCTCATCGGGGCCCGCGACCGCGCTGTCTTTCAGGGCGCCGACGTGGGCGTGAAATGGGTCTCCTCCGGCGAAGACCTCGTCCTGTCGGTCTATCAGGATGGAAACGGAAACGGCGTGACAACCGCGGACATCAAGAAGGGCGTCGACCGCCTCGTCGCCGGCCCGTTCGGGATGCGCAACAAGTATCCCGGCATCACGTTCTCGTTCGTGCCCGGCTTCAACGGCACGGATCCGGGCGAGGCCGCGATCGGAAACCTCGCCGATCCCATCCGCTTCGGCGCCTCAGACATCTGCTCGTTCTCGCCGCTCGGCAAGTCCTCGCCGGGCTCGGTTTATCTCTCGAACCGGAAGCGCCGCCAGGCGGCTGTGCGGGTCACGCCCGCGAACGCGAAGATCCAGATCTTCACCTGGCACGGCAAGACCCTGAAGTGGATCAAGCGGTGGTGACGGTGTCAGTGGGCGGCAAGCGCGGCTTCAGCCGCGGCGAGCCGCTCGCGCGTCCCGAGGTCGAACCAGATTCCGTCCTTTGGAATCCGGTATGGGACGAGCGCGAACGCGCCATCGCGCGCGCGCGCCGAGGGCGAGAGAACATCCTTTGCCAAGCTGGCAAACCCCATGGGGATCCGGGCGACGAGGGAGGAGTTCGCGGCCTGAAGGCCCGTGAAGAGCCAGGGCCCGGTGGCGCTCTCCGCCGGGCGATCGCCGCCGACGGCGACGAGCCGCCCGCCCGCATCCGCCCAGAGGGGCGTGTCGTAGGCATTCTCGTTCGGGAGCACGGCGAGCGCCGAGACGACTCCGGACTCGTGGCGCGCCGCGAGGAGGCGGCCGAGGGGAAACGTCGTGGCGACGTCGCCGTTCGCCACGACGAACGCGCCGCTCCCGAGGAGGCCGCGCTCGTGCGCGCGGCGGATGCCGCCGGCCGTGCCGAGGATCTCCTCCTCGATGGACCATGCGACGGGGACGCCCGCGTACGACTCCCCGACGGCGCCGCGCAGCGCCTCCGTGCCATGGTGGGCGTTTACGACGAAGGCCTCAGCGCCCTCGGCGAGGAGATGGTCGAAGACGTGGAAGAGGATCGGCCGGCCGGCCAGCACGAGGAGAGCTTTTGGCGTCGTGAGTGTTTCGGGCCGGAAGCGCGTACCGAAACCGGCCGCGAGGACGAAGGCGATCATCCGGCCTGAAGGATAGCGTCACAATACGGACCGTGCCGGGCTCGTTTCGCTATCGTCTCGCTGGCCTTCGCGCGCGTGCCCCGAAGAGCGTCGACATCCCCCTCGTCGCCCGCGTGCTCGGCGTGGGGCCGGAAGGTCTCTCCGATCTGCTCCTCGTTCGCCGCTCGCTCGACGCGCGTCAGAAACCCGCGCTCTTCTGGGACCTCACGGTGGAGTTCTCGTCGCGCGTGCCGCTTGCGCCGCGTCTTTCCGCTCCTCTGCGTCTGACCGACGCGCCGGCCGCCCGCGGCCCGGAGCTTCTTCTTCCGCCCGTCGAAAGGGCGGGCCGCGCGGCCGTCGTCGGGACGGGGCCCGCGGGCCTCTTCGCGGCCCTTGCGCTCGTGGACGCCGGCATTTCGGTGACGGTTCTCGAGCGCGGAGACCCGGCCGAGGATCGCTATCGCACGGTCATGAAGTTCTGGACATCCGGCATCTTCGACCCCGAATCGAACGTCCAGTTCGGCGAGGGCGGCGCCGGCACGTTCAGCGACGGAAAGCTGACGTGCGGCAAGAGGCACGACAGGATCGCGGTCATCCTCGAGACGCTGCATCGCTTTGGCGCGCCCGCGTCGATCCTCGTCGACGCGAAACCGCACATCGGCACGGACCGCCTCGTCGTCGTCCTGCGCAACATTCGAAAGCACCTTCTCGAGCACGGCGCGACGCTCCGGTACCGCGCCAAGGTCACGGACCTCGTGACGAAAGGGCCGGACAACCGCCTCGTGGCTCTGATGCTCGCCTCGGGAGAGGAGATTCCAACCGATCTCGCGATCCTCGCCCTGGGCCACTCGGCGCGCGACACGATGGAAGCGCTCCTCCGCCGCGGCGTCGCGATGACGCGCAAGCATTTCGCGATGGGAGTGCGCATCGAGCACCCGCAGGACGCCGTGGACCTCATCCAGTATGCGCAGCTCTCGTCGGCGTGCGGGGTGATGCCCGCCGACTACAAGCAGGCGCACGTCGCGTCGAACGGGCGAGGCATCTACACGTTCTGCATGTGTCCGGGCGGCCAGGTCATCGCGTGCTCGTCCGAACCGTCGGGCGTCGTGACGAACGGCATGTCGCGTTACAAGCGCTCGTCGGGCTACGCGAACGCGGGCATCGTCGTCCAGACGCGGGACGACGACTTCGACGCCCTGCCGGGCGAGCCGATTCTCCGTGGCCGCGACCTCCAGCGCCGCGTCGAGGAGGCGGCCTTTCGCAGCGCGGGCGGCACGTATGCGGCCCCGGCGCTCCGCGTGACGGATTTTCTGAAGAGCCGCACGGGTCGCATCGAGCCACGTCCGCTCCCGCGNNCGGAAGATGCCGGGCTTCGTCTCCGACGAGGCCGTGCTTCTCGCTCCGGAGTCGCGCACGTCCTCGCCCGTGCGCATCGAGCGCGACGGCTGGTGCGAGTCGCCGACCGTTCCCGGCCTCTTTCCCGCGGGCGAGGGCGCAGGCTTCGCGGGCGGCATCGTGTCGGCCGCGCTCGACGGCCTGCGCGTCGCGCGCCACGCGCGCGCAAAACTCGCGGGCGAGCCGCTGCCGCCGGAGAAGGCCACGACGTACACGAGGCCGGAGTACTGAAGATGCGCCGCGTTCTCGTCGGCACCGCCGGCCACATCGACCACGGCAAGAGCGCGCTCGTGCGCGCGCTCACGGGCACGGACCCCGACCGCCTGCCGGAGGAGAAGGCCCGCGGCATCACGATCGACCTCGGTTTCGCGCACGCGGAGTGGGACGATACGACGTTTTCGTTCGTGGACGTGCCGGGACACGAGAAGTTCGTGCGCACGATGGTCGCCGGGGCGCAGGGCGTGGATCTCGTCCTCCTTGCGATCGCGTCCGACGACTCCGTGATGCCGCAGACGCGCGAGCACCTCGACATCCTGAAGCTCCTCCACCTCTCGACCGGCGTCGTCGCGCGGACGAAGAGCGATCTCGTCGACGCGGAGACCGGCGCGCTCGTCGAGGAGGAGATCCGCGCCCTCGTGAAGGGCTCTTTCCTTGCGAACGCCCCGGTCGTGGCCGTCTCCGCGGTGACGGGCGAGGGGCTCGGCGCCCTGCGCCGGGCGCTCACCGAAGCGGCGCGCCGCGTCGTGCGCGAGGACCGGAGCCGCCGCACGGCCCGCGTCTTCCTCGACCGCGCCTTCACCATGAAGGGCTTCGGCCCCGTCGTGACCGGCACGCTCGACGGCGGGCGTCTCGCGCCCGAGGACCTGCTCACGCTCTTCCCCGAGGGCCTCGACGTGCGCGTGAGGCGCCTGGAGGTGCACGGCGAGGAGCGCACCCAGGCTCAAGCCGGCGAACGGACGAGTTTGAATCTCGCCGGTGTCGAGCGCGCGACGCTGCGCCGCGGCCAGGCTCTCGTCGCGCGCGGGGGGCTCGATCCCTCCTCCGTCCTCACGGCGGAGGTTGCGTGGCTGCCATCCGTCGGGGCCGCGGTCGAAGACGGGGCGCGCCTGCGCGTGCACCTCGGCACGGCCGACGTCGCGGGACGTGTCCATCGCCTCGCTCCTCAAGCGTCGGAAGACCGAACGTTCGCCCCCGGCTCGAATGGCTTCGCTCAGATCACGCTGGAATCGCCTCTCCCCGCGCGCCCCGGCGACCGCTTCGTTCTCCGCCGGCCTTCACCCGTCGAGACGGTCGGGGGCGGGCGCGTTCTCGACGCGGGACGCCCGCGCCTCAAGCGCCGGAGCGGCGCGGAGGTGGACCGCGTCCTCTCCGTGCTCGCCCGGGGCGACGAGAAGGACCTCGCGGATCTCTTCCTTCTCGAAGCGGGCCCGGCCGGCCTCACCGCGGCTCGCCTCGGACCTCGCCTGGGCGTGCCGGCCTCTTCCGCGGCGAGTCTGCTCGATGCGCTGTCGTCCTCGGGAAAGGCCCTGCGCATCGCGCCCGCGCTCTACGCGCATGCTGGCGTCGCCACCTCCCTCGCCGAGAGGGTCACGGTTGCCTTCGCCGAGCGGAAGAAGAGCAGCACGGCGTCCGTGTCGTTCGCGAAGAGCGAGTTCGCCGAGCGGATCGGCAAGGCCCTTTCCCCCGCCGCCGTGGACGGCTGGATCGCCGTGCTGGCCGCGTCGAAGAAGCTCGCGGTCGACGGCGACCGCATCGTTCCGCCTGGCGCGAAGGCCGCGGATCTCGCCGGCGACTCCGCGTCCTTCGCCGCAAAAATCGCCGAGAGCTATCGCGCAGCGGCCTTCGAGCCGCCGAGGCTTTCCGACCTCGCGACCACCGTGGGCACGAAACCGGCGGTCGTGGATGGCCTCGTGTCACATCTCGTGAAGTCCGGAATCCTCGTGCGGCTCTCGCCCGATCTCGTCGTCCACCGCGACGTCGCGGCCGCGGCGGAAAAGAAGCTCGAGACCGTGCGGGGACAGACGTTGAGCGTGGCGGGCTTCCGCGACCTCATCGGGTTGACGCGCAAGACGCTCATCCCGCTTCTCGAATACTTCGACGCGAAGAAATTGACGCGGCGGTCAGGCGATGTCCGCAAAGTAGAGTAGTTCGTCCGAGAAGGCGCGGAGGGGTCTTAGGGGAACCCGGCCTCGGGTTCCCCTGATTCACTTCGGCGTCGCGCGCAGATTCTTTTTCACCACGCGTTCACTCTTCTTCTTCGCCGAGTCGAGCGTGTAGTCGAACGTGGTGTCGAGCGCCATCCAGCACGACACCGCACGGCCCCCCGCCTGCGCGGGCGTGAAGCGCCACTTCGAAGCAAGCTGCTTCAACCAGAACCCGAGAAGCGGTTCCGTTTCGCCGGTCGGCAGAAACCGGGTGACCGCGCCCAGCTCCGAAACCTCGACGAGCGCCGTCGCGCGGGCCCTCTGGCGCGACGCGTCGAACTTCCAGGGCGTCTTCTCGGGCGATGGGAGGACCTCCACGTCTTCGATCGAGATCGCGACCAGGTCCTTCGGATCGATGTCCCGCCCGTAGCGGCTCATCCACGCGTCGCCCGTCTTGTCCGGCACGGTCGCGACGAGCGGGTCGCCCTTGCGCAGCGCTTCGAGCGTGAAGCCGGTGAAAACCGCCTTCTCGAGCGAGAGCGCGAGCTCGATCCCGTAAGTCACCCAAGTCTGAACGGCCAGCCCTCCCTTTTTCGCGGGCGAGAATCGCCAGCGGGGGATAAGGCCGGGAATCGGCGTCCCAAGCGCTTTGAGCGGCGGCTCGACGGGAATTGCCTCGTCCACGCGCCCCGTCTCGAGCAGATGGACCGTCAGGACGAGCGGCTGGCGCGTCTCGAGATCCAGCGGGTTCGTGTGCTCGGCGAGCTTCGGCGCCTCCTCGAGCGCGCGAGCGAGCGGGTGCACGTACGCGACTTCCGCGGGCGCTAGCCGCGCGGCATCGGGCAGCGCCTCGACGGGCCGTGGAGCCGGCGCCTGGGCCCGCGCGAGGCCCGCGGCCGCGAGCACCACGGCGACGACGAGAGAAACGGGGCGCATCGGCAGGATTCTAGCGGCAGCCTCGGCCGAGCGGTCGGTCGGTTCGGTTTCCCCTTCGGTTTTCACTTCGCTTCCGCCCAGTTCCTGCCCTGGCCCACGTCCACGGTGAGCGGCACCGCAAGCGACGCAGCGCCTTCCATCGTGGCTCTTGCCAGGTCCGCCGTCTTTTGGGCGAGAGCCTCCGGGCACTCGAGGACGAGCTCGTCGTGCACCTGCAGGAGAAGGCGCGCCTCGGGGATCTCGGACGCGAGCCGGGCGTCCAGACTGATCATCGCCTTCTTGATGAGATCCGCCGCCGAGCCCTGAAACGGCGCATTCATCGCCATTCGCTCGGCGTTCGCGCGCACGTTGTGGTTCCGGTCGTGAAGGCCGGGAATGGGCCTCACGCGGCCGAAGATCGTCTCGGTGCTGCCCGTCGCGCGGGCCTTCTCGAGGATGGAGTCGAGGCACGCGCGGATCCTCGGAAACCGCTCGAAGTAGGCCGCGATGAATTCTTTCGCCTCGGCGCGCGGCACGCCGAGCTGCGCGGCCAGCGCGAATGGTCCCATGCCGTANNTCCGGCGCGACATCGAAGATCCTCGCCGCGGTGGCGCGGTGGATGTCCTCGCCGCGCCGGAACGTTTCGAGCAGCGCCGCATCGCCCGAGAGGTGCGCGAGGAGGCGCAGCTCGATCTGGGAATAGTCCGCCGCCACGAGGACGCTTCCCCTCGGGGCGACGAACGCGCGGCGGATCGCGCGGCCCGCCTCCGTGCGCACGGGGATGTTCTGGAGGTTCGGGGCGTTCGAGGAGAGGCGTCCCGTCGCGGCGACGGCCTGGTCGTAGCGCGTATGGATGCGGCCGTCCGGCGCGATCGCCGCGGGGAGGGCGTCCACGTACGTGCCTTTGAGCTTCGAGATCTCGCGCCACTCGAGAACGAGGCCCGGCACGGGCCCGGAGGAAAGCGCGGCGAGCTCTTCGAGGACTTCCGAGCCCGTCGCCCACGACTTCGTCTTCGCGGTCTTCTTCACCGCCGGGTAACCGAGCTTCTCGAACAAGATCCGCCCGAGCTGCGCCGGCGACCCGATGTTGAAAGACTCTCCCGCCGCCTCGTGAATCTTCTGTTCGAGGGTGGCGAGCCGCACGTCGAATTCCTTCGACATCACGGCGAGGGCGCCGCGGTCGACCGCGATACCCGCGATCTCCATCCGCGCGAGGACCGGGACGAGCGGAAGCTCGATTTCCTCGAGGACACGTGAGAGCGCCGAGCCCTCCGCGAGGCGCGGAGCGAGCGCGTCCACGAGCGCGAGCGGGAGGCGGGCGCGCGGCGCGAGCCACTGCCGGCCAGCTTCCGACGAGAGAACCTCGATCGTGACGGGCGCTCCCGCGGCCAGCTCCTTCATCGGCGGCACGGCCTCCGGCGGGAGATTCAGGATGCCGCGCGCGTCGCCCGCGAGGTCGTGTGCGTGGAGGCCCGGAGAGACGACGTAGCTCGCGAGCATCGAGTCGAAAACGCGCGCGGGAGCCGAGATCCCGAGCGCGTCCGCGGCGAGAAAGAGCCGCTTGGCATCGTGCGCGACGAGAGGCACGTGTTGGAAGAGGTCCACGAGCGCCCGCGTCCCCACATCATCGAGCGCGAAGGCCGCCGTGGCTGGAGTCGGGCCTCCCGGTATGGCTACGACCGCGGCCAGAGGAGGCGCCGGCCACGGGAGGCCCGGCCCGCACTCCACGTAGACGCCCGCGCGGCCCGCCTTGCGCGCGGCGGCGACGACCGCCGCGAGACCGGACGCGGACGTTTCCCACCGGGTCGCATCCCTGGCCCCTTCGGGCGTAAGCGCCTCGTCGAAGAGGGAAAGCGTCGACGGCGCAGCGGGTGCCGCCGGCTTCGCCGGAGCGCCCGGCCGGGACTCCAGCGGGTCTTTCCGGAGCTTCGCGAACCCGAGCTCCTCGTAAAACGCGGCAAGTTCCCTCACGGCTTCGTCCGTGAGCGGGCGGATCCGAAAGTGCTCGAGGAGGTTTTCCGGGGCCGCGGGCAGAGGCCGGTCGCAACGCACGGTCGCGAGCGTTTTCGAGCGAAAGGCATCCTCCCGCCCGCTCGCGAGCGTCTCTTTGCGCTTCCCCTTCACCTCATCCAGCCGCGCGTAAATATCGTCGAGCGAGCCAAACGTGCCGATGAGCTCCTTCGCCGTCTTTTCACCGATTCCCCGGACGCCCGGGATGTTGTCCGACGAGTCGCCCATGAGCGCAAGGACGTCGACGACGCGCGCCGGCGGGACGCCGAAGAACTCGGCGACGCCCGCCTCGTCGAGGAGACGCTCCTGCACGGGATGCCAGACGACGACCGTGTCGTCCTTCACGAGCTGAAAGAGGTCCTTGTCCGCGGAGGCGATTTCAACGCGGACGCCCGCGCCTGACGCGGCGACGGCGATCGAGCCGATGAGGTCGTCCGCTTCGTAACCCGCTTCTTCGACGACGGCGAGGCCGAGGAGGCGGCAGAGCCGCTTGGCATCCTCGATCTGCGGGACGAGGTCGTCCGGCAT
>PLZI01000133.1:0-9006 GCA_003152095.1 Acidobacteriota bacterium | reverse complement strand
GCCGAGACGGTGAGGTCTTCCGGTGAGATGTCGCGTCGCTCCAGCCGGAGCGCGAGGCGCACCGTGGGCCATACGGGAGGATCCGCGGGAAGCCGCAGACGGATGGGCCCTCTCTCGGGCGCGGCGGCGACCGCCGCATTCACCGCCGCGTTCACGGCCACGACTTCGGCCGCGCCGTAGGAAAACCGGTATGGAGCGCGTGCGGAGCACTCCGCACGCCAGTGCGCCCCGTCGTAGACGACCGCGAGAAGCACGAATTCGGCGGCAAGCGCCGTATCCCGCGCTCTCTCACCCAGCCGCGAAGCCCCCGCCCCAAGACCCGCGACCGCCGCCGCGAGGAGGCCCGGTACGAGGCACGCGAGGAAACGCGGCTCCACGGGATACGCGCTCAAAGACATCAGCAGCACCGGCCAGATCGCGAACGCCGCGAGCGCGCGTCGTGTCCTCTGGCCCGGCAGGATGAGCGCGAGCAGGAGGCCGAGGAGCACGAGGCACGCGGGAAAGGCGCCGAGTGTGTAGTCGTCGCGCAGGAAGCTCCCGAACGCCGCGAGCCTCGCGAGCGGATTTCGCTCTGGCGCGTCCGTGGGCTGGAAGATCTGCCGGTACCAACCGCGCACGTTCGCGGGGTCGAGACACCACACGGCGGGAGGCAGGAGGGCGAAGAGCACGAGGTCGCGGAACGTCGCGGACGCACCCGCCCAGGCCTCCGTGAAGGCTCGGCGGCGGAAGGCCAGAAGGAGGATGAAGAGCACGAGAGCGCCCCACGCGACATTCGGGATGCTCGGCGCATATCGGGCGAGGCCGTCTCCCCCCCGTACCTCGAGGATCCCGCGCGTCGCCGCGAGAACGGCCGCAAGCGCAAGGATTCCGGCTCCCGCGCCGCGCAGCAGAAGTCCGCGCGCCGCTGCTCTAAGACGCCGCCGCGCTTCCGGCGTCTCCTCCCGTAACACGACGACAGTGAGCGTGGCGAGGACGAAGAGGCCGAAATGGTACTTCAGGAGGAAGACCGCGGCGCCCACGAGGAATGCCGCCCGCCGCGCGCCCCGCTCCTCGCGCCGCGCGAAGAAGAGGAACGCGAGGAGCGCGAGCAGGCCGCCGAGGGATTCGAGCATGGGCCACGCGGAGGTCTCGAGCAGCATCGGCGAGCGCAGAAAGAGCCCTGTCACGAGGAGCGCACTCAGCGCGGATGTCATGAGTCCGCCCGCGGGGGCGAGCCGGCGCGCGAGAAGGAATGCCATGGAGGGCGCGAGGACGAAGGCGACAAGGCTCGGCAGGCTCGCGGCCGCGAGCGATGGCCCGAACGCAGCCTGCAAGGGCGCGCTCACGAGGGCCCATAGGGGCCCCCACCAGTGCCGGCTCGCGAGGAGCCCGAGCGCGTCGAGCGGACGGACGAGCCTCAGATCGTCGAAGAGATCGAGGCCCTCCGTCGCGTGCAGGGCCGCGTCCCAGCCGAGCGACGTTAGAGACGTTCGTGCGATCGCCTCCGCCCGGAACGGGAGCGCGACGAGAAGTGCGAGCGGAGCGAGAGCCGCGGCCACTCCTGCATCGACGACCTCTTCCCGGCGCATCCGCCGTCGAGTCTATCGGCCCGGCTCGCCCGTACAATCGGGGCGAGGGGGATGCACGCCGATGTCCGCCGTTCCTGCCGCGTTCCGCGTTCCCCCCGCCCCGCCCGTGACGAACAACCGTGTCGCGGCGGCGCTTCTCGCGCTCGCGGCCGCCGAGGAGCCGGGTGGACGCGCGTCGAGCGAGTACCGCGCTGCGGCGCGGACGCTCCGGGAGCTCGGGGCGGACCTCTTCGGCCGCCGCTTCGCGCTCGCGTCGCTGCCGGAGGTGTCGCCCCGCGCCGCCGATGCGATCGGCTCCTTCCTCGCCTGCGGCTCGGACGAAAACGTGGACGACGCGCTCGCGGCGATGCTCGACCACACGGACCCGGCGGCGGGACGAAAGCGCGACTTCCTCTCGCGCGCGGATGCCGACCGGATCCTCTCGGCGCCCGGCGGCCTCACGCGGGCGAATCTGTGTGGCGACCTTCACCTCCACACGGACCGCTCCGACGGCCGGCTGCCGCTCGCGTCGCTTCACCGCGCGCTCGAGCGCCGGGGAGACTGCTACGCGCTCCTCACGGACCACGCGCGCGACTGCGCCGTCGCGGGCGGCCTCTTTCCCGCCGACTTCCGCGCGCAGCGGCGCGAAGTCGATCTCCTGAATGCCAAGGGCCTCTTCGGATTCAAGATGTTCCTCGGCGCGGAGGCGAACATCGCCGAGGACGGCACGCTCGACGTCACGCCCAGGAACGTACCCGAGGTCGAGGCCGTCGTCGCGTCCGTGCACACGGATCTCCGAAGCCCGCGCGACCAGACGGCACGTCTCGTGCGGGCGATCGAAACGCCCGGCGTCGCGATCCTCGGCCACCCGAAAGGCCGCCTCTACGACATGCGGAGCGGCCTTCGCGCGGACTGGCCACGCGTCTTCTCGGTCGCCGCCGCGCACGGAGTCGCCGTCGAGCTGAACGGCTGCCCGGAGAGGCTCGACCTCCCGCCCGCGCTCGCGGCTCTCGCCGTCGGCTCGGGCTGCCTCTTTTCGCTCTCCTCGGACGCGCACGCCGCGGCGCACCTCTCGTTCCTCGACTTCGGCCTCGCCGTCGCGCGCCTCGCGGGCATCCCTGCCTCGCGCGTCGTCAACACCTTCTCGCGCGACCGCTTCGCGGAGTGGCTGGAGGAGCGGCGAGCCGGCTGAGCGCGCTCAGTCGTACGTGATCGAGCCGGGGGAGAAGTGGTCCCCGGTGTCCGGGCCGCTCCACGTGCCGTGGTTCAGGTCGTAGTGCCAGCCGAAGGACGTGTACGGGAAGCGGAAATACGTTCCGATCGCGAGCAGCGCCTTTCCCCACCATTTCCTCTCCGGCACGCGCAGTGCGAGAAGCACCTCGCGCAGGTTCAGGCCGACCTCGATGCCGACGTTTCGCTGGCGGAGCGGAGCGGCCGAGTAGCGGTAGCCCTTGGACCCGTACGTCACGGAGAGGAGCAGGAAGCGCGCTGGTCCCGGCTTGACGCCCACGCGCGGGAGAAAGCCCGCGAGCTTGAGGTCGGCCGAGTAGATCTCTTTCGAGTAATCGTCGCCGTAGCCACCGTACCGGCAGCACGCGTCGGGAATCAGGGCCTTCACATAGCCGAAGCGCAGGCCGGCGGTGTCCTTCAGTCCCCACGCGTCGAGGCCCGTCGCGAGGGCCGCCCCGATCGCGTTTGCCGTGATGTCCTCCCAGGAGAAGCCATACATGGAGAAGCCGTCGCCGATCTCAATGAGGGCGCCCGTCAATACCATGACGCCGAACGCGAGGCCGCGCGCCTCCGCGGGAGTCTTGTCGAGCGACCGGTAGATCTCCTGAAGCGTGAGCGTCGAGATGTAGCCGAGGAAGATGTGCGACGCCTTGTCCGCGCCGCCCGCGTACGTGTCGCGCTGAAACCAGCGCTCGTTCGCGAACTCGAAGGACGGCCGGCTCGACGTACGCCACCAGGCGAAGTAGCCGATGACGGGTGCGATGACCATGACGCCCGCGGTCACGACCGTCGTCTTCGTGTCGAAGAGGCGTGGGGGCGGCGGCGGATCCCTCGGCACCGTTGGTTCTCCAGAGGTCGCCGCTTGCTCCGTGAGATGAAAGCCGGGCGACGGGGCGAACGCGTCGGCGGACCGTTCGAAGCCGAGGGGCGCGGCGGCGCCCCTGTCGGAGACGGCGACGAAAAGCGCGGCGAAAACCGCTGCGGGACGCCGCCGCCTCACAGGGCGAGGCCGCGGCCTTTCGCGAGTGCGCGCGTCTTCTCCAGGGCCTCGGCCGCCCTCTTCTCGAGATCGCGGGCATCCTCGCGGAATCCAGACGAAAGCTCCGGGGCCAACACGCCCGGCAAGTTGATCCGAACATTCGCAAGCGCGCCGAGCGCCGCCCCGTGGAGGATCAGGGCCGCGACCCACGCGTCAGAGGCCGCGTTCGGGTTGCCCTTCTCGAAAACGGCGGGCGCGTTCTTCAAGGCCTCGTGCGCGAAGAAGGCCGTCTGCATCGGCACGGTGGCGGCCAGGACGTTCGCCTCGTCGATCGCCCGCTGCCGCGCGGCCTTGTCCGCGTCGGTTTCCTTCGGGAGACGTCGCGCGGCCACGACCGCGTCGAACGCCTTCGTGTCCTCATCCACGAGCTGGAGAAGGTGAGTGCGGGCGTTCTCGAGGCGGTCCATGAGCGGCTCGAGCTCCTCCCACGACGCACGGTATTTCTCCTTGCCGAGCGTGAGGCGGACGACCATCGCGAGGAGGCCCGCGCCCATCGCGCCCGCCGCTGCGGCGGCGGAACCCCCGCCCGGCGCCGGCGCGTCGGAGGCGAGCGCAGCCGTGAAGTCGCGCACGGAAAAGGAGACGATTGAGCTCGTCATGAGGCAGGCGAGGGTAGCAGGTCGCCGCGCCGGACGACGTGGTCTCCTCCGGCGAGGACGTCCGACACGAGATTGACGCCCCAATGATAGACGAGATGCTCGAGCGCCGGCGCGTCGAGCAGGACGATGTCGGCCCGCTTGCCGGGCTCGAGTGAGCCGCGCGTCATCGCCTCGCCAACCGACGCGGCGGCGTTCAGCGTCATCGCCGTGAGCGTCTCCTCCACGGTGAGGCCCATGCCCACGGACGCGAGGAACGCCACGGCTTGCAGCGACTCGGTGTACGAGGAGCCGGGATTGCAGTCCGTCCCGAGCGCGACGGCGACACCCCGTTCGACCATGCGGCGCGCTCTCGCGTAGCGGTTCATCCGGAGAAACACGGACGTGCCGGGAAGCAGCGTCGCCACGACGCCGGCCTCCGCCATATCGGCGATGCCTTCTTCCGTCGCGAAAAGAAGATGATCGGCGGACGCTGCGTGGACGCGTGCCGCGAGCGACGCGCCGCCGAGCGGCGTAAATTCGTCCGCGTGGATGCGCGGGACAAGGCCGGCCGCCTTCCCCGCGTCGAGGATCGCGCGCGACTCCTCGAGGGAGAAGACGCCTTCCTCGCAAAAGACATCGACGAACCTCGCGCCCGCGGCCGCGAGCGCGGGCAGGATTTCCGCGCAACACTCGTCGACGTAGCGGCGCCGGAGGGCATCCGAGCCGCGGCGCTCGGGCGGCACCTCGTGCGCGGGAAGCGCCGTGGGCGCGATCCCTACGGCGTGTCCTTTCGCGCCGGCCAAGAGGGCACGCAGCTGCTTGCTCTCGTTCGAAAGGTCGAGGCCGTAGCCCGTCTTCGCCTCACAGTACGTCGTTCCATGCCGCAACATGCGGTCGAGCCTGAGACGCACGTTCTCGGCGAGCGTCTCTTCCGAAGCGGCGCGCGTCGCGGCGACGGTCGAGAGAATGCCGCCTCCCGACGCGGCGATCCCCGCGTACGTCTCCCCTTTCAGCCGGCGGTTGAACTCGTCCTCGCGGAAGCCGTCCCACGGAAGGTGCGTGTGCGCATCGACAAACCCGGGGACGGCCGTCTTGGCGCTGCCGTCGAGGACCGTCTCCCCGAGCGCGGGGGCCTCGCCAAACCGGCGGACGAACTCGGCGTCCGTCCCCGCGAAGAGAACAATGCCGTTCTCGACGAGGAGCGCGGCGTCCCGGACACGAAGGATCGCGCCTTGGTCGGTGCCGGCGCGGGCCGAGGTCCCCTCCGGCGTCGCCAGCTCGTCGAGATGCCGGATGGACAGCCGATTCAGGCCGTCTCTCCCTCGCGCTTCTTCGGGCGGTGGATGGAGATCGAGCTCTCGAGCTCGTCCTCTTCCTTGTCGAAGTTGAGGACCTGCTGGAAGAGGTCGATCGTGCTCTGCAGCTTCAGCTGGAAGTTCCGCCGCTCCATGCGCAGCTCGCGGATCTTCTTCTCCGTGTCGGCCATGCGCTCGAATCCTTGCTGCACCATGCGGTCGGCCTTCGATTCGGCCTCGTTCAGGATGCGGCCCGCGTCCTTCTCGCTCGTCTCGCGCAGGCTGTCGGCCGAGCGCTGGGCGAGGAGAAGCGTTTCCTTTAGCGTGGTCTCCGTGTCGCGGTGCCGGGCGTTCTCTTCCTTGAGCCGCGCGTTTTCGCGCTCGAGATCGTCGAGCTCGCGCGTCATCTCCTCGATGTCCTCGGCAAAAACCTCGAGGAAGCTGGTCACCTCGATCGGGTCAAAGCCGCGAAAGCGCTTCGGAAACTGCCTCTTACGGATCTCGAGCGCGCTGATCGTGGGTCTCATGATCTTGATTCTAGGCCCTTTGCTGCCAAAGAGGTGCGAAGAATGTCTCCGCAAGCCGTCAGTGAACCCGAAAGTCGTCCTCGCGTCCGACGACGTGGAAGACCCGCCTGCGGCCCCAGAATCGAAAGCGTGGAAAGCGCGGACCACCGCCCGGGCCGCGGGTGAAGAGCCACGCGACGGGCAGGCCGCCGAGAATGAAAACAAGCCGCGCGAGGGAGCGCGACTGCTCGAGCTCTCCGAATACGACGAGGACGAGCGCGATCGCCGCGAAACCGAGGCGCGTCATCGGGAGAACGCCGAAAAAGTTCGTGGGCCGTGAGGGGCCTTCCAGCGTCCACGCCACGATGAGCGCGACGAGCGGCGGCGCGAAGCCGGAGCCTCCTCCGAAGACCGAGGCGGCAAGGATCCACGCGGCGAGGGTACCGAGCACGGCGGCCGAAGCGCTCGCGAGAAGAAGAAAGACCGCGAAACGGCGCGAGCCCCAGCGCGGCTCGATCTCCGATCCGAAGCTCCAGACGAGGAGGAGATCCCAGAGGACGGAGAAGATCGAGACGTTGACGAGCGGGTACGTCACGAGGCGCCAGACTTCCCCCGCGAGAAGGCGTCCCGGCAGCAGGGCGAAAAAGCCCGCGACCTCGGGCAGGAAGAGCGTGAGAAGGTAGCCGGCGGCGGTCGCGAAAAGGACGCCCCGCGTCACGGGCGGGATGCGGCGCCAGCCGGGAGGGCCCGCCCAGCGCAGCCTGTAGGCCGGCCTCATCGCTCGGAGGGTAGCACCGGGTGATTCCTCGTCGCTTCAGGGCCGCGCCCCGAAGATCGCGCTGCCCACGCGCACGAGCGTCGCACCTTCCTCGATCGCGGCCTCGAAATCGTCGCTCATCCCCATCGAGAGATCCGGAAGGCCGAAAACCTCCCCGAGCTTCTTGAGGGCCGCGAAATGCGGGCGCGTTTCCCCCGGCGGGGGGATCGTCATGAGTCCGCGGAGGTCGAGCGACGGCAGCGCTCGCACGGCTGCGACGAGCGCGGCGGCATCCGCCGGGTCGACGCCCGCCTTCGTCGCCTCCCCCCCGAGGCGCACCTGGACGAATACTCTGAGGCGGTTGCCTGCCGCCCCCGCTGCGCGGTCGAGCCGGCGGGCCAGGTCCAGAGAGTCGATCGTCTGGACGACCGCCGCCACTTTCACGGCCCGATTCGCCTTGTTCGACTGGATCGGGCCGATGAGATGGCCCACAGCATCGGGCGGCAGATACGGAAATTTCTCTTCCGCCTCCTGGACGCGGTTCTCTCCGAACGCGCGGACGCCGACCGCGTGGGCCGCGAGGAGGTCGGGGAGCGGGTGCGTCTTCCCGACCGCGACGAGGAGGACGCTTTCCGGCGAGCGGCCGCTCCGCACCGCGGCGGCGGCGATGCGCTTGCGCACGTCGGCGAGGCGCGCCGCGATCTCTTCGGCCCGCGTCACGGCTTTGTCACCGCTTGGTCATCGCTCGGTCACGGCCTTGTCACCGACGTGCGCACGCCGCGTCGAGCGCACGGTTCGCGAGGGCGTCGGCCTCGTGATTCTCCTCGCGCGGCACGTGAACGACGCGAAGGCGTTCGATCCCGCGCGCCTTCCGCCGCGCCTCCAGGAGGAATCCCGCGAGATGCGGCGCCTTCACGCGGTACTCTCCCGAGAACTGCCGGAGGACGAGCTGGCTGTCGGCCCGGATCTCGACATCGCAGGCTCCCGAGGCGAGCGCGAGGTCGAGAGCCGCGAGGAAGCCGCGCCATTCGGCCACGTTGTTCGTCGTGGCACCGAGCGTCTTCGCGTCCGCGAGGCCCCCGGGCGACCACACCCCGTACGACGCGGGCCCCGGATTCCCGCGCGATGCCCCGTCGAAGTACAGGACGAGGAGTTCCGCCCGCCTCACGGAATCCAGTAGAGGATGCGCTTGCAGCTCTCGCAGAAGACCGTCTCCTTCGAGAGCCGGAGGTCCGAGAGAAGCTGCGGGCGCAGGCGCACGTGACAGGCCGAGCAGGCCGCCGTCTGCGGCCCGACCATTTCGACCCGGGCTACCGCCACCCCGGCCCGTCTGTGCCGGATGAGCTCGAAGGTCTTGAGGAGCCGCGGCTCGAGCTCGGATCTGAGGCTCTCCGCCCGTTTGTTCGCCCGTGCGATCTCGGCGTCGAGGGCGGTCTGTTCGGCCCGCCACTCTTTCATCTGCTCCTCGTAGCCGGCCTCTTCGGCGGGGAAGGCCTCATCCCGCCGATCCAGCTCGGTGGAGGACCCGGCCACCGCCTCGTCTAGCGCGAGGAGCTCGTCCTCGCGGGTCCTCACCTCGCGCTTGATGCCGTCGATCTCGTTCAGGAGCGCGCTGTACTCCCGGCTCGTCTTCACGGACTGGAGCTGCTGCTGGTATTTCTTCAGCTGCTCGTCGAAATCCTGGATCTCGCCATCGAGGATTTTCTTGCGCTCCTCGGCCTGCGAGAGGACGGCCCCCGCGGCGTCCCTCAGGCGGCGCGCATCGTGGTAGGCAGCCTCGATGTGCACGAGGTGGTCCGGTGTCTTGCCGCGGCGCTGGGTCTTTACGTCGACTTCGAGAAGGACCTCCTGGAGAAGAAAAAGCCTGTCGAGCGGACTCGTCATCGTCTCGCTCACCATGTCATCCCGGTCATCTTGGAACCCCCAAAAAGAAAAACGGGCGCCATGCGGCGCCCGTCTGGACAGACCCCCGGCGCACGAGAGCACCCGTAGGATCGGAAATGTTTCGTCGCGCCCGGATGTCGTGTTTCCTCTCTCGTTCTCTCGTTCTCTCG
>PLZI01000006.1:9351-48983 GCA_003152095.1 Acidobacteriota bacterium | reverse complement strand
TTCCAATCGGGAATGATGTTGCCCAGCGGACAGCCGGTGTGGCAGAACGGAACGCCGCAGTCCATGCAGCGCGCGGCCTGCTGCTTGAGGCTGTCCTCCGGAAACGGGAGATAAACCTCTTTCCAATCCTGCACACGCTCCTGCACCGGCCGCCGCTTCGGCAGCTCGCGCGTCGCTTCCATGAAACCAGTTGGCTTGCCCATCGTCATTGTCCTCACACTGAATTGCATCGTCATTCAACCGGCAGCGAGCGGCTCAACGCGCCGCCAAAAATTCCACCGATCTTCACATCAACTTTCTTGTCACTGGCTGTGATGGACTCGAGGGGCGCCGAAATGATCGTCAGCTTGCCGGTGAATGTATGATTCTTCGAAAATTTCAGCACCGTGCTTTCATCCGAACACGTGTACGTGCCGCTGACGAGCTTCGGGATCTTGATGTGTCCGACATTGGCCTTGATCTCGAGTTCCGGCCCTTCATTCGTGAATTCGCCCGAATTATCCCCCGCGGGCTTGAACACCAAGTCGCCTCGATCCCGCAGCATCGGCTCCGTATCGCCTTTTATCTTGAAGCCCATGGTGCGCGCAAAATCGAGCAGGCTCAACTTTCCGCCGCCCGCTTGATGCAGCGTCAGAATCTGATTGCGCGCCTCAGCGACAATTTGTTTCCAGGTCTTCAACGGCGGCGGCTTCTGGAATTTGATCTTCACAACCTGAAACGCAAATTCCGGCTGCTCGAGATTCCAGTTGCCGGCGAGTCCGCCCTTGTTCGGTCCTTTGGCCTTGTCGCGCAGGAACACGCCGTCAAAGGCGACCTTCTGGCCCGGCTTCATGCGGCCCAACGGAACGCAAAGGGGAGAGCCGGCCTGGATCAGCGCGCTCTTGCTGTCGTATTCGCCCTCAACTCCAGTGTTGCGCAGCAGGATCGGCTCTCCGATGGCCAGCGCAAGGACGTAATCTCCGTTCTCCAACTGATTCAACTCGGTAATCACGCCCGTCCACCCGTGCACCTCAAAGCCGCCAAGTGCTTTCGCCATGGCGTCCTTACGATCCTCAACCGTGCGCCTGGCGCTGCCTTTGTCCGAAAACGATTGAACAACTGCAATAAACCGCTCCTCGGCCTTGCGGTTTTTTTCGGCATCGTTCCCTGCGATCAAACACTGCGTGTAAAGCAGCGTGAAGCCCAGCAGGGCGTGCAGCACCGATCGTGGTCTCAAAGCGCATACCCTCCGTTTTCGGGCTCTTGCACGTGGAGAATGGGACGTTCAGGGAACGGGAGTCTTCATCCTTTGCTTTCAGCGCTAGTGGTCCGACAGAGCTGANNAGAGTATTTCAACGGGCTGCTGGAGGGCCTATACCCGGCCAGAATCATTGGCATGGGCTTCAACTCACGCTTCAGCGGATCGATGGCCAACCCAAGCGCCTCCAGCGTGAACGCGCCAAGCAGATTGCTGTCGCCCTTTTCGCCAAAAATGACGTCGGCGCCGCCGGTCTTGCGGTTGTACTTGAATAGCGCTATCCCCTTTTTACGCCGGATGGTGCTGCCGTCCGCGAGCCGGAATTCCTCTGTGTTCAACGGCTTGATCCCCAGCCTTTTTAATATCTCTTCAGGCACGACGGAGTACACGGCGCCGGAATCGATCAGGAACTCGGCATCTTCCGTGACCTTCGGTCTGGCCGGATTGCCGACCCCGATTTTCAATACGGTCAGGCCCATGCTAACGTTTCATCCGTTTTCTGACCCAGGTTCGAAAACGCTTGACCCATTCGCCTTCGGTAATGCCCTTCGGGCGCTCAAAGAATTGCTCGAACTCGTCCAGCGGCAAGTATGGAAAATTCAGGCTCTTATTTTTTTTAACGTACTTTTTTCGATTGAGATGAAATACACGGAATGCCTTGCCATTGTATCGCCACAGTTCACGCACCCCAAGCGCCGCGTAGATTCCCTCGCGGTCGAGCGAACTGCTGGTGATGTCGATTTCCAATGCCAAATCCGGAGGCGGATCTGCCATGGGATCGTAATCGAGCTTATCGCGAACCGCGGGCTCATTGGCAAGCCAGAAACAATCGTCAGGCTCCAAACCCTTCGCCAAGTCCTGCCGCCGAAACGTCATCGAACCGAGTTGCTTGAAGTTAAGCGACAACTCTTCAGCAAGCACAAACACCCACCGGCCAATGATGACCTTGTAGTATTCATGCCGGTGCATGGGTGACATAATTTCCAGTTCCCCTTCATCGTACGTTAAACGAACATGTTGCTCTTCAACCTGTTTCAGGAGCCGCTCATACAATTCCCAACTCACGCCGTGTAAGACGACTCGCGATTCGGCTTGTTCGATTGCAATTGGCGGCATACTCTACGGCTCCATTATATCGACAACGGCAACGGAAGGAGTCTTCCCTGAATCGGATCGAGACACAAGCCGAGCGCTTCCAGAGCGGTCGCACCCAGCAGCATCTTGTCGCCCTTTTGCCCAAAAATCACATCCGCTCCCCCGACCGCATTGCCATATCGAAACAAGGCGATGCCCTTCTCGCGATGAATGGCCGATCCGTTGGCGAGACTGAACTCCTGAACCATCAGCGGCTTGATTCCAAGCTTCTTTAGAAGCGCGGCCGGAACGACCGAATACAACGCTCCGGAATCAACACAGAACTTGACCTTTTCAGTCGCGTCCGGTTTCGCTGGATTTCCGACTTCGATGGTTAAACTGGTCATACCCATACGGCCGCTATTTCTTCTCCATTTGCTGCTTCACCTTGTCCGCCTTCGCTTGGTTGAGTCGCACTGCCAGCTCCAGCCGCGCGCCTGATAGCTTGCCGCTCTTGTGCTCCTCAATAAACATAACCGCGGCTTTGGGCAATTCGACATTCAAATCGGCAAACAATTTCACCAATTCGTCCATGCGCTTCTTGTTGCCCGCGTCGTCGAACTCGCCTTTCTTGAAGCGCGCTTCTTCGTCAGCGGTAACCATGATGAATGGTTTGAGTTGCGCAACCGCCTGCGCCTTCATTTGCTCGGCAGTCGCGTTTGGCGGCAATGGCGTGCCATCCTTGATCTTTTCGTCGATCATTGCGTTAGTCAGCGTTTGCAGCTCTTTCAGCAATGTCTCGCTCACGATTTTGTCTTCGGCGCGCGCCGTGCTCGCCATCGCGATAAGAACTACGCCGGTCAAAGTGAATAAAATTTGTTGCTTCATTGCAACCCCTTCAATTTTCCGGTCTCACCGGCACAAAGAACAGATCCAAGTGCTCTTGCTCCTGCAACTCTTCTTCGACTTCAGCAACGATATCGTAATATTGATACGTCCTGACATCGTTTCGCGATGGATAAACGGGAACCACCCAGGAACCGTCATCCTTTTGCCGCAAGGATTTCTCATAAATATGGATTTCGGCATTGAAGTCCAGCGGAGTGTGCCGCTTGAAGGAATCTCTCACCTTTTCTAAAATAGTTTCTCTTGTCGCAACCATATCCTAGACCTCCTTGCCGCAAGCCTGGAGCACGAAACGCGCATCTAACAATGCCCTGCGAGCTTCCGCTTTTCCAATCGAAGCGGGCGGATAATAATCCGCCTCAATTCGCGCAGTTTACAACCGCCGCAATGCGGCTTTAATGTCTTTTTTCGATTTGTTCTGCGGAAAATGGTTTTGAACCAGCCTTGTTAGCGCGTCATGACGAGGATTCTTTCCTCCGTAGCTGAATGTAATGCCTTTTACTTTGCTCAGTTCTCCGGTAACTGCAGCGTATGCGGCATAGTACGCTCGATTGATGCAGCTTCGCCAGCAATCGTTCTTGCTGAGAAGCTGCGATCCGCCGTATGCACTTGTACTGAGTTCGTTCCAGGTATCCACGCGGCTACTCCCCCGCCGCCGCGCTGGCCTTCTCCAGCTCTTCCCGCTGCTGCTTCATGACGCGCTTGAATTCCACCGGCATCACGCGCACGAACTTCTTCGACGCGCGGGTCCAGTTTTGCTGAATGTCTAAAGCCACGGTGCTGCCGGTATGGCGGAAATGCTTCTCGATCATTTCGCAGATAAAATCGCGGTCCTCGGCTTCGAGTTCCTCGATTTCGACCATGCCCTTGTTGCAGTGGCCGGCGAAGGTCCCGTCGGCGTCGTAAACGTAGGCGATCCCGCCGCTCATCCCCGCCGCAAAATTGCGGCCGGTCCTGCCCAGCACCAGCACGCGGCCGCCGGTCATGTACTCGCACCCGTGGTCGCCCACGCCTTCGACCACGGCGTGGACGCCGGAGTTGCGCACGCAGAAGCGTTCGCCGACCGAGCCGCGCAGGTAGAGCTCGCCGCTCGTCGCGCCGTAGCCGATCACGTTGCCGGCGACGATGTTGTCCTGCGGATTGAACTTCGCGTTGCGCGGCGGGCGGACAACGATCTTGCCGCCGGAAAGTCCCTTGCCGACGTAGTCGTTGGCGTCCCCTTCGAGGAGGAGCGAGAGGCCGCGCGGGATGAAGGCTCCGAAGCTCTGCCCGGCGGAGCCCTGGAAGCGGAGACGAATGGTGTCCTCCGGCAGCCCTTCCGCCCCCCACCTCTTCGTGATCTCGCTCCCGAGCATCGTGCCGACGACGCGGTTCCCGTTGCGGATCGGGAGCGTGGCCGTGACGGGCGTCCTGTTTTCGAGAGCGGGCCGGCAAAGCGGAATGAGGGTGGTGGCGTCGAGGGCCTCCTCGAGGCCGTGCTCCTGGGGGACCCGGCAAGTCCGCTTCACGTCCTTCGGGACCGTCGGCTTGAAGAGGATCCGCGAGAAGTCGAGCTTCCGCGCCTTCCAGTGATCGACCGCGCGGCGCATCTCGAGCCGCTCGCTCCGGCCCACCATCTTGTAAAAGGACCGGTATCCGAGGTGCGCCATCAGCTCGCGCACCTCCATGGCGATGAATCGCATGAAGTTGACGACGTGCTCCGGTTCGCCCGTGAACTCCTTCCGGAGCTGGGGGTCCTGCGTCGCCACGCCGACCGGGCACGTGTTCAGGTGGCAGACACGCATCATGATGCAGCCGAGAGCGATCAGCGGCGCGGTCGAGAAGCCGAACTCCTCGGCGCCGAGGAGGGCCGCAATGACGACGTCGCGCCCGGTCTTGAGCTGGCCGTCCGTCTCGAGGGCGACCCGGCTCCTCAGGTTGTTGATGACGAGGACCTGGTGGGCCTCGGCGAGACCCAGCTCCCAAGGGATCCCGGCGTGTTGAATGCTCGTCAGGGGTGAGGCCCCCGTTCCTCCATCGTGGCCGCTGATGAGGATGACGTCGGCGTGCGCCTTGGCGACCCCCGCCGCGATCGTCCCGACTCCGGCCTCGGCGACAAGCTTCACGCTGATCCTGGCTTCCGGGTTGGCGTTCTTCAGGTCGTGGATCAGTTGCGCGAGATCTTCGATCGAGTAAATGTCGTGATGCGGGGGAGGGGAGATGAGGCCGACACCCGGCGTCGCGTACCGCACTTTGGCGATCCACGGATAGACCTTGGGACCCGGGAGCTGGCCTCCCTCGCCCGGCTTGGCCCCCTGGGCGATCTTGATCTGGAGCTCGCGGGCCTTCACGAGGTACTGACTCGTGACGCCGAACCGCCCGGAGGCGACCTGCTTGATGGCGCTGTTCTTCGAGTCGCCGCTCGGAAGCGGCTCGTACCGGACGGGATCCTCTCCTCCTTCGCCCGTGTTGCTCTTTCCGCCGATCCGGTTCATGGCGATGGCGAGCGCCTCATGCGCCTCCTGGCTGATGGAGCCGTACGACATGGCGCCCGTCTTGAACCGGGCGAGGATCGCCTCGATCGGCTCCACCTCCTCGAGCGGGACGCTCCTGGCGAGGGGGCGGAAGTCCATCAGGCCCCGGAGCGTCACCGGGTGCTTCCCCTGCCGGTTGACGAGCTCGCTGTACCGCTTGAAGAGCTTGTAGTCGCCCGTGCGGCAGGCGGTCTGGAGAGCGTGTATCGCCTCGGGCGTGTTGAGGTGGTCCTCACCATCCCGGCGGTACTGGTAGCGGCCCCCGGTCCCGAGCGTCGTGTGCTCCACGGGGCGTTTCGGGTAGGCCCACTCGTGCCGCAGAAGCACCTCGCGCGCGATCGCGTCGATTCCGATCCCACTGATACGCGTGGGCGTTCCGGTGAAGTACTCGTCGATGAAGTCCTGCGAGAGCCCGAGCGCCTCGAAGACTTGCGCGCCCTGGTAGCTCTGCACCGTGGAGATCCCCATCTTGGAGATGACCTTGACGATCCCCTTGTTGACGGCCTTGACGTAGCGCTTCTCGGCGTCGTCGGCGCCCCCGGAGATCATCTCCTGGCGGATCTGGTCGTGAATCGTCTCGAACGCGAGGTAGGGGTTGATGGCGCTCGCGCCGTAGCCGATGAGGAGACAGAAGTGGTGGACCTCGCGCGGCTCGCCTGTCTCCAGCACCAGCCCGACGCGCGTCCGTGAGCCCTCCCGGAGGAGATGGTGCTGCACCGACGAGAGAGCCAGAAGGGCGGGGATCGGGGCGTCCGTGGCGTCGTGGCCCCGGTCCGAGAGGATCAGGACATTGTGCCCTTCGGCGATCGCCTCGCTGCACCTCCGGCGGAGGTCCTCGATCGCCTTCCTCAGGCCCGCTCCGCCGTCGTGCACCGAGAAAAGCATCGGCAGGGTGATCGACCGGAAGCCCTTCGATCCGGGCCTGCCGTCGAGCGCGCGGATCTTCTCCAGCTCGACGTTCAGGAGGACCGGCGTCGGCAGGTCGAAGTGAAGCGCGGCCGTCGGGGTCGGCTCGAGGAGGTTCTCCTCCGGCCCGATCGCCGTGTCCACCGCCATGACGATCGCCTCGCGGTCGGAGTCCACCGGCGGGTTCGTGACCTGGGCGAAGAGCTGCTTGAAATAGTCGTAGAGGGGCTGGGGACGCTCGGAGAGGACGGCGAGCGGGATGTCCGTCCCCATCGATCCGATCGGCTCGGTCCCCTGCGTCGCCATCGGGTTCACGAGCATTCTCACGTCCTCGAGCGTGTAGCCGAACGTCTCCTGGCGGCGGAGGACGGTCTCGTGATCGGGCTCGATGACGGCCGGGGGATCGGCGAGGTCGCGGAGCCTCACGAGGTGCTCCTCCAGCCAGAGCGCGTACGGCGCGGCCGAAGCGAGCGTGCCCTTGATCTCGTCGTCGGGGATGATCCGCCCTTGCGCGGTGTCGACGAGGAACATCCTTCCTGGCTGCAGGCGCCCCTTCCGAAGGACGCGCTCGGCGGGGATGTCGAGAACGCCCACCTCCGAAGCCATGACGACGAGGCCGTCCTTCGTCTCGACCCAGCGCGCGGGGCGCAGGCCGTTCCGGTCGAGGACCGCGCCGATCCGGATCCCGTCCGTGAAGGCGATCGAGGCCGGGCCGTCCCAGGGCTCCATGAAGCACGAGTGGAACTCGTAGAAGGCCTTCAGCTCCGGGCTCATGGACTCGTGCCGGCTCCAGGGCTCGGGGATCATCATCATGAGCGCGTGCGGGAGCGAGCGGCCGGCGAGGAGAAGGAGCTCGAGGACGTTGTCGAACATCGCCGAGTCCGACCCGTCTGTGTCGATGACGGGGAGGACCTTCTTGAGGTCGTCTCCGAACAGCTTCGACGAGAACATCCTCTGCCGGGCCTGCATCCAGTTGACGTTGCCGCGGAGCGTATTGATCTCGCCGTTGTGGGAGATATACCGGTAGGGGTGGGCGCGCGCCCAGCTCGGGAAGGTGTTGGTCGAGAAGCGCGAGTGGACCATGGCGAGGCACGCCGTGAGCCCCTCGTCCCTCAGGTCCGGGTAGAAGGCCGCGAGCTGGTCGGAGTTCAGCATCCCCTTGTAGACCAGCGTCCGGTGGGAGAGGCTGCCCACGTAGAAGTGCCCGCGCCCGGGGATCGCCGAGCGGCTGACGGCTTTCTCCACGAGCCGGCGGATGACGTAGAGCTTTCTTTCGAACGCGTCGCCCCCGGGGGTCCCTTCACTCCGCGCGACGAAGAGTTGCCGGATGACGGGCTGGCTGGCGCGGGCGGTCGGCCCGAGCCTTGCGTCGTCGGTCGGGACGTCGCGCCAGCCGAGGACGGCCTGCCCTTCTTCCCGGACGACGCCTTCGAAGAGCCGCTCGCACGCCTGCCGGCTCGCCGTCTCCTGGGGGAAGAAGACCGCTCCGACCCCGTAAGCGCCGGGCGCGGGGAGCTCGATTCCGAGGCCGCGACACCTCGCGGCCAGAAAGCCATGCGGCACCTGGGTCAGGAGGCCGGCGCCGTCGCCCGTGTTCTTCTCGCTGCCGGTCGCGCCCCGGTGCTCGAGATTGCAGAGGACCTGCAGCGCCTTCCGGATGATGTCGTGCGAAGCGCGCGCTTTCAGATCGACGACGAATCCGAATCCGCACGCGTCGTGCTCGAAAGACGGGTCGTAGAGACCCTGTCTCGGGGGGAGGTCGGGGGCGGGCATCCTACCCCTTCTGACCGGCCGGAATCTTCCGCAAGGTGCGCACCGCCATCATGGCCCCTGAGCGGGCCGCTTCGAGCGGGACGCCTCGGAAGATCGTCTTCATCGAGGAATCCTAGCACCGGTGTCCAACGCGAGAAACCCGGCCGCGGGACGAGTCCCGCGTCGCGCGAGACAGTCACCGAGGGCAACCCTTTTTTCGTCGTCGGAGGAGAAGAATCTGGTGTCAGGTAAGTAGAGTCTCAGGAGGAAATCGAATGTCGAGTGCATCAACCCGACCCCCGGCGTCGACATCGGGCGTCGTTGCCCCACCGCCGCTCATCTATGCCGTACCGCTCGTGGCCGGCCTGCTCCTTCAGCACTGGCGCCCCATGCCCTTCGTTCCCGGCTGGGCAGCAGTTCCCCTCGGCATCGCCTGTGTGCTCTTCGGTCTGTTGGGACTTCCCGCCGTCCTCGCCTTTCATAAGGCGAAAACCAGCCCGAATCCGTTGCGTCCGAGCACGGCGGTCGTCACGACGGGTCCGTATCGATTCAGCCGGAATCCCATGTACGTCGGGATTACGCTGCTTTACGTGGGAGTCGCGATCTGGGTGAACACCGTGTGGCCTCTTCCTTTCCTGCCCGTGATTCTGATCGTCATGCACTACGGCGTCATCGTCCGCGAGGAGGCCTACCTCGAGCGCACCTTCGGCGAAGAGTATCGGCAGTACCGGCAGCGCGTCCGGCGTTGGCTCTGAGGGCCGTTCTGCCGGTGCATCCAGGGGCGCGCTTCCACCAGCTGCACGCTCATCTCGGAAGCCTTATAGTCGGGCCAAGAAGGAGACCGCGATGCCTTCGAAGCCTCCCATCGTCGAAGAATTCCAGGTGACAGGCCATCAACTGGTGGCGTCGATCAAGGATCTCATTCACCAGGGAAACATCCGTCGCATCTCGATCCGAAACGAAAGGGGCGTCACGCTCCTGGAGATTCCCCTCGTCGTCGGTCTCGCGGGTGCCGTGTTGGTGCCGATATGGGCCGCCGTGGGCGCTTTCGCGGCACTCGTGGCGAAGTGCGCCCTCGTGGTCGAGAGAGTGGACGCCGGCGAAGCGCCTCCGTCAGCATCCAATCTGCGTCCGCCCAAGCCCCGGGCTCCGCGCAAGAAGAACAAGAACGGCACCGCCTGACACTCACCTTTCTGTAACGTCTTGCGCGTGTCAAACCCGCTTCTCAACGATCGGGACGTGTCGCTTCTCACGAAGCGTGTGCCTTCCCGCGCGGCCGCCCGCCCCTAGAATGCCCGTCGTCCCGCTGGAGGTAACACGTGGCTCTTGAAGTCTCTCCCGTGAAGGGAATCCACCGCGTTCGCGCCCTGATCGTCCTCGCGCCGCTCCTGGGTGCGCTGCTCTTCGCCGAACCGTCGGCGGCGCAGGCCCTTGAGGCGGCAAAGGCGGCTCCGGCGCCCACGCCACCGCCCGCCCTGTACCCCGCGCTGCCGAGTGAAATGCCGGCGAAGTTCGTGCCGACGTACGACGGCTTCGATCACGTCCGGCGTGAGGTGATGATCCCGATGCGTGACGGCGTGAAGCTGCACACAGTCATCCTCGTGCCGAAGGGCGCGAAGGGAGCGCCGATGCTTCTCACGCGCACGCCCTACGACGCCGACAAGCTCACGACGAATTTCGAAAGCGCGCACCTCGGCCTGAATCTCGACGGCTACGACAACGCCGTTGAGACGATCGTCGAGGGCGGCTACATCCGCGTCATGCAGGACGTGCGCGGCAAGCACCGCTCCGAGGGCGACTACGTCATGAACCGGCCCGTGCTCGGGCCGCAGAACCCGACGCCGGTGGATCATGCCACCGACACGTGGGACACCATCGACTGGCTCGTGAAGAACGTCCCGGAAAGCAACGGGAAAGTCGGCATCCTCGGCATCTCGTACGACGGCTTTCTGCCCTTGATGGCGCTCGTCAATCCACACCCGGCGCTCAAGGTGTCCGTGCCGATGAACCCCATGGTCGACGGCTGGANNACGAGCCACTTCGACGACTACGACACGTTCATGGAGGCAGGGTCGGCGGGCGAGCTCGGCCGCCGCCGGGGGCTCGAGCAGGTCGGCATGTGGAGAAAGGTTCTCGAGCATCCGAGTTACGACGCCTTTTGGCGCGATCAGGCCGTCGACAAGATCCTGGCGGCACAGCCGCTGAAAGTGCCGGTGATGCTGGTCCACAGCCTATGGGACCAGGAGGACATCTACGGCGCGATCGCCGTCTACAAGGCGATCAAGCCGAAGGATACGGACAACGACAAGGTGTTCCTCGTGATGGGCCCCTGGCATCACGGTCAGGAGATCAAGGAGGGAAGCGCGCTCGGCGCCATCAGGTTCAGCAGCGACACCGCGCTCACGTTCCGCCGGGAGATCCTGCGCCCGTTCCTCGACCAATATCTCAAGGACGGCGCCCCGAAGGCCGACGTCTCGCCCGTCATTGCGTTCGAAACGGGAACGAACACGTGGCGGCGGCTGCCCGCGTGGCCGGCCGGTTGTGCGAGCGGCTGCACGGTGAAGCCGACGCCGTTCTATCTCTCGTCCGGCGGGAAGCTGAGCGTCGCCCCGCCGAAGCCTGGCGACACCGCGTTCGACGAGTACGTCTCCGATCCCACCAAGCCCGTGCCCTTCCACGCGCGTCCCATCGTTCCCGAAAGCTTCGACAAGGGCCAGAGCTGGCGCGAGTGGCTCGTGACCGATCAGCGTGAGGCGTCTGGACGTCCGGATGTCGCGGTCTTCGTGTCCGACGTCCTGAACGCGCCGGTGAAAATCAGCGGCCAACCGGTTGCCAATCTGGTCGCCTCGACGAGCGGGACAGACTCCGATTGGGTGGTCAAGCTGATCGACGTCTATCCCGACGAGGTGGCCGGCCAGGCCGCGATGGGCGGCTATCAGCTCGCGGTCTCGATGGACATTTTCCGCGGCCGCTATCGCGAGAGCCTGGAAACGCCGAAGCCCATTGCGCCCGACAAGCCCCTGGTTTACCGCTTCGCCCTGCCCACGGCGAACCACGTTTTCCTGCCGGGCCACCGTGTCATGGTGCAGGTGCAATCGACCTGGTTTCCGCTCTACGATCGCAATCCACAGACGTTCGTGCCCAGCATCTTCTGGGCGAAGCCGGGGGATTACCGGAAGGCCGTTCAGCGCGTCTACCACGCTCCGGACCAGGCAAGCCTCATCGAGCTGCCGCTGGTCACGACGCCCTGAGCAATCGCTCTAGACGGAGATAGTGCATGCGCCTCATGTCAGGGTGCGTCTGTCGCGGCTTACGATCAACCGAGGCAATTTGATGCCTGACTCCTCGAAGGGACGTGCAAGACCTCCTGCGAAGAGACCGGCGAAGCGTGCGTCGGCCTCGCATGAACCTTTTCTTCGCTTCTACCACTCGAGTCGCCTTCGCGCAGAGACGCTTGCCGTACTCAGGACTCTCGAGGAGGCACGGGACTGCACGCAGCACCACGAGGCTCTGTCAGACATCGTCGTGGCATTGACCGACACCGGCATGGAGTACTACTTCCTGAAGGCGCTCAAGCTCGCAAGAGTCGGCTTTGTCGTCGAGCAGTCAGCACGACTCGGGATGAAAGGTGCCTTGCGTGTGCAGGCTTCCATCGTCCGCAACATCATCGGGGGAATGGACGGGCCTCAGCTCCTTGCGGTATGTCGCCACATCCGGAATCTCATGGAGTGAGGGCGGAGGTACCATTCTGTCCTCCCGGGGAATCGCCGCGCTTCTGATCGCCGCACTGCTCGCACAAGGTTGTTCGAGCGCGCGGAAGACCGAAAAGCGCGCATTTCTCGCGGCCGGCCTCGCACTCCAACGGGAAGCGCCCGAGCCGTCCTTTGACGACCTGAGGCTCGAGCTCGACCTCTACCTGAACGACGAGCTGCAGGACCTGAAGGACCGCACGAAGCGCCAGGAAGAGCAGGAACTCAGTCTCTACCGCAAGGTCTACGCGATCGGCTCCGCGGCCGCCGTGCTCGCCTTTACGTCCGGCACCCTGAACAACCCGGGGAACCGCGGCCTCCAGTACAGCCTCGGGGGCGTCAGCACGGCCGTCGCGCTCACGGGTTTCGGGATCTACCTCGCGCGCGCGGGCCAGATGAAAGACTGCCGCGAGTTCCTGGACCGCGGCGGGCAGGATCTGTCGGAGTGGGGTCGCTTCCATCTCGTGCCCTCGGCCGAGAAGGTGCCGCGCGAGCTCTGGCTCGACTACGTGAACCGCGTGGCGGCGCTCCGCGCGCGAGAGTCCTGCCTGCGAATCCGGTGAGCGTGCCGGGCCTCCTAACGGAGCGACTCCATGATCTCTTCGAGCGCCTCCCGGCCCGGGCGGACTTTCTCGAGGGGCAGGCTCGTGAGGGACTCGCCGGTCGCCCCGAGGAGCTCCGAAAACGTGGGCTTGGAGGGGTCGACGTAGAGGATTCCCGTGAGAATCTCCTGCTTCCCGTGGCTCTCGTGGATCGTCTTGAGGGCCTTCTCCTTGTCGGTCGGGTCGTAGTCGCGGCCCACTCCCCGGAACTTGAGAACGCTCCCGTCGGGGAAGGCCACTTCTTTCGAGTCTCCGGCGGGGATCTCGGCGAGCGTCTCCTCGAAGAACGGCACGAAGCCGACCTCGTGCACGGGCGTGTCGTGCTCCTTGGAGTACTTGTAGCTCTTCGTGGAGCCCTCGTGGTCGTTGAACGTCACGCAGGGCGAGATGACGTCGATGATGGCAGTGCCCTTGTGGGCGATGGCCGCCTCGAGGATGAGCTGAAGCTGCTTCATGTCGCCCGAGAAGGAGCGCGCCACGAACGTGCCGCCCAGCTCGATCGCGAGCGAGCAGCAGTCGATGGGAATGAAGTCGTTCACGGCGCCGCCCTTCTGCTTCGCGCCGATGTCGGCCGTGGCCGAGAACTGACCCTTCGTGAGGCCGTACACCCCGTTGTCCTCGATGATGTAGACGAGCGGCAGGTTTCGGCGCACGACGTGGACGAACTGCCCGATTCCGATCGAGGCCGTGTCGCCGTCCCCCGAGACGCCGATGCCATGCAGCGTCGGGTTCGCGACGAGCGCGCCCGTCGCGGTGGACGGCATGCGGCCGTGAACGCCGTTGAAGCCCCAGGCCCGGTTCAGGAAGTAGGCCGGGGTCTTCGAGGAGCACCCGATGCCTGAGAATTTCGCGACCTTATGGGGCTCGAGACCCATCTCGTAAAGGGCGTTGATGATTTGTTTCGTGATGACGTCGTGCCCGCAGCCGAGGCACAGCGTGGATTTGGCGCCCTCATAGTCGGCCTTCGGGAGGCCGATGTGGTTCGTCTTCGGGGCGGCGGGGGCGGGCGAGGGGGCGGGCGGCTGAGCGCTCATGGTCAGGCTGTCCTTTTCTGCTTCTGCTGGTCCCGGTCGCCGAGCACGCCTTCGATCACCGTCGTCGCGTCGAGGGGCAGGCCGTTGTACTGCTTCACGGGCACGAAGCGCGTCGCGAGCTCGGGGAATTCGTCGCGCAGGATCGTCACGAGCTGTGCGTCGCGGTTCTGCTCCACGACGTAGATGCGGTCGTGGCGGCGCATCCAGTCGGCCGCCTCGGCGTTGATCGGAAGCGCGCGCAGGCGGCAGTAGTCGAGCTGAACGCCGAAATCCTTTGCGAGCTTGTCGCGGGCCTCGGTGCTGCCGTAATGCGAGGTGCCGTACGCAAGAATGCCGGCCGGCGCGTGGAACGGATCCTGGATCTCGGGCTTCGGCACCATCGTGCGCGCCGTGTCGAACTTCCGCGCGATGCGGTTCACGTTGTTCACCCAGTCTTGCGGTTTCTCCGTGTACTGGGCCTTCTCGTCATGGCCCGAGCCGCGCGTGAAATACGCCGCGTACGCGTTCGGCGTGCCGGGCAGTGTCCGGTACGGAATGCCGTCGCCGTCGACGTCCTTGTAGCGGCCCCAGCCGCCCTTCAGCTTCGCGATCGCGTCGGCGTCCAGCACCTTGCCGCGCTTGAGCGGGGAGGTGGGGTACGGGAACGCGTCGGACATCCAGGTATTCATGCCGAGGTCGAGGTCCGAAAGGACGAAAATGGGGCACTGGAGCTGCTCGGCGAGGTCGAAAGCTTCCTGCGCCATCGTGAAGCACTCTTCGGGCGAGGCGGGGAAGAGCACCGGGTGCTTCGTGTCGCCGTGGGAATTGAAGTAGCAGAGCAGGATGTCCCCCTGCATCGTGCGCGTCGGCAGACCCGTGGAAGGGCCGACGCGCTGGATGTCGAAGATGACCGCGGGGATCTCGGCGTAGTAGCCGAGTCCGATGAACTCGGACATGAGCGAGATACCCGGGCCGGAAGTGGACGTGAACGAACGGGCGCCCGCCCACGCGGCGCCGAGCACAATCCCGATCGAGGCGATCTCGTCCTCGGCCTGGATGATGGTGACATTTTTCTTTTTCGTGACGGGGTCGATGCGCAGGTCGTCGCAGAAGTCGATGAAACTCTCGCACAGGGACGACGAAGGCGTGATGGGGTACCACGCGCAAACCGTCGCGCCGCCGAACACGCAGCCCAGCGCAGCCGCTGCGTTTCCTTCGATGATGATCTTGCCCTGCGTCGCGTTCATGCGCTCGACGCGGAAGGGGATCTTCGACGGGAAGTTCGCCTTCGCGTAGTCGAGGCCGAGGCGCGCCGCGGTAATGTTGAGGTCGATCGCTTTCGGCTTGCCCTTGAGCTGCTTCGCGATGGCCTTCTCGGTCTCTTCGAGGTCGATCCCCATGAGGTCGGCGACGACGCCCACGTAGACCATGTTCACGATGAGCTTGCGGAGCTTCGCATGCTCGGGGGCCGATGTGATCTTGACGACGAGCTCCGAGAACGGAACCGCGTAGTACGTGAGGTCGTCGCGCTTGCGCCCTGGGTTCTCGAGGCCGAGCTTCTTTTCGTAGACCACGAAGGCGCCCGCGCGCGCCTCGCGCACGTCGTCGTCCGCCGTCTCGGGATTCATGCAGACGAGCACGTCCAGGTCGCGTTTGCGGGCGATGTAGCCGTCCTTGTTCGCGCGGATCGTGAACCACGTCGGCAGGCCCTGGATGTTCGACGGAAACAGGTTCTTGCCGGAGACGGGAACCCCCATGCGGAAGATGGACCGCATGAGGACGCTGTTCGCCGTCTGCGAGCCCGACCCGTTGGCCGTGGCGACCTGCAGCGAGAAGTCGTTAGCGACGACCTCTGAAGACGCGCCGGCGCGGGACGTGGTCTCGGTGAGAACGCTCGACATGCTTGTTTTTCCTCCGGGGCCGCGACCCTCTGTGGCCCTCACGGGCCGCGGCAGAAACGAGACACAATCTTAACTCGGCCCGGGGCGCGTGGAACAATCGAAGCGTGCGGATCGTCTCGCTCTGCCCGTCGATCACCGAGAGCCTTGTGGCGCTGGGCCTCGCCGACGCCCTCGTCGGCGTGACCCGCTACTGCATCCACCCGCGCGAGGCGCTCGCCGGGGTTCCGCGGCTGGGCGGCACGAAGAGCCCCGATCTCGCGGCGATCCGCGCCGCGAAGCCCGACCTCGTCTTCTGCAACGCGGAAGAGAACAGGAACGAGGACGTCGAGGCGCTGAAGCGCGACTTCGCCGTGGACGTGTCGCATCCGAGGACGGTGGCGGAGATCCCGGGTCTGTTGCGACACTTCGGGCAGCTCACCGGGACCGGAGAGAAAGCCGAGGAGATTTCTTCGAAGGTGGAGGAGGCCTTGAGGCGCGCCGGGGACGCCGATGCGCGGCGGGGGGGCGCGTCGCCCGCGTCGTTTCGCTTCGTCTACCTGATCTGGAAGGATCCCTGGATGACGGTGGGCCCGCGCACGTACGTCGCCGACCTGCTCCGGCACGCCGGTGGCGTCCTTTCTTTGGAAGAAAAATACGGCGAAGGCCGCGACTATCCGGTCGCCACCGAGGACGAGATCGTTTCCGCGCACCCGGACATCCTGATTCTTCCGGACGAACCGTATCGCTTCGGCGAACGCGACGCCGCGTTTTGGCGCGAGAGGCTACCGGGCTCGACCCGCGTCGCCCTCGTCTCGGGCGACGACTTCTGCTGGCACGGCGTCCGCACGCTGCGGGGGCTGGACGCCGCGGCGGCTCTCGGCTGGGCGTGCGCGAGCCGCTGATCTGATCGCCGGCGCGGCACGAGAGCGGCGCGTGGGCGGATGCCGTGCGGCGCCTAGCGGCGCCTCATCAGGTCGAGGAACTCTTCCCGGACTGCCTTCTCGAGAAAGATCCCGCGGATGGCGGAGGTGACGGTCACGGCACCCGGCTTCTTGACGCCGCGCATCTCCACACAGAGGTGCCGGGCCTCGATGACGACCATGACGCCTTGCGGCGTCAGCTCTTCCTCGAGCGTCGAGGCGATCTGCTCGGTGAGGCGCTCCTGGATTTGCGGCCGGCGCGCGTAGAACTCGAGCAGGCGCGGCAGCTTCGAGAGGCCGACGATCTTGTCGTTCGGGATGTAGGCGATGTGCCCGTGCCCGTAAAACGGCACGAAGTGATGCGCGCACATGGAGTAGAACGCGATCTCCTTCTCCATCACCATCGACGTGTAGTGCTCGTCGTTCGGAAACGTCGTCAGTTTCGGCTGGGTACCGGCGTCGAGCCCGGAGAAGATGTCGAGATACATCCTCGCGACGCGCCGGTCCGTGTTGATCAGGTTCGGATCCTGGTCGGGGCAAAGCCCGAGGATCCGGATGATCTCCTTCACGTGGCCGGCGATCTGGTCGACGCGGGGGTCGGTGACGTTGCCGTTCTCGAGGGCGACGGAATCATCCTGTGTGAGGTGTGGCGGGCTCATACAGGCATCATACGGAAGGAACGGGAGGATCGGATGCGGCACGAAGACCAGCGGGCGAGGCGCGCGACGCGCATCGTCGCGACGATCGCCGCGAACGCGGAGAAGCGGGGGGCGCTCGCGGCGCTCCTGGATGCGGGCGTGGACGTCGTGCGCCTGAACGGGGCGCACTGCCGGCCCGGCGAGATCACGCGCCGCGTGGCCCTCGTGCGCCGTCTTTCCCGCGGGCGCCGCGCCCCGACAGGCGTGCTCCTCGACCTCGGCGGCCCGAAAATCCGCGTCGGCGCTCTCCCTGGTGGCTCGGCGTCGCTCGTGAGCGGGCAGAGCGTCGAACTGTTTCCGGGTGGAGCCTCCGTCGGCGAGTCGGGGGGCGCCGTGCGCCTCGCGGTGACCTATCCGGCGCTCCTCGAGGACATCGAGCCGGGCGCCGAGGTGCGGCTCGACGACGGCCGTATCTGCCTACGCGTCCGGACGTGCTCGAAACGTACGCTCTTTGCGACCGTCGAGATCGGCGGCTCGGTGAAGAGCGGTGCGGGCGTCAACTTTCCCAATTCGGCTCTCTCGGCGCCCGCCCTGACGGCGAAGGACCGGAGGGATCTCGCCGAGGGTCTGGTCGCCGGGGTGGATTTTGTAGGGCTCTCGTTCGTGCGCAGCCCCGCGCACGTCGCGCAGCTTCGGCGGCTCATCGCGCGCGTCGCGCCTGAACGCCGCCCCTGGATCGTTTCCAAGATCGAGCGAAAGGAGGCCCTGGCGGCCCTCGACGAGCTCGCGGCGGCCTCGGATGCGCTCATGGTCGCGCGGGGAGACCTCGGCGTGGAGATCGGCCTCGCAAGCGTGCCGCGCGCCCAGCGCGAGATCCTGGCGGCGGGCCGGCGCCACGCCGTGCCCGTCATCGTTGCCACCCAGATGCTCGAGTCGATGATCGAGAACCAGACGCCGACGCGCGCCGAGGTTTCGGACGTGGCCGGAGCCGTGCACGATGGAGCGGACGCCGTGATGCTCTCGGGCGAGACCGCGGTCGGCGCGTGGCCCGTTCAGGCCGTCCAAGCCATGGCGGAGATCGCGCTCGCCGCCGAGGTGCCGGAAGCCGGCTTCGTGCCCGAGGAGGCGCCGCCTCCAAAAGCCGGAGATTTCGCGGCCGTCGTGGCGCGCGCGGCCGCGGAAATGGCCCGCGAGGCGTGCGCCGCCGCGATGGTCGTTTACACCGAGTCGGGACGGACGGCGCGTTTCGTATCGAAAAATCTGCTTTCCATTCCGGTGATCGCCTTCACGTCGCGGGAGACGGTGCGGCAGAAGCTCGCGCTCCTGCGCGACGTCAGGTCCTTCCGCGTCCCGGAGACGCGGAGCGTGGAGGCGATGGTCCGCGCGGGAGACGCCGTCCTGTCGCGGCTGCCGGGCCTCGCCGGGGCCGTCGTCGTCGAGATTTCGGGCGCCGCTCAAGCGGTGGGCGCGACGAACACGGTGCGGGTGCGGCGCGTGCCGGGCTGAGCGTCCCTCAATCGTCGGCGGGCGCGCGCTCGATTTCGGGCGGTTTCGGGGTGCCGCGCGGGGCGATCCCGAGGTTCGTTCCGTCCATCTCGTCGGGGTTGTACGCGACCCCGAGGTACGTCAGGAGCGTGGGCGCGAGATCCACCGTGCGCGCCGCGCGGATCGTTCCCGGAGCGACGCCGGGGCCGGCAAAGAGGAAGGGCACGACCGTTTCGCTGCGTGAGAGCGAGCCGTGGCCTGCCGCCTTGCCGGACGTAAAGCCAAATCCGTTTTTCGGCGACAGGAAGACGTCCGGCGAACGCGGCGAGTCGAAGAACTCGGGAAGCTGGACGACGAGGTCCGGGTACGCGGTGTCGGCCGTCGCCTCGAGCCACTGGTGGGCGTCGTGCGCGGAGCCCACGAGCGGGGCCGCCTCGGCGGAATGCGCATAGTCGAGAGGATCTTCGCCTTCGAGGATGCGGTAAAGATAGAGCGACTCGAGTCCGGCGCGGTCCTCGCGCTCGATCTCCGCGCGGCCTCCCGGCCCGTAGAGAACGACGCTTCCCGGAGCGGGTCCGCGCGTGACGACCAGGTCCGTCTCTCTCGCGCGCGCGAGGGAGGCCGCGAACTGGGAAACCGGCGGCATGCGCAGCGGAGCCGCGCGCGGTGTGCTCGTGCGACGCGTGTGTCGGGGCGCGCGAAAAACGGTCGGCAGACTTTCGGGCGGCCGGTCGCCGGGGAGCCAGATCATGACGCCGCAGTACGCCCCGACCGAGATCAGCGCGTCGGCCACGTCGTAGGCTTTCTCCTTGTGGGTGGCGGGCACGAGGACGCAGTTGCCGAGGCTGCAGTCGGCCTCCGTCGGATTCGCGCGGAGGGCGCGGTTCACGAGCTCGTTCGCATCCACGAACGTCCCGTACGCGCGGTTCCCGTGGTCGCCGAGGACGACGAACAAGATTCGCTCGTCGAGACGGTGCCGCTTCAGGCGCTTGACGAGCCGGCCGAAGGCCCGATCGATCGCTTCCATCGTCGCGCGAAACTCCACGCTCTCGGGCCCGTACGCATGCGCGACCTCGTCGGGCCCGAGCAGATGGCCCCAGACGAGAGACGGCACGCGCCCCGCGGCGGCGGCGCCGCCGTAGGCGTCTCCCATGTCGTCGAGCGTCTTGCGGTCCAGGAACGGCCAGTCGTTCCGAGCGTAGGCGGCCATGACCGCCACGGTGTTCTTCACGTACACCGTGGCGCCGCGGGCGATCGGGGCCGTGACGGCGACCGTCTCCCCCGGCAGCCTTTCGTAGAGCGTGCGCGCCTCGGGAGCGAGAAAGTCGCTCGTGGAGTACGTTCTCAGGACGTTCGTATGGGCTTCCCGCACGTGGAGGCGCCGGTCCAGCCAGATGTTCGCGGGGATTCCGTGATGGCCGGGGAAGAGGCCCGTCAGGAGGGCGGCGAGATTCGGATACGTCTCGCTCGGGACCGACGTCACGGCCGTCTCGACGCGAAGCGCCCGGTCCGCGATCACGGACTTGAGGTTGGGGAGCGCGCCGGCGGCGAGGAGTCTCGAGAACGCCTCATCGGAGAGCCCGTCGAAGAAGAGGACGCAGGCGGAGCGCCCGGGCTCTCTTGAGTCTTTTTCGGCCGCCGAGTAGGCACGCGACCGGATCGTGCACGCCGAAGTGGGAAAAAGCGCACCGGTGGCCGCGAGGACAAGTGCGGCGGCCGAGCCACGGGAATGGGGGCGCTTCACGGCCGAAGGGTACCCGATGGCGTGCGCGCCCCCGCTGCTACCATGCGCCGGTGACCGCGTTCCGTGGCGCCGACCTGCACTGCCACTCCACGTTCTCGGACGGCGTCGAGCCTCCCGCGCAGCTCGTGGCCCGTGGCGTGGAGGCCGGCCTGTCGGTCCTCGCGCTCTCCGACCACGACGCGGTTCACGGCCTGCCCGAGTTCGAGGCGGCGGCGAAGGGCACGGGCCTCGTGACCGTGACCGCGACCGAGCTCTCGACGCGCTGCGATGGCGACGACGTCCACGTCCTCGGCCTTTTCCTCGATCCCGAAGAGCCCGAGCTTCGGGCCCGTCTCGCTGTTTTCCGCGAGGACCGCGACGCGCGCGGGGAGGCGATGATCGGGAAGCTCGCCGCGCTCGGTATGCCGCTCGACCTCGCCGAGGTCCGGGCCGTCGTGGGAGAGGGCGCGTTCGGCCGCCCTCACATCGCTCGCGCGATGGTCGCGAAGGGATATGTGAAGAGCTTCGACGAGGCCTTCGAAGCGTTTCTCACGCGCGGCAAGCCGGCCTACGTACCGAAGCCGAAGTGGACGCTCGAGGAGGCGATTGCGGCCATCCGCAAGGCGGGCGGCCTGTCGGTCATCGCGCATCCGATCTGGTACCGCGATCCGGAGAAGGTCGTCGCCCTCGGCATCGCTGCCGGGCTCGACGGGCTCGAGGTCATCCACGTAGATCAGGACGGGCAGAAAGAGAACGCGTTCGGCCTGCTCGCCGAGCGCGAGGGCCTTCTCAAGTCTGCCGGCTCGGACTACCACGGTCCGCCGGAGGGCCGGAAGCGCGTGGGCGCCTGCCGGCTCGACGAGGATCACTGGAACCGGATGGTCGTCGCCGCGTCGAAGCGCCGGGCCGAGTCCGGCCGGCCGCCGCTGGATCTTTCTCCGCGCTGACGGGCGGCCGGCGCGTCGGATCAGATCCTTCGCCAGTGCCCGCCGACATACCGCCATTCGGGCCCGTGGTGGACCCAGTGCGCCGCAACCCAGACCTCTTGCGTACGGCGCGTTTCCCACATCCCGGGCACCCAGACGTGTGTCCCGCCGTCCCATCGCCAGTGGCCGGCGACCCAGAAGACGTCCGGCCTGGGCGGCGGCGGCACCGTCTCCACCTTGAACGGCGGCGGAGCCGGCGCCACGACTGCGACGACGCCCGGCTCGTGGCCGACCTTCACCCAATGGCCGGGGTGGTAGAGCCATTCGGTGCCGCGATGCTCCCAGTGGTCGCGCATCCACACCTCATTCGAGCGTGACGCCAACCAGCGGCCGCCGACCCAGACGTGCCGGTGGCCGTTCCACCTCCAGTGGCCGGCGACCCAGAAATGGGCGGGGGAGGGCGGGGCGGCGATGACTTCGACGCGCGGCGGCGGCGGCGGTACGCCAATACGCACGGTGAAGCTGTCGGCGTGCGCAGCCGAGACGAATCCGGCCACGACGAAGAGGACGAAGAGGGAACGGATGATTCTGGACATCTGCACCTCCATCGAAGAAGAGGACGTCTCGTCCTCGGCCGAAGATTACACGCTCTGGCCTCTCGCGTGAGGGCCTCACTTGCGATAAAACAGGCCTCCCCGATGTCCGCCCTCGCCCCCGTTGATTCCGAAGTCCTCCCCTCGCGGCCAGATGCCGAGAGGAGTCTCCTCGGCGCGATCCTCATCGACGGGTCGCTGCTGTCGCGCGTCATGGAGTTTCTCGTGCCGGAGGACTTCGCGAGCGAAGGGCACCGGCTGGTTTACGAGGCGTGCCTGGCGCTGGCGGACCGGCGCGAAGGCGTGGACCTCGTGACCGTCCAGAGCGAGCTCGAGAAAACGGGGCGCCTCGAGCGCGCGGGCGGCACCGCGGTCCTCTCGGCCCTCGTGGACCGCGTGCCGGACGTCGAGAACGTCGAGAGCTACGCGCGCCTCGTACGTGAGTCCTCGCTGAGGCGCCTCGTCATCTTCCAGTCGCGCCGCGCGATCCGCGACGCGGTGACCGCCCCGGATGCCGAGACGGTTCTCGAGAACGCGCAGCGCGACCTCGTGGAGATCGCGAAGGGCTCGATCAGGGGCGGCTTCGTGAAGCTGTCGCGCATCGCGGAGAAAAACGAGGAGGAGATCCAGAAGATCCACGGACGCGGCACGATGCTCACGGGCCTACCCACGGGCTTCACGCGCCTGAACGCGCTGACGCAGGGCTTCCAGAAGACCGACCTCATCATCGTCGCGGCGCGGCCGGGCATGGGCAAGTCGGCGTTCGCTCTGAACATCGCGTCGTACCTCACGATCCACCAGAAGTTCGTCGTCGGTTTCTTCTCGCTCGAAATGTCCGCCGAACAGCTCGGATTCCGCATCCAGTGCGCCGAGTCGCGCGTGAACCTCCAGCGCCTGCGCGAGGGCCGCCTTTCGAAAGAGGAGAAGAAGGCCCTTTTCTTCTCGACGCAGCAAATGCGCGAGGCGCAACTCTTCGTGGACGACACACCGGCCGCGACGCTCCTCGAGATGCGTGCCCGGGCTCTTCAGCTCAAGCAGCGGCACGGCCTCGATGCGCTCTTCGTGGACTACCTCCAAATCATGGGCTCGCGCGGCAAGGTCGAAAACCGCACGCAGGAGGTCAGCGCCTTCTCGCGCGGCCTCAAGGCTCTCGCCAAAGAGCTCGAGGTGCCCGTGATCGCCCTTTCGCAGCTTTCGCGTCGTATCGAGCAGCGCGGGTCCTCCGAGAAGGAGCCCGTGCTTTCGGACCTTCGCGAGTCGGGCGCCATCGAGCAGGACGCCGACGTCGTGCTCTTTCTGTCGCGGCCCGAGTACTACGACAAGGATACCGAGCAGAAGAACGTTTGCGACGTGATCATCGCCAAGCAGCGCAACGGCCCAACCGACCGCTTCACGCTGGGCTGGTCGGGCGAGGTCACGCGCTTCTCGGATCTCGCCATGATCTCCGAGGGCGCGGGCCTCTGACGCTGCCTCTCCGCCCCACGCACGCCGTCGTCGACCTCGACGCTCTCGCGTCGAACTACCGGGTGATCGCCCGCTCGCTGCCGAAGGGCTGTCGGCTGATGCCCGTCGTCAAGGCCGACGGGTACGGCCACGGCGCGGCGCACGTGGCCAGGCGCCTCGCGGACGAGGGCGCGCCGATCTTCGCGGTCGCGGTCGTGGAGGAGGGTCTCGAGCTCAGGCGGGCGGGCATCACGCAGCCGATTCTCGTCATGGGGTGGATCGGGAAGGTCCAGCTCGGCTCCCTCGTAGAGGGGGGGCTGACGGCCAACGTCCATTCGGTGGAGCAGGCCGAGGAGTTGAAGAGTTTCTTAGAAGGGGAAGAGGGGAGGGGAGGGGCGCCCGTTCGCGTTCATCTCAAGGTCGACACGGGGATGACGCGCCTGGGAGTCCTTCGTGCTGACGTGCCGCGAATCCTCGACCTTCTCGACGCATCGAAAGGGCGCATTTTCTTAGAAGGCGTATTTCAGAACTACGCGTCGAGTGACCGCCCAGACGACCCCCAAACCGAGGCGCAGACACATACCTTCGAAGAAATCCTCTCCCTGGTCCTCTCCCGCGGCCATCGCCCGTCCATGATCCACACCGATAACAGCGCGGCGATGCTGTCGCGGCTGGCGAATTCCCCTTCTAAGAAATCTTCTCTCTTCGAAATCTCGCATGTCAGGCCGGGCCTTGCGCTCTACGCTCGGGTCCCCGGCCTCTCCTCCGAAGCAAATGATTCTCTCCGCGACGCGATGTCGTTCGTGTCCGTCGTCGACCAGGTGAAGACGGTCCCTGCCGGGACGCGCGTGGGCTACGGCGGCGCGTTCGTGGCGGCGCGTCCGACGAGGCTCGCGATCGTGCCGGCCGGGTACGCCGACGGCGTGCCGCGCTCGCTCTCCGGGCATGGCGCCGTGCTGATCGCGGGGCGGCGCTGCCCGCTCGCCGGGCGGGTCTCCATGGACCTGACGACCGTCGACGTGACGGACCTGCTCGAGCCGCCCGCGCGCGGGGACGAGGCGGTCTTCTTCGGCCATCAGGGAGACGCCCGGCTGGGCGTCGATGAGGTCGCTTCCGCCGCGGGCACCGTGTCCTGGGAGATCCTGTGCGGAGTCGGTCCGCGCGTGCCACGTATCATCCTTTCCGGAGGAAGGATCGTGGCGCGGGAGTCGAAGTTCCTGTGAACGCCGTTCTGGAGTTCTTCGGGCGCGGCGTCCTGAGGGTGTTCGAGGGCGTCGGGCGCTTTTTCGAGCTGCTCGGGATGACGCTTCGCGGCCTCGTGGTGCCGCCGTGGGCGCCCGTCGCGACGGCCCGGCAGGTCGTGCGCGTGGGTGTCGACTCGGTGCCTGTCGTGCTCCTGACGGCTCTCTTCACGGGCGGTGTCCTCGCCCTCCAGACGTTCAAGGGCTTTCAGCGGTTCCATGCCGAGGGCTACATCGGCTCGGTCGTGGCGCTGTCGATGCTCCGCGAGCTGGGGCCGGTCCTGACCGGGCTCATGGTGACGGGACGCGCCGGGAGCGCGATGGCCGCCGAGCTGGGCTCGATGCGGGTGACCGAGCAGATCGACGCGCTCGTCTCCCTCGCGACGGACCCCGTGCAGTATCTCTTCGTGCCGCGGGTTCTCGCCTCGATCATCGTCGTGCCAATGCTCGTCGTCCTCGCGGATGCGATCGGCATCCTGGGCGGATACCTGGTCGCCGTGGGGTACCTCGGCGCGAACCCTGTCATCTACATGAACAACACGTTCCAGTACCTTTCGATGGAGGACATGACCTCGGGCCTCATCAAGGCCGCGGCCTTCGGTTTCCTCCTCTCGCTCGTCGGCTGCCAGTGCGGTTACGATACGACCGGAGGAGCCGAGGGCGTGGGCCTCTCCACGACGAAGGCCGTCGTCATGGGTTCCCTCGCGATCCTCATCGCGGACTTCTTCCTGACGAAGGTGCTGTTCTGAGCGCGGCCGCGTCCGGCTCGCCCGCCCTGAAGCTCACGAAGGTCTCGAAGAGCTTCGGGAAGAAGACCGTGCTCTCCGGGCTCGACCTGACGGTCGCGAAAGGAGAGTCGCTCGTCCTTGTCGGGCAATCGGGGATCGGCAAGAGCGTTCTCCTGAAGCACGTCATCGGCCTCCTGAAGCCCGACTCGGGCACGATCGAGATCGACGGGGAAGACCTCTGGAAGGCCTCGCCCCGTGATCGCGACCGCCTGCGCCGCAAGTTCGGCATGTCGTTTCAGGAAGGGGCGCTCTTCGATTCGATGAGCGTGGGCGAAAACATCGCGTTTCCACTCACGCGGCACACGAAGAAGTCGAAGAAGGAGATCGCGGACCGGGTGGCGGAGTGTCTCGAGCTCGTACGCCTGCCGGGAATCGAGGACAAGCGTCCGTCCGAGCTCTCGGGAGGGATGCGCCGCCGCGTGGGCTTTGCGCGCGCGATCGCGCTGCAGCCCGAGATCCTCCTGTTCGACGAACCCACGACGGGCCTCGACCCGATCACGACCGACGTCGTCGTGAAGGTGATCGAGGAGATGCGCTCGCGGCTCAAACCGTCGGCGATCACGATCACGCACGATCTCAAGGTCGCGTTTTCGATCGCGGATCGCGTGGGGCTCCTCTCGGGAGGCAAGATTCTCGTGGACATGACCCCGAAAGAATTCGAGCATTCGAAGGACCCGCGCGTCGCGGCTTTCGTGACGGGCGACAGCGAGCTCGCGCCTCCCGAGGCGGAGCCCGAACGGCGCGGCGCCCAGAAGCCCGTTGAGGCACACGTATGATGGCAATCGCATGACGACCACCGCGAAAATCGGAGCATTCTTCGTCGTCGTTCTTCTTGCCCTGGGTGTCCTCATTCTCAAGATCGAGGACATCCATTTCGGGAAGAAGGCGCGCACGAACTCCGCCGACGCGCACTTCAAGGACGTCGCGGGCCTCGATGACAAGTCGGCCGTCCGGATCGCCGGCGTGCGCGTCGGCAAGGTGGACGGGATCTCGCTGCGGCCGGACGGCACCGCCGTCGCCCACCTCGCGCTGGACCCGAACGTGGAGCTGCACCAGGGCGCGATCGCGCAGGTGAGATCTCTCGGAATGCTCGGCGACAAATACGTCGAGCTCAGCGCCGGCGACCCGGCGGGACCGCGCCTCCCGAACGGGGCTCTTATCGAGGGGACCTCGGGAACGGGTTTCGACGACATCACGAAGCTCGCCGCGGACATCGGAAAGGACCTGAAGGAAGTCTCCGCCGCCATGGCGGGATCTCTCGGCGGCCCGAAGGGCGAAGACAAGCTGAACCGGATCGTCGACAATCTTGGTCGCCTCGCCGAGTCGCTGCGCGAGCTCGTGGATTCGAATCGCGGCAACGTCGACGTGATGCTCGCAAACCTGCGGGCGCTCTCGGCCCAGTTGCAGGAGACCGTCGCCCGGGTGGACCGGATGCTGGACGAGAACCGCGTGGGCGTGAAGTCGACGGTCTCGAACATGGACGACGTCACGGCGAAGCTCAAGACGACCGCCGACAACCTGAACTCCATCACCGGAAAGATCGACACGGGGCAGGGCACGCTCGGCAAGCTCCTGAACGACGACGAGACGCACAAGAATATGAACGATGCGCTCAAGTCCGTGAAGGAGGGCGTCGAGTCGCTTTCGGGCACGCTGGGACGCATCAACCGCCTGCAGCTCGACATCGGATTCCGCACGGAATACGCGTCGCGGCTCGGCGACGAAAAGTACTACTTCACGCTGGACGCGATCCCCCGGGAGGGGAAGTTCTACCGGCTCGAGATCGGCACGCTTCCCAACGGCAAGCGTGAAAACATCCTCGAGTCCACGACGGTCACGTTTCCCGACGGCAGCCAGCAGACGATCTCGACGACGGGGCAGCGGTACATCGACCAGTTCGTCTTGTCGCTTCAGCTCGGCTACAAGCTCAAGAACACGATTCTGCGCGCCGGGATCATCGAGTCGCGCGGGGGCGCCGCGATCGAACAGACGTTCAGGGCCGACACGTTCCGCGTCGCCGGCGAAATCTGGGACTTCGCGAGGCCGGACCTGCACGGGCATCTCAAGCTCTACACCCGCTGGAACGCGAGCCCGAACCTCTACGTGACGGGCGGCATGGACGACGTCCTGAATCCGAGCCTGAGGTCGCCGTTTCTCGGCGCGGGCATCCGCTGGAAGGACGAGGACCTCAAGGCCCTGCTCGGCAGCATTCCGATTCCGAAATAGCCGTGGTCCGAAAAGCCGCGACGGTCTTCTCGTGCACGGCCTGCGGGGCCCAGAGCCCGCAGTGGCTGGGCCGATGCCCCGAGTGCGGCGCGTGGAGCGCGCTCGTGGAGGAGCGCGCGGCCGAGGCGCCTCCGCGCGGGGGAGCCGTCGTGCGCGCCTCTTCCGCGCCCGTCCTCCTGTCCGACGTCACGGCCGCGGCGGTCCCGCGCATCCCAACGGGTATCGCGGACATGGATCGCGTCCTCGGCGGCGGCCTCGTTCCGGGCTCCGTCGTCCTCGTGGGCGGCGAGCCGGGAATCGGCAAGTCGACGCTTCTGCTGCAGATCTCCGCGCGCCTTTCGGAACGGCTCGGAAGCGTCCTCTACGTCAGCGCGGAGGAGTCTGCGCAGCAGATCAAGATGCGCGCCGACCGGCTGCGAGCCTCCGCGCCGGGACTGTTCCTTCTGCCCGAGACCTCGCTCGAGACGATCCTGGAGGCGGCGAGGGTCGGGGCGTTCGGCGCGATCGTCGTGGACTCGATCCAGACGATCGCCTCGGCGGAGTCGCCGGCGGCCGCGGGCTCGGTCACGCAGGTGCGCGCCTGCGCGAGCCGCCTTCTGGCGCTCGCGAAGACGACCGGCGTGCCGGTCTTTCTCATCGGCCATGTGACGAAGGACGGGACGCTCGCCGGGCCGAAGACGCTCGAGCACCTCGTGGACGCGGTTCTCTCCTTCGAGGGCGAACGCTTCCACGCGCACCGTGTCGTACGGGCGCTGAAGAACCGGTTCGGCCCCGTGCACGAGCTCGGGATCTTCGAGATGACGGGCGCCGGCCTCGTCGAGGTCGCGAACCCGTCCGCGCTCTACCTCGGGAGCGGCGCGGGAGCGCGCCCCGGCTCCGTCGTGCTCGGCGGCGTGGAGGGCACGCGGCCGCTCCTCCTGGAAGTCCAGGCGCTCACCGTCGAAGCGAAATACGGGAGTCCGCGCCGCACCGCCATCGGCTTCGACGGCACGCGCCTCGCGCTCCTTCTCGCGGTCCTCGAGCGCCACGGCGACGTGAAGCTCTCCTCGTACGACGTCTTTCTGAACGTTGCGGGCGGGGCCGAGAGCGCCGAGCCCGCCGCCGACCTCGCCGTTGCGGCCGCCGTGGCGGGCAGCTTCCGCTCCCGGGCGCTTCCGCCCGGCACCGTCGTGTTCGGCGAAGTGGGGCTCCTCGGCGAGGTGCGGGCGGTCTCGGACGCGGTGCTCAGGCTTAAGGAGGCGGTGTCGCTGGGCTTCCGGTCGGCTCTCATCCCGGCGGGCAACGCGGGGGAGGCGGCCGCGTTCCCCGATCTCGTCACCGTCCCGCTCCGCAGCGTCGAAGAGCTGCTCGCGAAGACTTAGGCTCGCGACGAGGCGGCCCTCTCTATCGCAAGGGCCGCGAGCCCAGAAGGATGCGGCCAGGCAGGAAGATCAGCCCCTTCTGGCGCTGATCCGGTTGCATCATGGCCGGGCGAGTCGCCACATGTGAACGTATCGTCCCGGGGAGTACGCCGATGACGAAGAAGCTGGACCTGACCCGACTCGACCTCATGGACGCGCTCGATCTCGCCATCCTCGTAGAGCAGGAGGCCATGGAGCGATACGAGGAGCTCGTGGCGCAGATGCGCGAGCATCGCACCGAGGAGGCCGCTTCCTTTTTCCACTTCATGGCGAAGGCCGAAGCAAAGCACGGCGCCGATCTCCTCACCCAGCGGGCAAAGCTCTTCGGTAAGGCCCCACGCCGCGTCGACCGCTCGCTTCTGTGGGAGGTCGAGGCCCCCGGCTACGAGACCGTGCACCCTTTCATGACGCTGCGCGAGGCCCTGAATGTGGCGTTGGATGCCGAGGTGAAAGCGTACGCCTACTTTGCCGAAGCCTTGAAGCTTCCGCTGACTCCTCCGGTGAAAAAGCTCTTCGAGGAGCTTCTCCAGGAGGAGATCGTTCATCAGGAGATGGTCAAGAAGGAGCTCGCGAAGGCTCCGCCCGAGGCGGACACGACCCCCGAGGACTTCGCCGACGAGCCGATGGCGCAGTAGAACTCAGGTCCCGAATGGGGTTCCGGTCAGCTTTTCGAAGGCCTCGACGTAGCGCGCGCGCGTGCCGGCCACGACATCGGGGGGCAGCACGGGCGCAGGCGGCGTCTTGTTCCAGCCGGTCCCTTCGAGGAAGTCGCGCACGAACTGCTTGTCGTAAGACGGCGGCGAGCCTCCGGGTTTCCAGGTGTCCTTCGGCCAGAAGCGCGAAGAGTCCGGCGTGAGCGCCTCGTCGATCCAGACGATCTCGCCCGTCTCGTCCAGCCCGAACTCGAACTTCGTGTCGGCGAGCAGAATTCCACGCTCTTCCGCATAGGCCGCGGCCTCGCGGTAGATGGTCAGCGTGAGGTCGCGGAGGCGGCTCGCGAGCGCGGTCCCGGCGGTGAGCGCCATCGCCTCGAACGAGACGTTCTCGTCGTGCCCGCTTTCGGCCTTCGTGGCGGGCGTGAAGATCGGCTCGGGCAGGCGGTCGGCCTCGCGGAGTCCGGCTGGAAGACGGTGGCCGCACACGGCGCCCGTGGCCCGGTAGTCCTTCCAGCCCGAGCCGGCGAGGTAGCCCCGCGCGACACACTCGAACGGCACGACGCGGCATCTTCGCGCGAGAACGGCGCGGCCCGAGAGGAGCGCGCGGTGCGGCGCGAGAGCCTCCGGAAAGCGCGCCGCGTCCGTCTCGAGGAGGTGGTTCGGGACGGCGCCCGCGAATTTTCGGAACCAGAAATTCGAGAGGCCCGTCAGGATCCTGCCCTTGTCCGGGATGCCGGGGCTGAGCACCACGTCGAACGCGGAGATGCGGTCCGTCGCCACGAGCAGGACGCGGTTCCCGAGTTCGTAGACGTCGCGCACTTTTCCGCGGCGCGGGGTCGGCAGACCGGGCAGGGAGGTCTCGAGGACAGCTTCGGGCATTTGCAGTACGACCGGCTCGGCCAGACTTTAGAACGGGGACCGAGATTTGGCACGCCGTTTCTCTGGTCACTTGGTTGACATTTTTCGGTAGCATCCTGAGCTCGTAGGTCGACAAACTTGGAAGCTCGCGCTCGCCAGAATGAAATTGTCATTGCAGCGTAAATATCTGTCTTACAAGGACTTAACTAGCCAGAACTGCAAGTACAAATATATGGCATATACATTGCTAGAAAGTGTGTCAGGCGACATCGAGATGGAACACTTCCTGAAAGCAGATGAGGAAGCGAGCTTCATCGAAAGCAAAGCACTGCTTCTGAGGGGGATCACGGCTGCCAAGGCGGGTGATCGGACCTCCGCGCGCGCCTACCTCCTAGAAGCCTCGTCCCAGGAGCCAGGCCGCGAGGCGACCTGGCTCTGGAGATCGCTCGTCGCGGAATCCCCGACCGAGGCGCGGGAGTGCCTTGAGCGCGCCCTCGATCTGAACGCGGGAAATAAGGAAACCAGGAACAAGCTGCGGGAGGCTCTTGTCCGGGAGGGAGTCGCCTTCGCCCAAGGCGGCGATCGACAAGGCGCCGCGCGGGTTCTTTCTCGCGTGACCGAGGAGGACCCGCAGAACGAGCTCGCGTGGCACTGGCGGGCGTTCGTCGCGGACTCGGACGAGGAGAGAGTCCGCTGCATGGAGCGCGTCCTCGCCATCAACCCGTCGAACGAGCGTGCGAAAGCCTGGTTCGCGCGCCTCAAGCTGCCCGCGTTGCAACCCGGAGAGAAGAGCGAAAGCGAAACGGGAAAAGGGAAGAAAGCCTGTCCAATCTGCGAAAGGACGATGGAACCCTCTTCCGAGAGGTGCTCTTCCTGCGGGTCCGTCGTCTCCTGGAAGAATCCCACGGCGCTTCTTTCCGGCGCTGCCACGGATCCGAGAGCTATTCGCGCGGCGATTCACCGCCTCGTCCGCGTCGAAGGCGGCGAGAAGGACGCCATGGTCCAGGCGCACCTGGCGATCGCCCACCTCAATCTCGCCCAGTTTTCCCGGGCGCTCATCCGTCTTCAGGCCGCCAAGGCGCTGGGCCTTCAGACCCCTGGCCTCGACGAGACTCTGACCCAACTGAAACGGAAGATCGACGAGATGGCCGCCAGCACCGGGCCGCGGCCGTCCATGGCCGGTCTCGCCAGGGGCTCCGTCCGCGCGCCGGCGACGGCAAGCCCCGGCGTCATGCCGGGGGACCATTCTGACCGTCGACGACAGCGCGACCGTGCGAAAGGTGTCACCGTGACAGAGACCGCCGAGCGGCGTCCCCTCCTAGAGGCGCAGCGGGGTGGCTGATGGCGCTCGAAGGAGATCTCGAGGACGTGGAACTCACGGGGCTGATTCAGATGGCCTGCTCCGAGAGGAAGACGGCGCGGCTGACCGTTCGCGCTCGGGAGGGAAAGGGAGACGTCTTTTTCCACGCGGGCGAAATCGTCCATGCGGAACTCGGCCTCCTCGCGGGCGAGAAGGCTCTCTACGGACTCCTCGGGTGGACCTCGGGGCGATTCCAGCTGAGCACGGAGAGCCCCCCCCCGTCCACGCGGACGATCCAGACCAGCTGCCACAGGCTGCTGATGGAAGGAATGTGCCGTCTTTCCGAGGGGCAAATGGATCACGAAGCCCCGGGGGCGGCCCACGCCGAGGGGAGCCCCGGAAGAGCGGAGCTCCGGCTTGAGGCCGACCTCCTTGCGCTCGTCTCCCAGCTCGAGCAACGAATGGCGCGGTGCGACGAGCGGAAGCTGAAGGCGAAGCCGTCTCTCCTCATCCACGTTCTGGCAGATCTCGTGAACGACGTCGCCAAGTTCTCGGAACGGATTCCGGAGGCGCGCCTCACCGGGTCGCTCCGGAAGGCCCTCCTCCGCGTGAGCGACGATTTCCCCTACGCCCGGATCCTGCGAGCGAATTCCAATCGTCTCTCGGTGCAGGCCGCGATAGGCCTGTACGACAACGCGACGGACACACCCGAAACCCGGGACTTCTTCTTGAAACAGCTCCGCCAGGCGTTACTTCGGGTTCTCGAGGAGCTCTTCGAGTTCTTCGCGGCATATTTCGAGGATGCCGATGAGGAGCAGCAGTGGCGGGATACCTTCCGCGTCTACCTGGCCGACCTGACACAGGCGGTCACCCGAATTGTTCCCTAGCTCGAAAGGAGCTCACAAATACCCAAGAAAATTCTCGTCGCCGACGGCTCCCTTCTCGGATAACCGCGCCGCGCTAGACTTCGTGGGGTTCCCGGCCTCGGCCCCATCGGAGGTTGCGTTGCTCAAAATCTCGATTCGGAACGGAAAGACCCGCGCTCCGCGCGTGGACGCCCACGTCGTCTTCGCGGCCGGCGCCGGCCGGAAGGAAGCCCTCGTATCGCTCCCGGCGGACCTGCGCGCCCGCGTCGCCGCAGCCGCGCCCGCCGAGCTCGCCTCGGACGGAGCCGTCTTCACGCTCCCGCTCGGCGAGGGCAAGGGGGCCGCGCGCCTCTACATCCTGGGCGCGGGAAAGGCGACCGAGATCACGCCGCGCAAGGCGCGCGGCCTGCTGCGCTCCGCCGCCAAGACGCTGAACCGAAGCGGCGAGTCGTCGGCGATCCTCGACTTTTCGTTCGCACTCAAGCGGATGGACGCGGCCGAGATCCGGGAGTTCCTGCTGCGTTCGCTCTTCCTCGCCGACTACGGCTTTCCCCGGTACAAGTCGGCCGACCAGGAGAAAAAGCCGCTCAAAGCCATCGCGATCGAGCCGCGGGGGGCCTTCGCGGGAGTCGCGTCCCGCGAGGTCGAGAAGGCTCGCGTGGTGGCGCGGGTGGCCCGCCTCGTGCGCGATCTCGGCAACACGCCCTCGAATGACATGCTCCCGAGCGACTTCGCGGACCGCGTGATGAAGGAGGCCAAGGCCCGCGGCGTCAAGGTGACGGTCCTCGACAAGAAGGCGATCCGGAAGGAGAGGATGGGCGGCCTCCTCGCCGTCAATCGCGGCTCCGTGGAGGAGCCGCGGGTCGTCGTGCTCGAGTACCGGGGCGGAAAGAAGGGCGATGCCCCCGTGGCGCTCGTCGGGAAGGGCGTCACGTTCGACTCCGGCGGCATCTCGATCAAGCCTGCCGACAAGATGGGCGACATGAAGTGGGACATGATGGGCGCGGCCACGGTGATGGGCGTCGTCCTCGCCGCCGCGGATCTTCACCTCGAGGTCAACCTCGTCGCGATCGCGGCCCTCACCGAGAACCTGCCCTCGGGCTCGGCGTACAAGCCGGGCGACATCGTGCGGTTCCGCAACGGCAAGACCGCCGAGATCGACAACACGGATGCCGAGGGACGCGTCATTCTCGCGGATGCGCTCGACTACGCGGCCGAATGGAAACCCGCGGTGATCCTCGACTTCGCGACGCTCACGGGCGCCGCCCTCGTGGCGCTCGGGCTCGAGGCGGCGATCGTGTTCACGGACCACGACGCGCTCGCGAAGGAGCTTGTCAACGCGGGAGAGCGGACGGACGAGCGCCTCTGGCGCCTCCCGATGTGGGAGGAGTACCGCGAGAACATCCGCTCTGACTGGGCGGACATGAAGAACACGGGCGGCCGATGGGGCGGCTCGATCAATGGCGCGATGTTCCTGAAAGAGTTCGTGGACCCGAAAACGCCGTGGGCGCACCTCGACATCGCGGGCACGGCGAACTACGACCGCGATTACGCCGGCTATCCCGTCGGGGCGACGTCCTTCGGACTGGGCCTGACGTTGCGCTGGCTTCAAGAGAGGCAGGTCGGAACGCGCGGCTCTCGCCGCGGCCGCTGACGCGTGCTCACGTCGCTCCGCGTTCGCGACCTTGCGGTCCTCGAGGACGTCGAGGTGGTGTTCGCCGAAGGTTTGACCGTCCTGACGGGGGAGACGGGTGCCGGCAAGTCGCTCGTCGTGGACGCATTGACGCTCCTCGCCGGCGGGCGTGCGGACCCCGCGCTCGTGAGGGCGGGCGCCGAGAGGCTCGTCGTGGAGGGCGCGTTCGACTGCGACGACCCGGAGGCGCGCGCCGCTCTGGCCGAGGCGGGTCTCCTCGAGGAGGGCCGCTCCGGGCCGTTCGAGGTCGTCGTGCGGCGCGAGATCGCCGCAGGAGGCAAGGGCCGGCTCCTCGTGAACGGCTCTCCCGCGGCCCTGAAGACGTTGCAGGAGATCGCCCCGCGCCTTCTCGTGCTCCATGGGCAAGCGGAGGCGCGGGACCTCCTCGACCCCGACGCGCCCCGCGAGCTCCTCGACCGGTTCGCGGCCCTCGAGGAGGGGGCGGAGGCGACGGCCGCGCAGTTTCGCGAGTTCCTCGGAAGGGAGCGCGAGCTCTCGCGCCTCGGCGATGCGGCGAAGGATCGCGTGCAGAGGCTCGAGCTGCTGGACTTCCAGATCGGGGAGATCGACGCGGTGAAGCCGAGGGAAGGAGAAGATGCGGAGATTTCTTCTGAAAGGAAGAGATTGGCGAGCGTCGAGCGGATCGGCAAGCTTCTCTCGGAGGCGTCCGCGGCTCTGGAGGACGACGAGCGTGGTGCTCTGAGGGCCGCCGGTGCGGCGCGCTCGGCCCTTCATTCACTCGAAGAAATCGACTCTTCGTACGCCGCCCGAAGCGCGACCCTTGCCGACGCGATCGAGCGGCTCAAGGAGGTGGCCTTCGAGACCTCGCGCGACCTCGAGAGTCTCGAGGCGGATCCCGCCCGCGCCGCGTTCGTGGCCGAACGGCTCGACGCTCTCGCGAAGCTGAAGCGAAAATACGGCGCGACGCTCTCGGACGTCCTCGAACGTCGCGCGTCGCTCGGCAAGGAGCGCGACGAGCTGACCGACCTCGAGGGCGCCGTGAAGAGGGCCGAAGAAGCGGTGGAGAAGGCCTTCTCGACGTATCGCCGGGTTGCGCTCGAGCTGTCTGCGGCGCGCGAGGCGGCGGCGCCGCGGCTCGGCCGCGCCGTCGAGGCGCATCTGCGCGACCTTGCATTCCTCAAGTCGTCGTTCTCGGCGGTCGTGACGCGCCGCGAGGAAGCCGCGAGCCGCTTCACCGCGGGAGGCGGCCGCGTCTCCTTCGGCGCGCGTGGCATCGACCAGGTGGAGTTCGCCTTCGCGCCGAACCCCGGAGAGCCTGCGCGGCCTCTTCAAAAAATCGCGTCGGGCGGAGAGCTCTCCCGCGTTCAGCTTGCGCTCGCGGCGGCCCTTGCCGCCGAGGAGGCCGATTCCGAGGAGGGCGCGCCTTCGCACCGCAGCGGTCCGGTGCGGACGTTCGTGTTCGACGAGGTGGACGCGGGCGTCTCGGGCGCGACGGCGGAGGCCGTGGGCCGGAAGCTGCGCGGCCTCGCCGGCAGGGAGCAGATTCTCGTCGTCACGCATCTCGCGCAAGTCGCGGCAGCCGGCGAACGCCACTTCTCGGTGTCGAAGGAGGCGACGAAGGGCCGCACGCGCACGCGCGTGGAGGCGCTCGACGACGCCGGCCGCGTGGAGGCTGTTGCGGCGCTGCTCGCCGGGGCCTCTGTCGGGGAGGCGGCCCGGGCCCAGGCCCGGCAGCTCCTCGGGGCGTTTCTGCCGGGAAAAGGCCGGCTGCGACCTTCAGGACGCACCGGTTGAGACCAAGATCGCCAGCGTGTAAGGCCCGCGCGAAGAATCGCCTGTGTTTCTGCTCCTTCCAGTATGTAACTTGTTTATTGTGAGCACGTTGAGACATTTCAACTTAACTGTGGAAAAGCCTGTGCGATTCGGGCGAGAAGGGGCCTCGAAGGGGCGTTTTTACGTGGGTTTTTCCGCCTCGCACAGCTGCCTGTGCAGCCGCCGGATTTCGGCGCCGCGGCGCTTTGGTATCGTCCCTTTCCCATGACGATCCGGTCGTATCGCGGCATTTCCCCAAGGCTCGGCGAGCGCGTCTTCATCGCCGAGACCGCGGCCGTCATCGGAGACGTCGTCCTCGGTGACGACGTCTCGATCTGGTACTCCTCGGTCGTGCGCGGAGATTGCTGTTCCATCCGGATCGGCGCGCGCTCGAACGTGCAGGACAACTGCTCGCTCCACGTCACAAGCAGGACAGGGCCTCTCACGCTCGAAGAGGAGGTCACGCTCGGTCACAACGCCGTCGTGCACGCGTGCACCGTCCGCCGGGGCGCGCTCATCGGCATGAACGCGACCGTTCTCGACAATGCCGACGTCGGCGCGAGCGCCCTCGTCGCAGCCGGCGCGGTCGTCCTGAACGGCACGGTGATCCCGCCCGCCACGCTCTGGACCGGTAATCCCGCGAAACACAAGCGCGACCTCACGCCGGCGGAGATCGACGGTCTGAAGACGTACTGGAGAAATTACCTCGAGTACAAGGCCGAGTACTTGCGCGACGTTTTCCTGTGATCACGAGCGTCAAGGGAACGCGCGACCTTCTCCCGCCCGACACGCGCGTGTGGAACCGCGTCGAGGCCGTCGCCCGCGAAGTCTTCGCGCTCTACGGCTTCGACGAGATCCGGACGCCGGTCCTGGAGTCCACCGAGCTTTTCGTGAGGAGCGTGGGGGAGTCGACGGACATCGTCCACAAGGAGATGTATACGTTCACCGATCGCGGCGACCGCTCCGTCACGCTCCGCCCCGAGAACACGGCCGGCGTCGCGCGCGCCTACGTCGAGCACGCCATGGCGCAGGCCGGGCGGCCGTGGAAGCTGTATTACATCGGGCCGCAGTTCCGGTACGAGCGCCCGCAAAAGGGCCGCTACCGGGAGTTCCGGCAGATCGGGGCGGAGGTGCTCGGCGCGGCGGACGCCGCGGCGGACGCGGAGCTGCTCGTCATGCTGTTCGACTTCCTCCTGCGGCTCGGTTTCACGGGAGTTTCTGTGTCGCTCAATTCCGTGGGCACCGAAGCCACGCGGCCCGCGTTCGTCGACGCCATTCGGTCGTTTTTTTCTTCGAATGAGAAGACCCTCGGCGACGACGACCGGCGGCGCCTCGCCGAAAACCCGCTGCGCGTCCTCGACTCGAAGGATCCCGCGGTCAGGCAGCTCGTCGCTTCGCCGGGGTTTCCGAAGATGGTCGACCTGTTGCCGACGCTCGACCCGGCCTCGGATGCGCACTACCGCGAGCTCAAAGTGCTTCTGGTCGCCAGCAATGTCCCATTCAAAGAGGATCCTCTTCTGGTCCGCGGCCTCGACTACTACACGCGCACGGTCTTCGAGATGACGGCCGAGGGCCTCGGGGCGCAGAACGCCCTCCTCGGGGGCGGGCGGTACGACAAGCTCGTTTCCGATCTCGGCGGGCCCAAAACGCCGGGAATCGGCTTCGCGATCGGCGAAGACCGCTTGATCGACGTGCTGCCGGAGGCCTTCCGAAAGGTGACGATCGACGACGTGCGGCCGGTCACCCTCATTCCGCTCGACCGCAACGATGTCGCCGACGCACTCGTTCTGGCGAAGGAACTGCGGGGCGCGGGCTTCGCCGTCGACGTCGTGACCGCCGCGAAGGGGCCGGGATACGGCCTCAAGGTCGCGGAGAGATCGGGAGCCGCGGTCGCCATCTTGCTCGGTCAGAAGGAACGTGAAGAGCGCACCGCCAACCTCAAGGATCTCGCGGGGCGCACACAGGAAGTCATCCCGCGCGCCGGCCTCATCGAAGCTCTTCGCGCGCGTCTGTAAGATCCGCCTCCATGTCTGCTCTCGCACGCATCCCCGCCGGAACGCTCCGCAAGACGCACGTCGGACAGACCGTTCGCCTCCAGGGATGGGTGAATCGCCGCCGCGACCACGGCGAGCTCGTCTTCATCGACCTGCGCGACCGCTCGGGCCTCGCCCAGGTGGTCTTCGACGCGCGGTTTCTCCCCGCGCCCGAGCTGCTCGCCCTTGCCAAGGAGCTTCGGAGCGAGTACGTCCTCGACGTGACCGGGACGCTCGTGGAGCGCGATACGGCCGCCGTCAATGCCGACCTGCCGACGGGTGAAGTGGAGCTTCGCGCGACGGAGCTTTCGATCCTGAACAGAGCCGACACGCCGCCGTTCCCGATCGAAGACGGCGTCAAGGCGTCGGAAGACCTGCGTCTCACGTACCGCTATCTCGACCTACGGCGCCCGGAGATGACGCGAAAATTCATGACACGGAGCGCGGTGACGATGGCGATCCGCGAGGTGATGCACGCCGAGGGCTTCCTCGACGTGGAGACCCCGATCCTCACGAAGTCGACGCCGGAAGGAGCTCGCGACTTCCTCGTCCCGTCGCGCGTGCATCCGGGCGCGTTCTACGCCCTCCCGCAGTCGCCGCAGCTCTTCAAGCAGCTCCTGATGGTTTCGGGGATGGAGCGCTACTACCAGATCGCCCGCTGCTTCCGGGACGAGGACCTTCGCGCCGATCGCCAGCCCGAGTTCACGCAGGTGGACATCGAAATATCGTTCCCGAGCGAGGAGGCCGTCTTCGCGCTCGTCGAGAAGCTTTTTACGAAGGTTTTCCCCGCGTGGGGGATCCCGTGCGCCGCGCCTTTCCGGCGGATGACGTACGACGAGGCGATGGAGCGCTACGGCATCGACCGGCCGGACACGCGCTTCGGGCTGGAGCTCGGGGATTTTGCGGCGCTCGAAGAGAAGATTTCTTCGAAGGTGGAAAGGGTGAAGGGTCTGTGCGTGCCGGGAGGCGGCTCATTTTCCCGCAAGCGCCTCGACGATCTCGAAAAGGGTGCGCGGGCGGCGGGTGTCGAGTGGTTCTTCTGGGTGAAGACGGCCACCGCGGGAAGCTGGAATTCCAATTCGAAGAAAATCTTCAGCGACGTCTCGGTCGGGCAGCTGCGCGCGGCGTTCGGCGCGGGAGAAGGTGATCTCGTTCTTCTCGCGGCCGGAAAGGCCAGGTCCGTCTTCGACTTTCTCGGGTCGCTCCGCGTCCAGATCGCCCGCGAGGAGAAGCTCGTCCCCGTAGGACGCTACGAGTTCCTCTGGGTGACCGGGTTCCCGCTTCTCGAGTGGCACGAGGAGGACGCCCGCTGGTACGCGATGCATCATCCGTTCACGTCGCCGCGCGAGGAGGACCTGCCGTATCTCGAGAGTGAGCCCGGCCGCGTGAAGGCGCGCGCATACGACGTCGTCCTGAACGGCATGGAGCTGGGCGGCGG
>PLZI01000006.1:0-9337 GCA_003152095.1 Acidobacteriota bacterium | reverse complement strand
CGACGTGATCGCGTTCCCGAAGACGGCCTCCGGTACGGATCTCATGACCCAGTGCCCGAACCCCGTTTCGCCCGAGCAGCTCGCCGAGCTTCACATCGCGCTCGCGAAACCGCCGAAGAACTGAAGTGCGGCTCTCGTCGTTCTCGTTCGAGGCGGCAGGCGTGAAGACCCAGGTCGTCGTCGGCGAGGGAGCGCTGCGCGGCATGGATGCGCGCCTCGGCCGCATCGCGCCGGGCCGCTGGTTCCTCATCTCTTCTAAGAAAATCTTCAACCTCCATGGCTCAAAGCTGTTTGCTGGAGGCGTTGAGAGCCTGGACCCCAAGCCTCTCTTCGTCCCCGACGGCGAAGCAGCCAAGACGTGGTCCGTCCTCGGCCGCCTTCTTCAGGAGCTCGTGCGGCGCGGGCTGAGGCGCGACGGAGGCATCGTGGCGCTCGGAGGCGGGACCGTGGGCGACGTGGCGGGCCTCGCGGCGGCCCTGGCGCTGCGAGGCGTCCCGGTCGTGCAGGCCCCCACGACGCTTCTCGCGGCCTCGGACAGCGCCCTCGGCGGCAAGACGGCCGTGGATCTTCCTTTGGGGAAGAACCTGGCGGGCGCTTTTCATGCGCCGCGCCTCGTCGTCGTCGACACGTCCACGCTCGAGACGCTTCCGCCGCGTGCGTATCGCTCCGGCCTCGCGGAGGTCGTGAAGACGTCGATGCTCGACGCGGCCTTCTACCGCGCGATGGCGCGCCTCGAGGCGCCTCTCGCCGCGCGCGAGCCTGGCGCCGTAGCGGATGCCGTGCGCCGCTCGCTGGGCGTGAAGGCGCGCGCCGTCGCGCGCGATCCGTTCGAGCGCACGGGAGAGAGGGCCGCCCTGAATCTCGGCCACACCCTTGGCCACGCCCTCGAGACCGCGTCCGGTCACCGCCTCGAGCACGGCGAAGCGGTCGCCTGGGGGCTGCTCGCGGCCCTGCGGCTGTCCGTGACGCGCGGGGGGCTCGCGCCCGGGCTGGCCGAGGCGCTCGCGGCGTGCGTCGTTCGCCTCGTATCGCCGCCCCGGCCCTCCACCGCCGCGGTGCGCGGGGTGTCGGCGCTGCTTCACGCCGACAAGAAGGCCGATCGGGCTGGCCTGAGGGCCATTCTCCTCGCCCGGCCCGGGCGGGCTGTGCTCGTGAGGGTGGAAACGGCCGAGCTCTTAGAGGCTTTAGAAGGCGCTCTTGGGGGCTACAATTAGGGTCGGATGAGTGTCGCGCGGATTCCGCGGCTGAGGATCGTGACGGCTCTGCTCGTCGCGCTGATTGTCGTCTCCATCGTCCCCCTCGCGCTCCTCCACTTCAGCCTCATCGGCATCAACCGGGATGCCCTCGAGACGGCCGAAAAGAAGTACCTGAAGAACAGCTCGGTCACGCTCGCCGAGAGCTTCGGCACCTACATCACGAACGCACAATCGCAGCTCAAGAAGATCGCCGACGGCATCCGTCTCGCGAGCTCGATGTCCACGGATCCCTTCTTCTACCTGTCGAAGAAGCAGCTGCTGCGGGAGTACGCCGACGCCGAGTCGAGCTTCCCGGTGTTGCGCGCCCTCGATCGCGATGGCGTCGCCTCGGAAGCCGACTCCACGGCCCTCGACCCGGACGTGGAGCGCGTGCTCCGGCAGGCCTACAACGCTGCAATGCGGGGCGAGGTCTACGTGGCCGACCCGATCTTCCCGCCGTCCCTTTCGGACGGTGCGCTCGTCCTCGCGGTGCCCGTGCGGCCCGCGGAGGGTCAGGAACCAATCGGCGTCGTCGAGGCGCTGCTGTCTCTCAAGTTCATCAAGGCGAAGCTCGACGAGGAAGGGCGAGGCGGCGTCCTCGCCTACGTCGTGGATCGCTCGGGTTCTCTCATCCTGTCGAGCGACGCATCGGCCTTTCGTTCGAAGGACGTGCACCAGCTCGACCTCGTGAGCGAGTTCATCGCGCATCCGGTCCGGATCACGAAGTCGTACATGCGGGGCGAGGGGAAGACGGCGCGTCGCGTCCTCGGCACGCTCGCGACGATCGCGACGCCGGATTGGGGCGTCATCGTGGAGAAGGACGAGGCGGCGGCCTACGCGTCGGTCGCCCAGATGAAGAGAGAGTCCTCCAAGATCGCCGTGTTCTCGCTCCTGTTCGCCGGCCTCGTTGCGCTTCTCGCGGCCCGCCTGCTCGCGCACCCGCTCGTCGAGCTGGTCGAGAAGGTGCGGTCCATCGCGGAGGGCAGCTTCAAGCAGCGCGTTGAAGTGCGGGGCGTTCGTGAGCTCGCGGAATTGTCCGAGACGTTCAACTCGATGTCCGACTCGATCGAAAAGTCGGTCGCCAAGCTGAAGCTCGCCGCGAAGGAGAACCAGGAGCTGTTCATCAACTCGGTGAGAACGCTCGCGGCCGCGATCGACGCGAAGGACCCGTACACCCGCGGCCACTCCGAGCGGGTCGCGCGCTACTCCGTGGTCCTCGCGCGCCACATGGATCTCTCGCCCGAAGAAGTGCGCGTCGTGCGCCTGTCCGCTCTGCTTCACGACGTGGGCAAGATCGGCATCGACGACCGGATTCTGAGGAAGCCCACGGCACTCACGAGCGAGGAGTTCGAAATCATGAAAACGCACCCGGCCAAGGGAGCGCTCATCATGGGCCAGATTCCCCAGCTCAAGAACGTCATTCCGGGTATCAAGCACCATCACGAGAAGTGGGCGGGCGGGGGCTATCCGGATGGACTGAAGGGCCATGGGATCCCGCTGATCGCGCGGGTCGTGGCCGTGGCGGACACCTTTGACGCGATGACGACGACGCGTCCCTACCAGAAGGCCATGCCGCTCACGTACGTCATCACCCAGATCATGTCGTTCGCCGGAAAGTCGTTCGACCCCGCGGTGATCGCCGCGCTCGACAAGGCGTGGTCCTCCGGCGACTTCGAGTTTCTCGGCGAGGACGTTCCGCTGAAGGCCTCCGCGTGACGGCGCGGAAGGCGGGATCCGCGTGCCTTGTGTCCGCGGTGCTTTTCATCCTGTCGGCCGGCTCCTCTGGATGCGGGAGCTCTTCGTCTCCTCCGAAGGAGAACCCGAACCTTTCTGACCTCGTCGACTACCGGAGCGCGCTTGCGATGCTGCGGGAAGGCCGCGTCGATGAGGCCATCCAGGTTCTCTTGCGGGCGCGCACGAGCTCGCCTCGGGATCCGCACGTCCCGAATGCGCTCGGCCTCGCGCTGCTCTTCAAGAAGGACTACACGGGCGCCGTGCGGGCGTTCTCGGACGCGCTTCGTCTCGATGGCACGTTCGTCGAGGCTCGAAACAACCGGGGTGTGGCGCAGATGGAAGCGGGCCGTTACGCCGACGCGGAAGCCGACTTTCAGGCCGTTCTCGATGGCCCCGCGACCCCGGAGAAGGCGAACGCCCATTACAACCTCGGACTCCTTCACCGGAGGCGTGAGGCCTGGCGTGACGCCGAGCGTGAGTTCTCGCTCGCCCTCGCCGACGTACCTGACAACGACCGCGCGTTTCGCGAACGGGGTCTCGCGCGCATGAAGCTCGACGACGTCAAGGGGGCTCTCGACGATTTCCTCACCGTCCTGAAGAACGAACCGCGAGATCCCGTGGCGAACTATCAGGCCGCTGTCTGCCTGCTATCGAGCGGCCGCCGCGACCTCGCGGCGCGCTACATGCAGCGCACGGTCAGCGCCGCCCCCGAAAGCGAAGAGGGGCGCCGTGCGCGCCGCTTTCTCGCGAACGAGCCCGCGCCCCCGGAAGTCGAGCGATGAGATTCGCGGACGCTCTCGAGGGTCTTCTCGGCGCGCCGGGCGCCTTGGGCGCGGCCTTCATCGACCCGCAGGGTGCAATCATCGCGCGCGTGGGCGAGGAGAGCGCGACAGAAATCCTCGGAGCCTACCAATCCGTATGGCTGGGAGAGCTTCGCCGGGCCGCCGAACGCTCCGGTCTCGGCGAGCTCTCCGATCTCTCCTTCGAATTCGCGAGCCGGCGGATCCTCACGACGCATGTGAAGGCGGGCTACTTCATTCTCGTCGTCTTCGACGAGGGTGGCCAGTCCCATGTCGTCCTGCCGCGACTGGACGAAGCGCGCGCACGCCTCGTCGCCGAGATCTCGTGAGCCCTGTTGCCTGCTAGTCTCGGAACCGATGGCGCCCGAAGATCGCGGCAGGTCCTCCGTCTTTGCCCGACTGAAGCGCGGGCTCTTCATGACCCACACAGAGCTCTTCGCGAAGGTGGGGAGCGCGGTGAGGGCGACGTTCGAGCCGGATCCGGCGGCGCTCGACGCGCTGGAGGAAGGCCTCGTCGCGGCTGACGTGGGTCCGGCGACGGCGGCAGAGCTGGTCGCGGCCGTGAAGGCGGAGGCCGGGCGCCGTGATGCGGCCGAGCAGGACGTCGTTCGGCGCGTCTTGAAGGCGGAGATCACCCGGAGACTGTCCGTAAGGGGACCCGAGGTGGCGGGCGCGGCGGCCGGCTCTCCCCACGTGATTCTCATGGTCGGCGTGAACGGCACGGGCAAGACCACGACGACCGCCAAGCTCGCCGCCCGCGGCGTCGCCGCCGGGAAGTCGGTCGTCCTCGCCGCAGCCGACACGTTCCGCGCCGCGGCGGTGGAGCAGCTCGAGGTGTGGGCCTCCCGGCTGAACGTTCCGCTCGTGAAGCACGCGTCGGGGGCCGATCCGGCCGCCGTCGTCCACGACGCGTGCGCCGCCGCCCTCGCGCGAAAGGCCGACCTCCTCCTCGTGGATACCGCCGGGCGCCTCCACACGAAGCACAACCTCATGGAGGAGCTCTCGAAGATCCGGCGCATCGCGGCGAGGAGCATCCCGGGCGCGCCGCACGAAGTGCTTCTGGTCCTCGACGCGGTGACGGGGATGAACGGCGTCGCCCAGGCCCGCGAGTTCATGAAGTCCGTCGGCGTCACCGGCCTTGTCCTCACGAAGATGGACGGAACGGCGAAGGGCGGCGTGATCCTGGCGATCGTGCGCGAGCTGGCGCTGCCGGTTCGCTACGTGGGCGTGGGCGAGACGGCGGACGACCTCCTCGACTTCGACCCGGCGGCCTTCGCCGAGGCGCTCGTGGATGACTGAGGCCGCCCCTCTCGAGGTCCTCTGGCGGCGTGTGTTCGAGCTCGCCGCGCGTGGGCGCTTCTCGACGTCGCCGAACCCGCGCGTCGGAGCCGTTCTCGTCGACGCGGCAGGGGCCGTCGTCGGGGAGGGGGCTCATGAGCGTGCCGGCGATCCCCATGCCGAGGCTGTCGCTCTCGCGGCCGCGGGCGCGCGTGCACGAGGTGCGACGATGCTCATCAACCTCGAGCCGTGCTCTCATTTCGGGCGCACGCCCCCGTGCACGGAGGCGCTGCTCGCGGCAGGGGTGTCGCGTGTGGTCTGCTCGATCGAGGACCCCGATCCGCGAACCGCGGGGCGCGGGATCCGTCGCCTGAGGGAGCACGGCGTCGACGTGCTGGTTGGGGCCTTCGCGGACGAAGCCGAGACGCTGAACGAGGCGTTCCTGAAGTCGATTCGCGACCGCCGTCCCTTCGTCCACTTGAAGTGGGCCGCCTCGATGGACGGGCGCACTGCCACGCGGACCGGCGACTCGAAGTGGATCACCGGTGAGCCCGCGCGGGAGGACGCCCTGCTCCTGCGCGAGGAGTGCGACGCGATCCTCGTGGGCGCGGGCACCGTCCTCATGGACGATCCTCTTCTGACGCGCCGACTCGCGCTCTCGTCGGCCATCACGCCCCATCGACGCCTCGTCCTTGACGGGGTTCTGCGCGTGCCGGCCACGGCCCGCGTGTTCTCCGCGGCCGGAGGCGAGGTCTGGCTCGCGACGGCCGTACCTGCCGGTGATCCGCGTCTCGCGCCATTCCACGAGCGGGGCGTGCAGGTCTTCTCGAGGCGCGCGGCGCGCGGCGGCGTGGACCTCGGGGCTCTTCTCGGGGCGCTCCACGCTCTCGACGTGCGCTCCCTGCTTGTGGAGGGCGGGGGTATTACGGCTGCGTCGTTCCTTTCGGCGGGGCTCGTCGACCGGGTCACGGCCTATGTCGCGCCGCTCCTCGTGGGAGGCGCAGGGGCCGGCTCGCCGCTCGCGGGCGAGGGGTCGGCTCGTCTCGCAGACGCCCACCGCCTCGCCGGCCTCGATGCCGTCCGGATCGGAGCCGACGTGCGCCTGTCGGCCCGGATCGTCCCGCCCGTCGTCGGGTAGGATCGCGAGATGTTCACGGGCCTCGTCTCCGCGGTCGCCCGCGTCGTGTCGTTTCGGTCCGGCGCGGCCGGCGCGGTGCTCGCGGTCGAACGCCCGCCGGACTTCGGGGACGCAGCCGTCGGGGAGAGCATCGCCGTTTCCGGAGTGTGCCTCACGGTCGTTCCACCGGCGGCACTCGGCCATCCGCTCTTTTTCGACGTGTCGCCCGAGACGCTCTCGCGTTCGGCGCTCGGCGGTCTGTCCGCGGGCGCGGGCGTGAATCTCGAGCGCGCGCTCAGGGCCTCCGATCGCCTCGGTGGGCACATCGTCGCCGGGCATGTGGACGGCACGGCCGAGGTGCTCGGCATCGAGAAGTCCGGCGACTCGTGGAGCTTCCGGTTCTCGCTCCCGTCTCCTCTCGCGCGCTACGCGGTGGAGAAGGGCTCGATCGCCGTGGACGGGATTTCGCTCACCGTGGCGGCGCTCGGCGAGGGGAGCTTCGACGTGGCCGTCATCCCGCACACGTTCACGGCCACGACGTTGGGCACGAAGAAGCCGGGAGACCGCGTCAATCTGGAGGTGGACATCCTCGGAAAGTACGTCGAACGGCTTCTTGCCGCGCGGCTCGGGGACATGCGGGAAGGCGCGGAAGCCCGGGATGAGAGGCTGCGCGGGCTCCTGACGAACGGCGCGTGAACGCCATCCTCGAAGAGGGACGAGGTTTGCCCGGAGCGTACGTCCACGTTCCCTTTTGCGCGCACCGGTGCGCGTACTGCTCGTTCATCGCACAGGAGGGAAAGAGAGAAGAAGGAGATTTCTTCGAGAGTGTCGAGACGGAGATCCGCTCGAGGCGGGATGAGGCTGCGGCGGAGCCCTTCGACACCGTGTATTTCGGAGGGGGAACTCCTTCGTATGTCGACGCGCTTCGGCTGGGCGGGGTGCTCGGGACACTCGAAGAAATTTTCGGATTCTCTTCGAACATCGAGATCACAGCGGAGGCAAACCCCGACGATCTCGGATCCGAAAAGTTGTCTGCTCTTCTCGCCCTGGGTGTCAACCGGCTTTCGATCGGGGTGCAGTCGCTCGTGGATTCCGAGCTCATGCCCTTGGAGCGCCGCCACGATGCCGCGGCCGCACGCCAAGCGGTAACGGAGGCCGTGCGCGCGTTCGGAAACGTCTCGGCCGACCTGATGATCGGCATCCCGGGACAGACGAAGGAGACCCTCCTCGCGAGCGTCGATGGGCTGCTCTCGTGCGGAATCTCCCATTTGTCCGTCTACCTCCTCGAGCTGGAGAAGGCGCCTCGCCTCGTCGCCCTGAAGAAGGAGCGGCCGGAGCTCTTTCCGGACGACGAGGAGATGGCCGATCGCTGGGAGGCCGTGGACGAGCGCTTGTCGGCGGCGGGCCTCCCCCGATACGAGCTTTCGAACTGGGCGCGACCGGGGTTCGAGAGCCGTCACAACCTGAAGTACTGGACGCTCACGCCGGTCCTCGGGTTCGGCGTCGGCGCGCACTCTTTCGATGGGAAGGTACGCTCGGCGAATACGGGGATGCTGACCGAATACCTTCGTCGCATTCGTGAGGGCGTCTCGCCCGTCGCGACGTCCGAAGAGGACCAGGAAGATTTTCTTAGAAGGAAAGAAGGGCTGATGCTGGGCCTGCGCCTCGCATGCGGCGTCCCTTCTTCCTCATTCGAAGAAATTTGCAGGACCTTACCCGCCGCGTCCGCTTCACGGATGGAAGACGCATTTCTCGCCGGACTGCTCGAAAGGCACTCCGGGCGCGTGAGTCTCACGCGCCGCGGCGTGCTTCTGTCGAACGAGGTTTTCTCGCTTCTCGTCTAGGCGTCCACCCGCGCGTCAGGCTGCCGTCTTCCTCCGGAACAGGAAGTACGCGGGGACGCCGAGCGCCACGATGACGAGGCCGGGGATCGTATAGGCGGGCTTGTAGAGCGCGAGGGCGATGGTGACGTAGCCGGTGGCGACGACGTAGAGGACGGGCACGATGCGGTCCGCGAACGACCGGGGCGCGAGGGCGGGGTTCGTGCGCGCGAGCTTCCAGCGCCCGACGATCGTAGCGATGTAGAAGATGAGGACGGTCGCGATGACGTAGTCGAGGAGGTCGCCGTACTTGCCCGAGAGGCACAGCACGGCCGACCACAGAAACTGCGCGACGAGGGCGTTCACAGGAATCATCGTGCGCGGTGCGACCTCGGCGAATGCCGGCAGGAAGAGGCCGTCGCGCGACATGGCGTAGAGGACGCGGGAGCCGGCAAGGATGAGCCCGTTGAGGCAGCCGAACGTCGACACCAGAATGACGCAGGCCATGATGAGCGCTGGCGTGCCCGCCTCGGCCGTGCCCGAGACCGCGCCGATCGCGGCCGTCGCGACGCGATCTTCGGGAGCGCCTGCGATACCGGAGAGCGGGAGCGCGTTGAGGTAGCCCACGTTCGCGAGGACGTAGAGGAGGGTCACGAGACCGGTTCCGTAGACGAGGGCCTTCGGCACGTTCTTCTCGGCTCCGCGAACCTCCTCGCCGAGGAACGTCACGTTGTTCCACGCGTCGGCCGAGAAGAGAGAGCCGACCGTGGCCACCGCGAAGGCCCATAGAAGCGGGATCTTGAGGTCCGAAGCCGCCGGCAGCGCCCAGGAGACGCTGCCGAGCTGCCCGCCGGCGATGAAGCACACCGACAGGAGACCGACGAGTGAGAGGATCTTTGCCGCCGTGAAGACGTTCTGGAGCCTCGCGCCGTTCTCGACGCTCGTCGTGTTCCACCAGGTCAGGAGTGCGATCAGCAGGATCGCGACGATCTCGAGCGGTGTGACGCTGAGGAACTTCGCCCTGAAAAAGACGTGTTTCGAGGAAATGGCCGGGACGAGCACGCCGAGGTACTTCGCGAACGCGACGGCCACGGCCGCGATCGTGCCCGTCTGGATGACGAGAAGAACCGCCCAGCCGTAGAGGAACCCGCCGAGGTCGCCCCAGGCCTCGCGCAGGAAGACATACTGCCCGCCGGCCTTCGGGAACGCCATGGCGAGCTTTCCGTAGCTCCAGGCGCCCGCCACGGTAACGAGCGCCGTAAAGACCCATACGAGGACGAGAAGGCTCGCGCTCTTGACCTGCCGCGCGATGTCGGCCGACGTGATGAAGATGCCCGAGCCGATCATCGAGCC
>PLZI01000030.1 GCA_003152095.1 Acidobacteriota bacterium | reverse complement strand
GGGCTGCACTTTTTCAACCCCGTCCCCGTCATGAAGCTCGTGGAAGTCGTGCGGGCGCTCGGCACGTCCGACGAGACGATCGCGCGCGTCACGACCTTCGCCCGCTCGCTCGGCAAGGAGCCGATCGCGGCCCGCGACAACTCGGGCTTCGTCGTGAACCGGCTCCTCGTGCCGTTCCTTCTCGACGCGATCCGGGCGCATGAGCAGGGCGTGGGTTCGCTCGACGACATCGACACCGGAATGAAGCTGGGCTGCGCGCATCCGATGGGTCCGTTCGAGCTTCTCGACTATGTCGGGCTCGACACCGTGTATGCGATCTCGGAGATCATGTTCACGGAGTACCGCGAGGCGCGCTTCGCGCCGCCGCCTCTCCTCAAGAGGATGGTTTTGGCGGGAAGATTCGGAAGGAAGACGGGAAGAGGATTCTTCGAATACGACGAAAAGGGAAACAGGAGGGCCCGGGAATGAGGATGATCGATCCGTTCGTCATGGAGCTCGATCGCGAGGCCGCCTCGACGCGGAAGTTTCTCGAACGCGTGCCCGCCGAGAAGCTGGCCTGGGCGCCTCATCCGAAGTCGATGACGCTCGGCAAGCTCGCCATGCACCTCGCGACGCTTCCGAACTGGGCGCTTTCACTGAAGGACGACCGTTTCGATTTCGGAGTGAACAAGGTCGACGTGCCGCCGACCCCGGGGACGGCGGCGGAGATCGTGGCGATCTTCGACCGGTCCGTCGCGGAAGCGAAGAAAGTGCTGAGCGGCTTCGATGACGCGGCAGCCATGGGGGCCTGGACCCTTCTGATGAACGGGCGCACGATCTTCTCGATGCCTCGCGTCGCGGTCGTGCGCAACATGCTCCTCAACCACGCGGTCCACCACCGCGGCCAGCTCTCCGTCTTCCTGCGGCTCCTCGACGTGCCGGTGCCCGGCCCGTACGGCCCCAGCGCGGACGAAAATTCGTTCGCCTGAGAGGAGGCTTCCAGATGTCCGTCGTTCTCACCGAGGTCCTGGACCGCATTCTCACGGTCACCGTCAACCGACCCGACAAGCTCAACGCGCTCAACCCGGAAGTGATGGACGCGCTCGCCGCCGCCTTCGAGAGCGCGCGGCGCGACGACGCGGTCGGCGGCGTGATCCTGACGGGGGCGGGCGAAAAGGCGTTCATCGCGGGAGCCGACATCACGATCTTCAAGATGCTCACGCCCTTCTCGGCCCGCTCCTTCGCGAGGCGCGGGCAGGCGCTCATGGACGCGATCGAGACCCTCGGAAAGCCGGTGATCGCGGCCGTCAATGGTTTTGCGCTCGGCGGCGGCTGCGAGGTGGCGCTCGCCTGCACGCTGCGCATCGCGTCAAAGAACGCGAAACTCGGCCAGCCCGAGGTGAATCTCGGCGTGATTCCGGGCTATGGAGGCAGCCAGCGGCTGCCCCGGCTCGTGGGCAAGGGCCGGGCTTTCGAGATCCTCCTCACGGGCGACATGATTTCGGCCGACGAGGCGCACCGCATCGGCCTCGTGAACCGCATCGTCGAGCCGGCCGACCTTTTGCCGGCGAGCCGGGAGCTCCTGAAGAAGATCCTCGCGAAGGCGCCGGTCGCGATCCACTACGTGCTGGATGCCGTGAACGCGGGCCTCGACATGCCGTTCGCGGCCGCCGAAGGCCACGAGGCGACGCTCTTCGGCCTCTGCGTCGCGACAGAGGACATGCGCGAGGGCGTGTCGGCCTTCCTCGAGAAGCGCCCCGCGAAGTTCACGGGAAAATAGCGCCCGGGTCTCAGGGCGCGCCGTCGTTCCAGCTCTCGTGATAGCCGGGCGATTCGAGGGCGAGCGCCTGCGCCGTGAGGTGCAGCGGCAGGAACGTGTCCATCATGACGGCCAGCTCGTCCGTCGACCTCGTGCCGATCGAGCCCTCGTAGGCGCCCGGGTGGGGGCCGTGCGGAACGCCCGCGGGGTGCAGTGAGACGGCCTTCGCGCCGACGCCCCTGCGGCTCGTGAAGTTGCCGCGCACGTAATAGATGATCTCGTCGCAGTCGACCGAGGTGTGCGGGTACGGGCAGGGGATCGCGTCCGCGTGCGTGTCCGTGACGCGCGGTACGAACGAGCAGACGAGCGCGTTGCGCCCGGCGAACGTGGAGTGGATCGTGGGCGGCAGATGAACGAGCCCCGTCTTCGGCTGGTATTTCAGGATGTCGAAGGCGAAGGGCCAGACGGTCCCGTCCCACCCGACGACGTCAAAGGGCGATGCGGCGGGGAAGCGCTCGACGAACTCGTCGTCCTTCTTGACGAGGATGCGCGAGGGACCCGGTCGCGGTCCCGTGAACACCGGCCGGACGAAGTCGCGGTGCGTATAGGGGGCGTCCATTCGGAGCTGTCCCACCGGGTTCCTGAATTCGCGCGGAAGGTGCAGGCCGCCGCGGAGCTCGAAGAGAATTCCTTCGAAAGGGGAAGAGATCCGGACGCGATGAATCACGCCCCGCGGGACGAGGACGTAATCGCCGCTGCGGATCGCGAGATCGCCGAAAGGCGACTCCAGCGTTCCCTCACCTTCATGAAAAAAAAACAGCTCGTCGCCGTCACCATTCGAAAAGCCGTCTTCTGTCGCGGCCTCTTTCGGCAGCTTGAAGAGCGAGACGACGACGTCCTCGTTCTTCAGGATCGGCGTGAAGCCGTCGGGCGCTTTCTCGCCGAGGACGAGCCTCCGCTTGAGCGGCTGCCGGGGGGCGAGCGCACCCACCTGGCGGTCGAAGCGCCCGATCGTGGCCGGAGAGATCCGCGTGTCCGTCATCGGCGGCCCTTCGTGGTAGAGAATCGAGAACTCGCCGTCGAATCCGCGGCGCGTGAGGCATTCCTCGTAGCGCAGCGCGCCGGAGGCCGAGCGGAAGGCCGTGTGCGGCTTTGCGGGGAGCTCCCCGCATCGCATCCAGTCGATCAACCGACCACCTCGAGGGCGCTCGAGTCGGCGCGCTGCGCCGACTCGATGGACTCGAAGAGGGCGCGGAAGTTCCCGTAGCCGAACCCGCGGTCGCCTTCGCGCTGGATGATCTCGTAGAAGAAGGGGCCGGCTTTCTCGTCTGCATACATCGCCATGGCGTCGAGCATGAAGATCTGGAGCATGTACTTGTCGTCGGCTCCGTCCACGAGGATGTGGTTTCGGCGCAGGGCCTCCATCGGCTCCTTGACGTTCGTGATCTTCACGTCTTCGAGGCGTTTCGGCAGCCGGTCGTAGTAGGCCCCCGGCGCCGAAAGGAACTGGATGCCATGCGCGCGCAGCGTCTCGACGGCGGGAATGATCTCCTTCACGAGGAACGCGACGTGCTGCACGCCCGCGCCGTGGTGATCCTCACAGAACCGGTTGATCTGACTGTCGCGGAAGAACGGCCGCATGGGCTCGTTCGTGGCGAACTTCACGCCGCTTGCGGGATCGGACATGACGATGGAGCGCAGGCCGGAGCCGGTCAGACGGCGGCTTCCGCTCATCTCGGCCGTGTGGAACTCCACGTCCCAGTAATGCGTGAATCCCAGGACGTCGCGGTACCAGTTCACGACGGGCAGCATCGTGTAGGCATTCGACGTCACGTGGTCGATCGTCGCAAAGCCGTGCGGATTCTCGCGCGGATTGCCGCCATTCACGTCCTCGAAGTCCGGCGCGAAGCGCGGGTACTTCCCCTCACGCTCGATGAAGCGGAACGTGGTGTCGTCGAGCGGCGTCGCGATGCTGAAGGTCTTGAACGTCCCTCCCTCGGCCTCGTCCACCGCGATGTCCGACAGGAAGGTCGCCTCCCGCGCCTCCAGGAAATCCCAGGTCGTCCGGATGTCGCGCACCCGGAACGCGAGCGAGGAGATGCCGTCGGGATGAATCCTCAGGAAGCGCGCCGCGCGCGAGTCATTCCGCTTCGGGCTGGAGACGAGAACGCGGATCTGGCCCGCGCCGAAGACCGAAGCGACCTCGCCGCCTTTTTCGATCTTCGACGCGGACGCGCGCGCCACTTCCGTGAAGCCGAGCGCATCCGCGTAAAACCGGCGGCTCCTTTCGAGATCGGCCACGACGAAGTGGAACGAGTCGTAGCCTAGGATCCCCGAAGAATCGGCCATAATGCGATCTTAGTCTGGGGGACGGCTGGGCGAGAAACTGCCACGGCGAAAGGGGGCGCGATGGATCCGCAACGCCTCGTGTATGACTGGAACCGCGCCGCGGGAGAAGGCCGGCCCCGGCACATTCCCGTCGAGCTGCTCGACGAAACGCTTCGAGACGGGCTCCAGTCTCCTTCGGCGGTCATGCCGACCCTCGACGAGAAGTTCGAGCTCCTCGTCCTGATGGAACGACTCGGCATCGACACGGCGATCATCGGGATCCCGGCCGCCGGCGGCAGCTCGCACGAGGACGTCGAATGGCTCGTGCGGCGCATGACCGAAGAGGGGCTTTCGTTGATGCCGGGCTGCGCGGCGCGCACGCTCGCTCCGGACATCGAGCCGATCATCGGAATTTCACAGCGCGTGGGCCGGGCCCTGGAGATGACGACCTTCATCGGCTCGTCGCCGATCCGCCAGTACGTCGAGGACTGGGAGCTCTCGCGCATGATGAAGCTCACCCGTGACGCCGTGTCGCTTGGCGTGCGCAACGGTCTCCACGTCACGTACGTCACCGAGGACACGACGCGCGCGCGCCCCGAGGACCTCGTTGCCCTTTACGGGACCGCGATTGCCGCGGGGGCGTCCCGCATCTGCATCTGCGACACGGTGGGCCACGCTACACCCGAGGGCGCCGCGACGCTCGTGGGCTTCCTCGCGGAGTTCGTGGCTCGGGAAAACCCGGCCGTGCGCATCGACTGGCACGGCCACGAGGACCGCGGGCTCTCCGTCGCAAACTCACTCGCCGCGTTGCGCGCCGGGGCGCACCGGGTCCACGGCTGCGGGCTCGGCGTGGGGGAGCGTGTGGGGAACACGCCGCTCGACCAGATCCTCGTGAACCTCCAGCTCCTCGGCTGGATCGACCGCGATCTGTCTGCTCTGGCCACGTATGTCGGGAAGATCTCGGCGTACTTGAAGGTGCCGATTCCCGATGGATATCCCGTGGTGGGGCGCGATGCCTTCCGAACCGGGACGGGCGTCCATGCCGCGGCGATCGTGAAGGCACGCGCGAAAGGCGACGACTGGCTCGCGGACCGCGTTTACTCCGGCGTGCCCGCGGGAATGGTGGGTCTCACGCAGGTGATCGAAGTGGGCCCGATGTCCGGCGAGTCAAACGTGTTTTTCTGGCTGCGGGAGCGTGCCATCGATCCGACGCCGGAGCGGGTGGCCGTGCTCTATCGAGCCGCGAAGGCCTCCGACCATGTCCTCTCGGAGGCCGAGATCCGGACGGTGCTTTCGGCCCTGCCGGATTCGACCCCTGCCGGCGCCCCCGCCCGCGAGCAGGTCCGGGGCACCTGAGCGCGACGCGGAAGGCGCCACGTACGTAGAATCGTTCAGTGAATTCGGGATCTCCTGCCAAAGCGCCGGCCGGCGTGTTCTTTCAAAGGCACCTCCCGCTCTTTCTCGACTATCTCTCGGCGGAGAAGGGCCTCGCCGCGAACACGCTGGAAGCCTATCGCCGCGATCTCGAGGGATTCGGGAATTTCCTCGCCTCCTCGCGGACCGACGCCAGCCGCGTCACGCGCGGCGATATCGTGGCGTTTCTCGGCGTCCGGCGCGCGGATGGGATGTCGCCCCGCACGCTCGCCCGGGTCACGTCGGCGCTGCGCGGCCTCTACGGCTTCCTCTCGGCGGAAAAGATGCTCGAGGCGGACCCGACGGCCGACCTCACGAACGCTCGCCGCTGGGCGATGCTTCCCAAAATTCTCTCGCCCGAAGACGTGACGCGGCTCCTCGACGCGCCGGATGTGGCGACGCCGCGCGGCCTCCGAAACCGGGCGCTCTTCGAGCTGCTCTATGCGTGCGGCCTGCGCGTGTCCGAGCTCGCGACGCTCCCCGTGGAGGCGTTGCGTCTTCCGGAGGGGTTCCTCGTCGTGCGCGGAAAAGGCGCGAAGGAGCGGGTCGTGCCGATCGCCGACTCCTCGGCCCGCTGGGTCACGCGGTACCTCGAGACGGTTCGCGCCGGGAAGCCGGGCGCGGCGGGACGATGGGTCTTCCCCGGCGCGCGCGGAAAGCCGATCACGCGGCAGACGATCTTCCTGGCGCTGAAAGCCGCCGCGCGGAAAGCGGGACTGCCGGCGGCCGCCGTGTCGCCTCACGTCCTCAGGCACGCGTTCGCGACGCACCTCGTGGACAACGACGCCGACCTGCGCGCCGTGCAGATGATGCTCGGCCACGCCGACATCGCGTCGACGGAGATCTACACGCACGTCTCGCGCTCGCACGTGCGCAAGGTCTATGACCGCACTCACCCGAGAGCGTGACGCGATGCCAGCGGTCCATTCACTTTCTAAGAAAAATCACCGGTTCATCTTGCATCGCCTTTCTCTCGTGGGGGGCTGGCTCTTCCTGCTCTTTGGCGTGTCCCGCCCGTGTGCCGCCACCCTCGTCGTCTTCGAGGACGGCCGGCACCTTCGGGTGGCGAGCTACGAGGTCGTCGGCGACGACCGGCTCACGCTCGGGCTCGTGGGCGGCGGCACCATGACGATACCGCTCGACATCGTCGAGCGCATCGTGGACGACGAATACGAGCGTCCCTTGCCGGTCCCCGAGAGCGCCCCCGGAGGCGTCGCGACCGACCCGCTCGCCAAGGAGAAGCGCTCTGTCCGCGCCTTCTCGGAAACTCTCTCTCCCTCTTCTTCTTCAGGCCTTATTCCCTCGTCCCCCTTTTCTTCCCAGATCCTCGAGGCGGCGAAGCAGCATCGCATCGACCCCGCTCTCCTCGCCGCGGTCATCCGCGTGGAATCGAACTTCGTGTCATGGGCCGTCTCGCGAAAAGGGGCGCGCGGGCTGATGCAGCTCATGCCGGCCACGGCTCGGCGCCTCGGCGTGAAGCGGCCGTTCGACCCGCGGGACAACATTGGAGGAGGCGCCGCTTACCTGGCCGAGCTCGCCGTGCGGTTCGGCGAGACGAACGCCGATCTCATTCTCGCCGCGTACAACGCCGGAGAGAACGCCGTGGAGGAGTTCGGCGGCGTGCCGCCATATCGCGAGACGCGCGACTACGTGAAACGCGTTCTCGCGCTCTGGGGCGCGGCGGCGCCGCTCTCGCACGCGGCGCTCTAGCGATGTTCCGCACGGCGCGTGCGTTTCTTCTCGTGGCGCCCGGTGGCTTCGTCCTCGTCCTCGTCGCGTTTCTCGCGGCGCATCCGCACGCGATCGAGTCCTTCGTGGCGTATCCGATTCTCGCCGACGCGCTCGGCTCGGCCCTCTCGAAGCGGCCCTTGGTCCGATTCATCGCGGCGTCGATCGTGCTTTTCATTCCGCCCTACCTCATGTCCGGCCTTCTCCTTCTGTTCGCCGATCTTGGCGTGTCGGCGGCGGCGCCGTTGTGGTCGCGCGGCCAGGCGCGGCGGACCGCCACCTCGGTGCCTCCGGAAAGCCGATGGGCCTTCTTCGTGAGCACGGCGTGTTTCGCGTTGGGCGCCGGCGTCTCCCTGCACCGCGTCGCGCATGGCGGGGAGCTGCCAGGCGGAGTCAACGTCGGGCCGCTGCTCGTGGCGCTCGCGTCGTTCGCGGCCATGGCGGCGGGGCTCGTCGTGGCCGGTCTCGTGGCGGTCCCGCGCGCGTTGATCGCGCGGCTGCGGAAGCCCTCCTGAGAGGTCGCGCCGCCGTCCGTATACTCGCCGGCGTGAATGCCAGGTCCGATACCGTCGTCGTTCTCGACTTCGGCTCCCAGTACACGCAGGTGATCGCGCGGCGGATCCGCGAGGCCCGGGTCCGCTCGGTCGTCCTGCCATTCGACGCGAAGGCCGAGGAAATCACGCAACTCGCGCCGAAGGGCATCATCCTCTCGGGCGGGCCGTCGAGCGTCTACGACAGGGAAGCTCCGCGGGGAGACGAAAAGCTCTTCGACCTCGGCGTCCCCGTCCTGGGTCTCTGCTACGGGATGATGTGGATCGCGCAACGCTTCGGCGGCCGGGTGGGGAGCGCGCCCGGCCGCGAATATGGCCGCGCCCTCGTCTCCGTGAGCGGCGGGAGCCTTTTCCGCGGCCTCGGGCCGGTCGAGACGATCTGGATGAGCCACGGCGATCACGTCGAGACGGCCCCCGTGGGCTTCGCCGTCACCGCGCATACGGAAAACGCTCCCGTCGCCGCCTTCGAAGACGCGGCACGCGGCCTCTACGGAATCCAGGGCCACCCGGAGGTTCACCACTCCGAACACGGCGCCCAGATGCTCGAGAATTTTCTCTACGACGTGTGCGGAGCCAAGCCCACGTGGACGATGGCGGGATTTCGCGACGCGACCGTGGCGCGCCTGAGGAACGAGGTGAAGCACGGCCTCGTCCTCGGTGCACTGTCGGGAGGGGTGGACTCCACGGTGGCGGCCGTCCTGACCCGCGAGGCGGTGGGGGAGCGCTTTCGAGGCGTCTTCGTGGATACGGGCCTCCTGCGCAAGGACGAGGGGCGACAGGTGCTGGAAGCTTTCCGCCACCTCGGCCTGCCCGTCACCGGAGTCAACGCGTCGGAGCGATTCCTGGCAGCCCTCGCGGGCGTGGGGGAGCCCGAGCGGAAACGAAGGATCATCGGAGGGCTTTTCATCGACGTCTTCACCGAGAACGCGAAGGCGGTGGACGGCGCCGAGTGGCTGCTGCAGGGCACTCTCTATCCCGACGTCATCGAGTCCGTTTCGATCAAAGGCCCCTCGGCGGTCATCAAGACGCACCACAACGTGGGTGGGTTGCCCGAGAAGCTCGGGTTCCGCCTGCTCGAGCCGCTCCGCGAGCTCTTCAAAGACGAGGTGCGACGCCTCGGCGAGGAGCTGGGGATTCCGAAGGAGATGCTGAGCCGGCATCCCTTCCCGGGGCCCGGCCTCGCCGTCCGGATTCCCGGCGAGATCACGAAGGAGCGCGTGTGCATCCTGCAGGAAGCGGACGCGATCTTCATGGAGGAGCTGCGTTCGGGCGGGTTCTACGAGACGACCTCGCAGGCGTTTGCGGTGCTCCTGCCCGTCAAGACCGTGGGAGTCATGGGTGACGGCCGCACGTACGAGAACGTCGTGGCCCTGCGGGCGGTTACGACGGAGGACTTCATGACGGCCGACTGGGCGCGCCTGCCGCACGACCTCCTCGACCGTGCCTCGCGCCGCATCGTCGGCGAGGTGCGCGGCGTGAACCGCGTCGTCTACGACGTCACGTCGAAGCCTCCCGGCACGATCGAGTGGGAGTGAGGCCGGGAGGCGCGAGTGGAGGCATTTGGTTTCAGGCCAGGAGCTTCTGGCGAAAGGAGCATATTCATGAGATTCCTATGCGCTGTAGCCGCAGTGCTTCCGTTGCTTTCGTGTGCCACATCCGGCGCGCAGACTGCGAAGCCTGCCTCTGGGACGTCCCTCGACAGCGTGCTCATAGAGGTTCAAGGAGCGCTTCAACGAGCTCAAGACGTTCTAGCCGCTTCCAGCCTTCCGCCGCTGCAGAGTGTTCAACTCACCCTTCATACGCAGGCCGAAAAAGACGCGACGGGAAAGGTGAAAGTGCTATTTATAAGTTTCGGCGGCGGCCCGGGCGCCTCGGCCTCGCAGGAGCTTGTCCTAACGCTGATTCCGCCTAAGCCGAAGTCAGAGGCCAAACCAGCGTTTGTATCGCCACCGACGGCCGCAGACAGCATCGTGGGGTTCATCCAAGCGGCGGCCCAAGCGGTTAGAACTGCTGAAAGCGGAAAACCGCCGCTAGAGGCCAAAAGCCTGACGCTGGATTTGGCTTTCACCGTGAAGCAATCGGCTAGTGGAGGGCTTCAGCTCGACGTCGGTATCGTCTCTGCGAACGTGACAGGAGACACGAAGAACTCGTCAGAGCAGAGAATAAAAATCACCTTTGGGCGCTAGAACGCGAGCGTCGCAGCGGCCCGGGCTCAATTCCTCGCAGCGATAGGCCGGGGAGGCCGACGATGAGGGAGCACGTCGAAGCCTCCCGGCACGATCGAGTGGGAGTGAGGTTTACTGATCCTTGCCGACCAGCTGAACCGCGTCGATCTCGTTCCAGCCGGGGATGACGTTGGTCGCCAGCGTCACCTTGACGTTGCTCGTCTTATACTCGGTCTTCGGCAACTTGACGATCAGGTAGTTCAGGCCCGTCGTCGGGTCGTTGCCGGCCCAGGCCGTGTGCGCCGCACCCTGCTCATCGATCAGTTCCACCTTGATGACGGCGCCCGAGCCGCACGATTCGCGTATCCGGATCTCCGTGGCATGGACCGGCTTCGGGAATTTCACGTCGAGCCATTCGATTCCGGTGTCCGGCGTCTTTGGCGCCCAGGCCCTGCCGTCGTCTCCGAACTTCTCGACGTTTGGGAATCCGGTCACCTGGTTGGCCGACCAGCTGGCGTTGCCCTGCGCATCTCCATAGGTGGAGGACGCCGTCGCGCTGATGGCCCACTGGCCGTCCGGGTCGTTCTTGATGGCGTCCTGCTTGATCGCCCACTCGGCGGCGGCAAGCTTCGAGGTGGTATCGATCGATGCGCCGGCAGGCGCGGGAGGCGCTGGACTGGCCGACGTCGTCGCGGGAACAGCCACCGGCGCTGGAGCGGCGTTTTGGGCTGTCGTTCCCACGGTGCCCTCCTTGTTCTTGCATCCGAGCGAGACCATGCCCCCGAGAATCAATGTGCAAAGGAACACCTGGAGAAACTGCTTCATCGTCTTCCCTCCTCGGCTCTTGGAGCTGACGTCATTATATTCGCGCCGCCCGTCAGGCAGGCTCCTCCGGCGGGCCTTCTACGTTCCGAAGAACGAGCTCGAGACCGGCGGCGCCGTTGCGGGCGCGGGGCGGCGCTTCCGCGACCTCCGCGGCGGGCCGCGGTTTTCGGGGATGATCTCCCCTGGAGGCGTCCGTGAGACCCGAGCTGGCCGGCCCCGACCCGTCCCGACGGCGGGCGATCCTCGCCGCCGTCATGCTCGGCTCGATTCTCGGTCCGATCGATGCGAGCGTCGTCAACGTCGTTCTTCCGACGATCGCGCGGTCTTTTTCGGCGAGTCTCGCGGCGGCGCAGTGGGTGCCGATGCTCTACCTCGTGACGGCGGGAAGCCTCATCCTCTTCTTCGGGAGGCTGGGGGACATTTGGGGCTATCGGCGCGTCTTCCTCGCCGGCCTCCTCGGTTTCGTGGCGGCGTCGGTTCTCTGCGCGGTGGCCCCGGCCCTGCACGCGCTCGTCGGGTTCCGGGCGCTGCAGGGTCTCGCGGCCGGAATGATGTCGTCGGTTCCGCTCGCCATCCTGACCGGGACGTTCCCGGCCGCCGACCGGGGACGGGTCATCGGCCTCTTCGCCGGCAGCATCTCCGTGGGCCTCGCGGTGGGGCCGAGCCTCGGGGGCTTCCTCGCGGCGGCGTTCGGCTGGCGCGCCGTCTTTCTCGTGAACCTGCCGGTCGGGCTCGCCGCCTTCGCGTTCGCGCGGCGCGTCCTGCCGGACCTTCGGGGCGAGCCGGGACGGATCGACGTGCCGGGCGCGCTCGCCGTCCTCGGCGCGCTCTCGACGTTTCTGCTCTCGGTTAACCGCATTCAGCAGGGCGGCGTCGACGCCGTCGCCGCCGCGCTTCTCGCCGCCGCCGTCCTCCTCGGCGTCGCGTTTGTCGCGATCGAGCGCCGGGCTCCGCAGCCGCTCCTCGACCTTCGTCTCTTCCGGAGCGCCCCGCTCGGCCTTGGGTGCCTCGCCGCCGTTCTGAACTTCATGGCCCAGTACGTCGTCGTCTTCGTGACGCCGTTCTTTCTCTCTCGCGTCCTGCACGAGGGGCCGGCGCGCGTCGGCCTCGTCCTGACGGCCTTCCCGCTCACCATCCTCGCCGTGGCGCCCTTCGCGGGCGCGCTGTCGGACCGGATCGGCACGGTGGCGCTCGCGGCGGGCGGCAGCTCGGTCTGCGCGCTGGCGTGCCTTCTGTTCGCCGCGAGGCCCGGAGACGGCGGGATCCTCCCCGTGATCCTCTGCCTCGTCGTCTTCGGCCTCGGGACGGGGACGTTCCAGTCGCCGAACAACAGCGCGGTGATGGGCGCCGCGCCACGCGAGCACCTCGGCGTCGTGTCGAGCCTCCTCGGCACCTCACGCAGCGTCGGGATGGTCCTCGGCGTCGCGGCGGCGGGGGCGGTTCTCTACGCCGCCGTTCCGGCGAGCGTCCTCAAGGCGCCGGAGCTCGGCCCCTCGGAGGCGGCGGCCTTCTCCGCCGGGCTTCGCTGGGCCTACGCCGCGGCCGCCCTGTTCGCGGCGGCCTCGGCGCTCCTCTCGATCGGCCGGGGGCGACGCGGCGTCCGGTGATCTTCGCCGGTTCGCCCGCTCACGTCTCCGGAAGCGCCCGGCACGGCCGGACGAGGCAGCGCCAGCGCCTGTCATACCGCCAGGCGTGGCCCAGGGGGATGTCGCGGAAGGCGAGATGCCGCGTCAGGACGTCCACGCCGAGCCCGCGCAGGCGCGCGCAGAGGTCGTTGAGGAGAGCGGACGAGAGGCCGCGGCCCCGGAGCGCCGGGGTGACGGCAACCCCGTCGAGCTGTGCCGCCGACCCCGGAAGCAGGGAGTACGCGACGCCCGCGACGACGCGCTCCCGCGCGTCCAGGGTCACGAGATGGCAGTGCCCTTCCGAGTAGGCGCGGGGAACTCCGGACCTCACCAGCAGCTGAACCAGGTGCCCGAGCTCGGCCGGGTCGTGCGGATCTCTCACGGTGTAGCGCGCTCCGGTGCGGTCGACCGTGTGCGTCGTGGCGACCAGATGCCGCCCGCCTTCGCCCACGGCCGCGAGCGCCACGTCCTTGTCCGGAGCGGAGTCGGGGAAGACCAGCCGGCCGAACGCGAGGCGCTCCTCGGCGCTTCCGAGGGCGGCCTGGACTTCGGCCAGCTCCACCATCTGTGCGGGCCAGACGCCCGGCCGCCGGAACATCGCGATGAGAAGCGCGTCGAAGGCCTGCCGCGCGGGGAGGTCCGACCGGGCGAACGTGGTCTCCCGGTGAAGGTGGTACCGGACGATCTCCGGAAAGCGGTCCAGCCGGTAGACGCGCTCGAGGCCTCGCGTCATCGCCTCCCGGGCGGAAAGCGGGGCCTCCGGCTCGAGCGCCTCCCACGCCACGAACCGCTGGATGGCCGAGAGAAGAGCCAGCGGCGGATGGAACGCGGCATCGAGCCACTGCCTCTCGGCAGGCAGCTCCTCGAAGAGCACGCCGGCAGCGCCCTCCGGAGCGTCCTTGCGCGGTGTGCGCGAAAGCTCTTCGAGGAACTCCCGCGCACCTTCCAGCCCCAGCGCCTCCACGCAGGCGTCGGCGATCCAGCCACGCCGGAGCGTCGCGCTCGAACGCGGGTAAAGGGCGAACGTCTCCTCGAAGAAGTTCCCAACCATCGGGCCGACGAGCGACCACGGCCCTTCGTAAGGCCGATGCCCGGCGAGCGAGAGAAGGACGGTCCCCTCGCGGAAATCGTCCCCGGGCACCACGACGTTCGCGGGCGAGACGGCTCCGGGCACGAGCCGCCGCCCGCTCGCCTCCCAGGCCGAGAAGAAGGCCGCGAGCGCCCTCACGAAGAGGGTTCGCCACCCGGCCGCGGCCGTCCCCTGTTCGGGCGTGGGTCGCGCCAGCTCCCAGAGCCGCATGGCGAGCGTCGGTTCGTCGATCCAGCCCACCGAGAGGGCGCCGAGCTTCGGCCGGAAGCAACCGAAGGCGGGCACCACGGGCTCCCCCTGCGCCGGGGAAGCGAGAGCCTCCATCCAGAGCTTCGTCTGGCGGACGGCCTGAAGGTCGAGATCGTCGCCGACGATGAGCAGCAGGTCGTGATGCCGGCCTGATTGCGTGTTGATGCCGGCGCGGTAGAGCTGGTGCTGTCTCACCCTGGCAACGGGCGCGATCCAGATCCCCGCCGGGCCGAGGTCTCCCGGCGTCACCGTCTCGCCGCACGCCAGCTCCAGCGACTCCTCCAGGAAACCCGTCTCGTCGAAGAGCTGCTCGATTCGCTCGCGCTCCCCGGAAGCGAGCCCCTCGTGGAACGCGAGCGTCCCCTTGAAAGAAGCGCGCGACGGCAGGCCTTGCTGGTACCACTCCGACAGCTCGTCCAGCAGGCGGGCCGCCATGCGGGCCACGCGCGGGTCCGTCTCCTCCAGCGCCCACCAGGCCAGCTCGGAGCGGACCGCCACGTAATCCTCGCGGTGCCTCCGGATGTGACGCACGAGGAGGTTGAAGACGTCGGAGAGGAGATCCGCCTGCATGGGCGGAAGGGGACGCGGAAGACGAGTTCGGTAGCCGTGCAGCCGCCGGCGTAGGACGGCCAGCCTTTCCCCCGGCAGGCCGGCCTGCGCGATCTTCTCGACGCTCTCGGCCGAGAGAAACGGAAGCCCCGAGTCGAGGAAGCTCTCCATTTCGGACGCGGCACCGGGGGCCGGATCGTCGAGAACGAGGATACGGAACGCCTCGCAGCGAACCTCGGCCGAAGGGTGCCGAGCCAGCGCCTCGAGCCGCCGTCTCAGCGCCACCGCCGTCATCGCGTCCGCGCCGGAAAGCCGTTCCTCGAGATCGGCGACGGCTCGCAGAGACTCCTCGCGCCCTCCGAAGAGCGCCTCGCAGATGCTCTCGTGAAAGGTTGCGAGCTCGGGGGACGAGATCCGCCCCGGAACGGATACACCCGCTGGCGGGCGTCCGTAAGCCGGCAGCCTCACGCGGGGCGAGAAGGCGCCGAGCGGAAGGTCCCACCCTTCCTTCACCGGACAGAAGGCTGCCAGCGAAGTGTTGCCGAGCCAGAGGAGCGGCTGGTGGACGAGAAGACCGAAGTCGAGGAGGCTGCCCTGGAGGGTGTACTCCAGATCGCCGACGCGAACCGTGCCCTTGCCCTCCGACCGGCGGAGGGTCAGCGTGAGACCTCGCCGCCGGTCCTCGAGAGCGTCTTCCCCGAGGACGAGGTCTCCTTCCAGGATCCCGAGATCGCGATGCAGCCACCGCGGCACGCGGACCTGCAGGTCCTTGCCCTCGAGCTGCACGGCGGTGCCGCGATAGAGCGAGGCGAGGAGGTCCCGAAAGCTCTCCTCCATGGCCTTGCGCCTGTAGCTCCCCTTCGGCGTCAGCTCGCCCCGCTCCAGGGAAAAGTCGCGGTCGAGGACGGCGAAGCCGACGACACGCTCGTGCGGCGCCAGGTCCAGGTTCGCCTCGGCCACGATGCGAGCGAAGTAGGCCTGCCGTTCTTCCTCGGACGTGAGCTCGGCGAGGAGCGGGGCCTCCAGATCCGGCACGATGAGCAGGACGTTGTCGTCGCGCCCGTCGCCGGCGAGGAACGTCCGCCGGATGCCGGGAACCCCCTCGAAGAGCTGCTCCACGCGCCTCGGGGCCACGGTCTGGCCCCGGCTATTCTTGTAGATGTCCTTGACCCGGTCGATGATCTCGAGAAAGCCGCTCGGTCGCACGCGAAAGATGTCACCGCTCCCGATCCATCGCTCCCCGGCGCCTGCCGTCTCCCTCTCATCGATGTCGCGGGCGACATACGGGCCGGCGATGAGAAGCTCCCCGTCCTCGCCCAGACGGACGCGGATCCCCGGCAGCGGGACGCCGACAGTCCCGTCCTCGTAGAGACCGGGCAGTGTCATCGTGATGCCGCCGGTGGCCTCCGTCATTCCAAAGCCGCTGCAAAGGGCGATGCCGCTACGCTCGAAGAAGCGAAAGACCGCGGGCTCCAGGAAGCCGGCCGCCGACAGCCCCCAGGAGAGGCGCCCGCCCGTCACTTCCCGCACGGCCGCCGCTTCCTCCTCCGGCCCGGCCACGGCGCCCAGCCGATTCTGGCAGCGTTCGTGGAGCTGCTGCCATCGCGCGGGGATGCTGACCAGCCCGGTGGGGCGGACCTGGCGCAGGCCGGCCAGGAGCGTCTCCAGCGAGGGGTTCCCGGCGAAGACGTACGTTCCGCCCCAGAAAAGCGTGCCGAGCAATTCCAGGTAACGCCCGAACGTGTGGTAAAGGGGCAGATAGCAGAGAAGCACCTCCCCTTCGCCGACGAATGGGAGCGCTGCCGCGCGCGCGAAGCGTTTCGTGAGCAGGTTGAAGGGCGAGAAGGCGAATCCCTTCTGGGCCCCGGTGCTCCCCGACGTGAAGAGGACCGTGGCCGCCTCGTCGAGGCCGAAAGGGGAGAGCGCCCGAAGCGCCTGATCCATCTCCTCCGCTCCCAGCTTCCCGACCTCCTCGCCGAGAACGGCGGCGGTGCCGCGTTTCAGGCGGGCAGCCGCATCGAGGAGAACCGGACGAACGGGGCTCGAGAGCCGGGCCGCGACGGCTTCCACCTTCGCGAGCTGGTCCGCGGTGTCGACGAGGACGAGATTCGCGCCGAGCCGCTGAAGGAGCGACGTCAGCTCCGAAACCTGGAGATGGGGCGCGAGGGGCGCGACGAAGATGCCGTGGACGAGGCAGGCGAGGTCGCAGCAGGCGGAGTCGAGGCTGTTCTCGGCGACGATCGCCACGCGGGGCGGACCTTCGCTCAGGGAGGCGAGGGCGGCGGCGATCCCCCGCAAGCGCCGCTCGGTCTGGGCGTACGTCCAGCACGGCGCTTCGGGCCGGGGGGACGCCTGAAGGAAAACCCTGTCCGGGTGGGCGGCGACGCGCTGCGAAAGGAGCGTTGCCAGGGAGTATCCCGAAGCCCGGATCGCGCCGAAGGTGGTCTCCGCCCAGCGCGTGCGCGCTGCCGCGTCGGGCAGGGCGAGCAGGAACTCGCGGCGGCGGGTCCGGTCCAGGTACCGGTGCCACGTTTCGGCCGGGACGGTGCCGGCGGCGAGGGCGCGCTCGGCGGCTGAGACCAGGGCAAGGGCAGCGCCGGGCTCGGGAGGAGCCGCGTCATCGGCGGGCAGCATGCAAAGGGCGTCCGCGAGGACGGGAAGCGGGTCGGCCGCACTCTCGAGCAGGGCCGTCTCGGAGCGCTCCATGGTATCCCTCCGCCCGCGTCGCCGCGCGGGGGGTCACGAGGAACGGCGCGGGAGACCAGTATCCCCCCGGAGAGAAAGTAACGCCAACGGATGCCGAAGTTTTTCCAGGTGATCACGTACGTGATTAAGCCTCACCCGAGGTCGTCCGGACCGCCGGACGGCCGGTCCTGGTCATCCCGGCCTGACCTCGCCGGGATACGTGACGCGTGTGCCTTTTACCTCGGCGAACGCCGTCACGCGGTGCGGGATCGAGCGCTTGGCGCTGGTGATGTGCTCCGCATGGGCTCCGCGGGCCGTCAGTGCGTCGGCGACGAGGGAGCGATGGCAACGCCAAGGCACGGCCTCCGCGCACATCAGAGCGACGCTGCCCTCCGCGGTCAGCGCGTGCAGCTTCGCGAGCCCGGTCTCGAAATCCTCGGTCAGCATGTAGTCGGCGAACCCCCGGAAGCTGGCGTTGCGCCACCCCGTGTTGGATGAATCCTTACGTGGCCAGCGCAGACCTCCGAGCTCCGGGAGGTGTACGTAGCGAAGGCGCCGCGAGCGAAGAGCCGATCGAAGCGCATCGCCGTTGAACTGGGGGTTGTGCCGCGATCGGGGGATGGTCCGGATGTCCGCCAGCACGGAGACGTCGAACGCTCGAAGCAGCGCGACCAGCTCGTCGAGCGTTCGTGTCGAGTGGCCGACCGTGTAGATCCGAGCGCCTCTCCAGCTCTTCGTGCGGCTCATTGGCCCGATCAGATCCCCGCATCCGACGGGTAGTAGTGGAGCACGTCGTCCCGCCAGCCCGGGATTATTGCCCGGGAGGAGCGCACTACAATCCCTGGCGGGATGTCCGGAGACTTCGTCCACCTTCACCTGCACACGCAGTACTCCCTTCTCGACGGCGCGAACCGGCTCAAGGACCTGATCAAGCAGGTGAAGGCGTCCGGGATGGATGCCGTGGCGGTCACCGACCACGGGAACATGTTCGGGGCGTACGAGCTTCAGACGTCCGCGCTCGAGGCCGGCATCAAGCCGATCCTCGGCGTCGAGGCGTATATCGCGCCCGGGTCACGCCTCGATCGCGAGAACGTGAAGACGTTCGACGGCGAGGGAAACAACTACCACCTGACGCTCCTCGTCGAGACGCCGGACGGCTACCGGAACCTGGCGCGGCTCGTGTCCGAGGCGTTCCTGTCCGGCTTCTATTACAAGCCGCGCATGGACTGGGAGCTTCTCGAGAAGTATCACGAGGGGATCATCGCGCTCTCGGGCTGCCTGAATTCGGAGGTCTCGAAGCGGCTCCGGATGGGCGACTACGACGGCGCGAAGAAGACGGCCCTGAAGTATCGCGACCTCTTCGGGAAGGACCGTTACTTCATCGAGCTCATGGATCACGGCCTCCCGGAGCAGAAGCAGATCCTGCCCGACCTTCTGCGGCTCTCTTCGGAGACCGGCATTCCGCCCGTCGCCACGAACGACGCGCACTACCTGACGCGCGACGACGCCGCAGCCCAGGACGTCCTCCTGTGCATCGGGATGGGGAAGACGCTCCACGACGCGAAGCGCATGAAGTTCTACAACTCGGAGTTCTACGTGAAGAGCGCCGAGGAGATGAGCGACGTGTTCCGCCCGCTCACGCTCGAGGCGGTGAAGAACACGGCCGCGATCGCCGAGCGCATCACGCCGAGCGTCATCGTGGACACGGGGCTCAAGATTCCCAGGTTTCCCGTCCCCGGCGACCGGACGCCCGAGGTGTATCTCGAAGACCTCGCGAAAGAGGGCCTCGAGCGCCGACTCGAGCTTCTCGCGAGCCTCTTCGAACAGGGACGGATCCGGCATCCCCGGCACGACTACGACGAGCGCCTGACCTGGGAGCTCTCCGTCATTCGGAAGATGGGCCTCTCGAGCTACTTCCTCATCGTGTGGGACTTCATCAAGTACGCGAAGGACCAGGGCATTCCCGTGGGGCCGGGGCGCGGGAGCGCGGCGGGCTCGCTCGTCGCGTGGTCGCTCGGAATCACGGACGTCGATCCGCTCCGCTACGACCTTCTTTTCGAGCGCTTCCTGAATCCCGACCGCGTCTCGATGCCCGACATCGACGTCGACCTGTGCGAGCGCCGCCGCGGCGAGGTCATCGAGTACGTGAGAACGAAGTACGGGCGCGAGAACGTCGGCCAGATCATCACGTTCAACTCCATGAAGGCGCGGGCCGTCATTCGCGACGTGGGCCGCGTCCTGGACGTTCCGCTCGCCGAGATTAACCGCCTCTGCTCGCTCATTCCGGCGAACCCCGGCAAGCCCACGATGCTCGCCGAGGCGCGGCGCGACGTGAAGGAGCTGGCGGACGCGCTCCGCGACAACGAGACGTACCGGCGCCTTTTCGATCTGGGCGAGCGGCTCGAGGGCGTGTCGCGCCACGCGGGCGTCCACGCGGCGGGCGTCCTCATCGCGCCGAGGCCCCTCGTCGAATACCTGCCGCTCTACCGCAACAGCAATGACGAGATCACGACGCAGTTCGAGATGAAGTCCGTCGACCGGATGGGCCTTCTCAAGATGGACTTCCTCGGGCTCATCACGCTGACGATCCTCGACGACGCCTTGCGCTTCGTGGAGAAGAAAGAGGGGAAACGCCCGAGCCTGGACGCAATCCCGCTCAACGACCCCGAGGTATACCGGCTTTTCGCGGACGGGCGGACGGACGGCGTCTTTCAGTTCGAGTCGTCCGGCATGCGCGACCTCCTCCGCCGCGTGAAGCCCGAGGTGTTCGACGATCTCGCTGCGCTCAATGCCCTCTACCGTCCGGGCGCGCTCGACGCCGGAACCGTCGAGGTCTACATCCAGCGGCGCCGGGGCACGAAGTTCGATTACCCGCTGCCGCAGCTCGAGCCGATCCTCAAGGACACCTACGGCGTCCTCGTCTACCAGGAGCAAGTCATGCTCGCGGCGCGCGCGGTGGCCGGGTATACGCCGGGCGAGGCCGACAAGCTCCGCAAAGCCATCGGCAAGAAAGACGAGGCGCTGCTCAAGGCCGAGGGCGCCAAGTTCATCAAGAAGGCCGTTGCGAACGGCACGCCGAAGAAGAAGGCCGAGGAGCTGTGGGCGCTCATTCTGCCGTTCGGCCGCTACGGCTTCAACAAGTCGCACTCCGTCGTCTATGCACTCCTCGCCTATCGCACCGCGTGGATGAAGGTGCATTACCCGGTGGAGTTCCTCGCGGCCACGCTCACGGCCAGCTCGGGCAGCTCGGACGACGTCGTGAAGTACGTGAACACCTGCCGGGACATGAAGATCCCCGTGTTGCCGCCGGACGTGAACGCCTCGGATCTCTCGTTCACGCCGGACGGACCGGCGATCCGGTTCGGCCTCGGAGCCGTGAAGGGCGTCGGGGAGGGGGCCGTCGCTTCCGTCCTCGCCGCGCGCACGGGCGACGGTCCGTTCAAGTCCCTCACGGATTTCTGCTCGCGCGTCGACCTGCGCCTGAACAACCGGAGGGTCATCGAGGCCCTCGTCAAGTCGGGCTGCTTCGATTCTCTCGGGAAGAGCCGGGCGGCGTTCCTGGACGGGCTCGATCATGCGATCGACGTTGCGGCGGCGGCGCGCGAGGCCGCGTCGTCGAGTCAGAGTCTCCTCTTCGACGTCCCGAAGGAGATGCAGGTCGAGGACCACTTTCCCGACAAGCCGGAGTGGAGCGTCGACGAGAAGATCCGCTACGAAAAGGAGACGCTCGGCTTCTACATCACGGGCCACCCGCTCGCGCGATTCGAGGACGAGATCCGGATGTTCGGCGACGTCACGTGCGAGACGCTTCGCGACAGGCTCGACGCGCAGGTGAAGCTCGTGGGCCTCGTCGGGGCGATCAAGAAAAACCAGATCAAGAAAGGCCAGAACGAGGGGAAGATGATGGCAAAGGCGGTCGTCGAGGATCTGACCGGCTCGGTGCCAGTCACGATTTTCGCGAGTCTCCTCGAACGCGTCGGCTCGTGGCTCGCGCCGGGGCGGCCCGTCCTCGTCACGGGTACCGTGCGCATGTCCATGGCGCCGGGCGGCGCGACGCACGATCCATCGGAAGGCGAGTCCGCCGGCATGCCGATCGAGGTCATCGCGCGTGAGATTCAGCCGCTCGAGGGCATGCGCGAACAAGCGGCGCGAGAGGTATTGATCTCTCCCTCCAACTTCGACACTTTTGACGAATCGGCGATGGAAGAGATTCTGAGAAGGTACCCCGGCTCGATGCCCGTCTCGCTAGAGATGCGCCGGCCAGGTCAATTTGCGGCGACGCTCCAGAAGATTGACCAGCGCTTCTGGGTCCGGCCGACGCCCGATTTCACGGCGGATCTCGAGAAATTGCTCGGGCCGAAGTCCGTCCGATACAACTACCCGGCGTCTCCATGAGCGAAGGCGGCGCGCGCGCGCCCACGTTCGCCGCTGAGGAGGTCGGCGTCCATCTCGCGCGCGTGGGCGAGGTCGCTGACCGGCGTGAGGTGGGGTTGTGGCTCGTCGGAGGCGCGCTTCGCGACCTCCTCCTCGGGCGTCCGCTCCGCGACGTGGATCTCGCCGTGGAGGCGGCCGCCGCGAACACGCTGGAGCTTGCGACACGTTTCGGCGCTCTGCCCGGGTGGACGCTCGAAAAGGCTCACGCCCGATTCGGCACGGCGACGCTGCGAGCGCCGGGCGGCCTGCGCGTGGACGTCGCGGCGACGCGCCGCGAGGAGTATCCGTCGCCGGCGAGCCTGCCCGTCGTCACCGGCACGACCACGATCGAGGACGATCTCGGCCGCCGGGACTTCACGATTCATTCGATGGCTCGCCGGGTCGGGAAGCGCGGCCTCACGGGACACGTCCTCGACCCTTTCGGCGGCCGCAGAGATCTCGCCGAGAAGATGCTTCGCCTGCTTCACCCGTGCTCGATCGTCGACGACCCCACGCGCGCCTACCGCGCGGTGAAATACGCGGTGCGGTTCGGTTTCTCGTGGGATCGCGAGTTCCTCGCTGCGCTGAAAAAGGCGCGACAGGCTCGGTCATTTCAGGCGCTGTCCGGTGACCGGATGCGGAGGGGATTCGAAGAGATTTTCTTAGAAGGTGAATGGGAGCGGGCGGCGGCGCTCATCGAGGAGCTCGGGCTTCTGGCCGACGTCCTTCCCGGCTGGGCGGGCCCCCTATTCCCTTCTAAGAAAAAACCAGCCGACGTCGCCGCGTCGGCATCCCTCGACGAGGCACGAGGGGCGGAAGCGCGTCCGAAAGCAGAAATCTCCTGGAAGCGCCTCCTCGCGCCGCTCTCGGCCGCCGAGCGAGCCGCCGTCGCGTCGCGATTGAACTTCCCGAAAGCCCTGAGGCGCGCCGCGGGAGTGGAGTCTCGATGACGGGAGGCGTGCTACTCGCGGTGCTGCTCGCGGCAGATCCCTCTCCATCGCCCGCTCCGACACCGACGGCTCTTCCGACGCCGACGCCCGAGAAGCGCGATCCTCATCTCATCGCGGCGCTCGAGTCCCGGCAGGGCATCGGGATGGAGCGCGTGGCGCTCTTCGACGACGGAACGCTCGTGCGGGTCCGCGGCTACCGCGGCGAACAGATCGTCGATCGGAAGGCGATCTCGCAGGAGGAGATCGCCGTCGTGCGCAGGGTTTGTCTCGAGGCGCTCGCCGTGCGCGCGAGAGACGTCGAGGATCCGGGACGATCGGTGCTCGGAGATGCGGAGGCCCGGCGCATCACCCTCGAGGTCGCCGATCCGGCCGGGGGCTCGCGCGTCTACACGTATGACGACCTTGCCTCGCTTCCCCTGGCCGTGGGGCGAGCGCGCGGAGCGGTGGAGGACCTGCGGGGGCGGTTCGAGAAGCAGGATCTCGCCGAAACGAAGTGGGATACGACGCCCCTGAAGCGCGGCGGGTTTCTCCGGAGGCGGTCCGACGGCGTCTGGTATCGCATCGTCCACGACGACGCTCTGGATCACGACTTCGAGCTCGAGGAGCTCGGCATCGAAGGGGAGCAGGGGAGCTACAAGCTGAGGATCTTCGTGTATCGCGGTGACCTGCCGCGGCTCTTCGAGGATCCCGCGGTGGCGGGACTGCGACCGCCGGCACCGTCGCCCGCGCGCAGGCGCTGAGCGTGGTGCGCATCACCGCCGGGAGCCGGCGCGGACGAAGGCTGGAGGTTCCGGAGGGCATCCGGCCCACGACCGAGCTCGCGCGCAAGGCCGTTTTCGACATTCTCGGAGCGGCGATCGCCGGGGCAAATGTGCTGGATGCCTGCGCAGGCTCGGGCGCGTATGGCCTGGAAGCTCTTTCGCGGGGGGCGGAACGGGCGACATTCGTCGAATCGAATCGTGAGGTCGCGAGATCTCTCAGGAGGAATATCGACGCTCTCGGAGCGGGAGATCGGGCTCGAGTCGAAGAAACATCCGTGGCCCGTTTCTCTTCGAAAGCTCAAGGGCCGCCCCCGGTGCGCGATGACCGCACGTCGTTCGACGTGATCTTTCACGATCCCCCTTTCGAAGAGAATTCCGAAGAGGACCTTCAGCTTCTGTTTGGGCTGGTGCGCGTGGGGGGCTGGCTGTTCCATGAGCGCGGCGATGACCGCGTTCTCTCGCCCGGGGGAGTCGAGCCCGTCGAGCGCCGCCGTTACGGCACGACGCGCTTCCTCATTTTCCGGCCCCGGGGCCTCCGATCTCCCTGCTAAACTCCGCGCTTCGCCGCAGAGCGGCTTGGGAGCGTAGAACGATGGGCAAGAACCACAGCCTCTTCACGTCGGAATCGGTCACGGAAGGCCACCCAGACAAGATCGCCGACCAGATTTCAGACGCGATTCTCGATGCGATCCTCAAGGACGACCCGCTCGGGCGTGTCGCGTGCGAGACGCTCGTCACGACGGGCCTCGCGCTCATCGCGGGCGAGATCACGACGAAGACTTACGTGGACATCCCCGGCATCGTGCGGGAGACGATCCGCGACATCGGCTACACGCGAGCGAAATACGGATTTGACTACGAGACGTGCGCGGTCCTCTTGACGATCGACAAGCAGTCGCCCGACATCGCGATGGGGGTCGACACGGGCGGCGCCGGCGACC